>JAHEXV010000018.1:0-24530 GCA_023251935.1 bacterium | reverse complement strand
GTGCGTACGCGGCCCTGGCGCTCGATCTTCAGCTCCACCGGCGTCTTTGCCTTGCACCCATCGGTCTGCTCACCCGGGCACTTGTGAAGGCTCACGAGATGGGCAAAACGGCTCAATCGCAGGTCTGTCGAGGCGTTCGGGAAGCTCTTCCCGTCCACGGCGAGGATCCTGTCGCCGGCTTGAAGATGCATCGCCGCCGGCGACCCGGGGTCGATGTCACCCACGCGACCGTCGAGATTGCGCAGCCCGAAGGCGAGCGCAAAAAGGATCGCGAACGCCAGCAGCAGATTCATCGCCGGCCCCGCCGAGATCACCACGATCCGCTTCCAGACGGGCTGGTGGTAGTAGGCGCGCGGGGCCACCTCCGGGGGCAGCTTCTCGTCGGGGTTCATGCCGGTGATCTTCACGAACCCCCCGAAGGGCAGGGCGCCGATCCCATACTCGGTCTCGCCTCGCCGCACGCTGACCAGCTTCGGCGGGAAGAAGAGAAAGAAGCGCTCGACCCGCATCCCGGTCGCCTTGGCGGCGGCGAAGTGACCGAGCTCGTGGAGAATGATCAGCGCCGCGAACCCGGCGACGGTCAGAACCCAGCTCATCGAGCGGCGCCCACCCGCCCGACCAGCTCCCCGGCGCGCTCCCGCGCCTCGACGTCGGCCGCGAAGAGGTCCTCGAAGTGTCCCGGCCGACTCGCCGGCAGCGCGTCGAGCGTCCGCTCGACGACCTCGACGATCGCGGTGAACGAAATCCGGCCGTCGAGGAACGCGGCCACCGCGACCTCATCCGCGGCGTTCAGCACACAGGGCGCGGTCCCCCCCGCCTCGCCCGCCTCGCGGGCCAGTCGCAGGCATGGAAAGGTCGCCAGATCCGGCTCCTCGAACGAGAGCTCGCCGACGGCCGCCAGGTCGAGCGTCGGGAGCTCGACGTCGGCCCGGTCCGGATAGTGGAGCGCGTAGGAGATCGGCACGCGCATGTCCGGGTATCCGAGATGGGCCAGAGTGGCGCCGTCGTTGAGGTTGACGAGCGCGTGGACGATCGACTGCGGGTGGACGAGGACGTCGATCCGCCGATACGCGAGGCCGAACAGGTGGTGGGCCTCGATCAGCTCGAACCCCTTGTTGAGCAGGCTCGCCGAGTCGATCGTGATCCTGCCGCCCATCTCCCAGGTCGGGTGGGCGAGCGCCTCCTCCGGCGTCACGCCCGATAGGTCCGCGCGTCCGCGCAGTGGCCCTCCCGAGGCGGTGAGGACCAGCCGCTCCACCCGGCCGGGGGGCTCCGCGCCGATCAGCTGGAAGAGCGCCGAATGCTCGGAGTCGACCGGGATGATCCGCGTGTCGGTGGCCTCGGCCAGCGCCATCACGAGCTCGCCCCCCACCACGAGGCTCTCCTTGTTGGCGAGCGCCAGCTCGATGCCCTCGGTGAGCGCGACGATCGTCGGCCCGAGCCCCGCCGAGCCGACGATGCCGTTCAGCACCAGGTCGGCGCCCGAGCCCGCAATCAGCTCCCTGATCCCGACCTCGCCGCTCAGGACGCGACCGTTCCAGGCCGCGCTCGCGGCCGCCGCCGCGGTGGGATCCGCGAGGGCGACCGCCGGCGCGCCGTGGTCACGCGCCTGGGCGAGCGCCCGCTCCCAGTTTCGCTCCGCCGCCAAGCCGACCACGGCCAGCTCGTCCGACCGTGAGACGACCTCGAGCGCCTGCTCCCCGATCGACCCGGTGGCGCCGAGGATGACCAGCTTCTTCATCCGACGGAGTGTAAGCAGGGCGGTTCAGGGGACCTGAAGCGGGGCTATGCTCGGCCGGATGCCCGGCTCCAGGCCCGCGGTGGGCGCCCATGTCGCGCCCGAGCACCCGCTCGATCAGGCCTCGGCCCTTGGCGCCGACTGCGTTCAGGTCTTCCTCTCCGATCCCCAGGGGTGGAAGAGGCCGCCGGAGCGCCCGGACGCCGAGGACCTGCGCCGCTCCTCGGTACCGCTCTACGTGCACGCGCCGTACCTGATCAACGTCTGCTCGCCGCGGAACAACATCCGGTACGGGTCGCGGAAGATCCTCCAGCAGACCTGCGAGGCGGCGGCCGAGGTGGGCGCCGAAGCGGTGATCGTTCACCCCGGCCACGCCGAGGACGGGATCGAGGCCGGCTTCGGGCGCTGGGGACGCACCCTCGAGATGCTCGAGACCGACGTGCCGCTCTACATCGAGAACACGGCTGGGGGTGATAACGCCGTCGCGCGGCGCTTCGACGCCCTGGCGCGGCTGTGGGAGACGATCGGCGAGCGCAAGGGAACGATCGAGGTCGGCTTCTGCTTCGACACCTGCCACGCCCACGCCGCCGGCGAGGAGCTCTCCGACGCGGTCGAGCGGGTGCTGGCGATCACAGAGAGGATCGACCTCCTCCACGCCAACGACTCCCGGGACCCCCCGGGCACCGGCGCCGATCGGCACGCCAACCTCGGCCGCGGCATGATCGCGCCCGAGGCCCTGCGGGCGATGATCCGCACCGCCCAGGCGCCGGTGGTCTGCGAGACACCCGGATCCGCCGACGACATGCGGGCAGACCTCGAGTTCGTCCGGCAGGCGCTTAGCAAGCCGCTTCAGAAGCCGAACGCGACCGCCAGGTAGTAGCCAGCGACGATCGTGAACAAGAGCGCGTCGAGGCGATCGAGCAGGCCGCCGTGCGGCCCGAAGACGTTCCCGGAGTCCTTGATCTTGAGGTCGCGCTTGACCATCGACTCGAACAGGTCTCCGACCACGGCGATCCCGGCGATGCAGATACCCATGATCAGGGCGTCGACGCCCGACAGCCAGTCCTGGTAGAGACCGGCGAACCAGAGTCCCATCGTCCCGCCCACGATCCCGAACGCAAGGCCCTCGACGGTCTTGTTGGGGGACAGGGTCGGCGCCAGCGGACGGCGCCCGAACAGGCGACCTCCCGCGTAGGCGGCGGTGTCGGTGAGGAAGGTGCCGACCAGGACGTCGATCACCAGCGCGCCGCCATGCGACGGCAGCTCGCGCAGCAGCACGGCGTGCGCGAACGGCAGCCCGATCCAGGCGATCCCCAGCACCGTGATCGCCATCGAGTGGGTGACGCCGGCCCAGGAGCGGCGGGTCAGCGCGTAGGCGAACATGGCCGGAAACGCCGCCACGCCGACCAGCACGATCTGGAACTGCGACCCGTAATAGGCGGCGACCACCATCGCAGCCGCGGCGGCGAAGGCGACCGGGACCATCGGCCGGTAGCGCCTCGCCATTCGAAACAGCTCCGAGAGCCCGATCACCGCGAAGCCGATCATCGCGAGCGCGAACGGCAGCCCGCCGACGGCGACGATGAAGATCGCCAGCCCGATCCACGGCACCGCGACCGCGATCCGAGCCAGCGTCTCGCGCCGCGGGCGCCTCCGCCCCCGGGGCGCCTGTCGCCCGCCGAACGGCGGTCCGGGCGGCTCAATCGGAGTCCCGGCCCGGCGGTGCCCTGCCCGCTCCCGGGGCGCCGGCTGGGACGGGGCCTCCGGCGGGCGTGGCGGAAAGTCCATCAGGACCGCGACCTTAACGGGCGCGGGCGCCGGTGCCCACCGCGCTCGCTAGGTGCGGGCGCCGAATCGCCGCTGCCGCGCCTCGAACTCCTCGAGCGACTCCTCGAAGGCCTCGCGGGTGAAATCGGGCCACAGCTCGTCGCGGAAGACGAGCTCCGAGTAGGCGCACTGCCAGAGGAGATAATTCGAGATCCGCCGCTCGCCGCTGGTCCGGATCAGGAGGTCGGGGTCGTGCATGTCCGGCGCGTACAGGCGACTCCCGAACTCCTCCTCCGTCGAGCCCTCGAAGCCGGCGGCCGCGTCGACGATCTCCGCCCTGCCGCCGTAGTTGAAGGCGACGAACAGCGTGATGCGGTCGTTTTCCTCGGTCAGCTCCTCGGCCCACTCCATGCGTTCCACCAGTCCGGGCTCGACGCCCGTTCGGCGGCCGATGAAGCGCATCCGGACGCCCTCGGCGTCGAGCTCCGGCGTCTCGCGCTCGATCCGCTCGGCGAACATCCGCATCAGGCCTTCGACCTCCTCGGGAGGGCGCGACCAGTTCTCGGTCGAGAACGAGAACACCGTCAGCTCCTCGACCCCTAGCTCGACCGCGTCGCGGAGCCGCTCCTTGACGACGTCGGCGCCCGCGCGGTGGCCCTCGATCGGCGCCAGCCCTCGGCGCTGGGCCCAGCGGCCGTTGCCGTCGGTGATTATCGCTACGTATCTCGGGTTCGCTGGCATTCGATCCGCCCCGCCACCCCCGCTCCTAGACCTCGAGGATCTCCTCTTCCTTGCCCTTCAGCAACGACTCGATCTCGTCGATCGCCGCGTCGGTGTGCTTCTGGAGGTCCGCCTCGGCCCGGCGCTCGTCGTCCTCGCCGATCTCGCCCTCCTTCTTCAGCTCGCGAAGGTCGTGGATCACGTCGCGCCGGATGTTGCGCACCGCCACCCGGCCCTCTTCGGCGACCCCATGGACCACCTTGACCAGGTCCCGGCGGCGCTCCTCGTTGAGCTCCGGAATCTGCAGCCGGATCACGTTGCCGTCGTTGGACGGCGTCAGACCGAGGTCCGATTCGAGGATCGCCTTCTCGATCACCTTGATCGCGTTCTTGTCGTAGGGGGTGAGGGTCAGGAGTCGCGCGTCGGTGGCGGCGATCTGTGACAGCTGGCGCAGCGGCGTCTCGGTCCCGTAGTAGTCGACCTCGACCCGGTCGAGCAGGTGCGGCGATGCCCGGCCGGTGCGCACGGTGGCGAGCTCGTGGCGGCAGGCGTCGACGGACTTCGTCATCCGCTGCTCGGCGTCGACGAGCAGCTCGTCGGTGAACTCGCTCATCGTCTGCCCGCCGCCTCCTCGACCCGGGTCGGCGCTCCGTCGGACGAGACCAGGGTGCCGACCCGCTCCCCGCAGACGATCCGATCGATGTTGCGCTCGTCGGCCATGTTGAAGACGTAGATCGGCAGCTCGTTGTCCATGCACAGCGACAGCGCGGTCGAGTCCATCACCCGCAGTCCGCGCTCGATCGCCTGACGGTGCGTGATCTCGGGCAGGAACGTGGCGTCGGGCACCTCGGAGGGATCGGCGTCGTACACCCCCTCGACCCCGTGCTTGGCCATCAGGATCGCCTCGGCGCGGATCTCCAGGGCCCGCAGGGCGGCGGCGGTGTCCGTGGTGAAGAACGGGTTGCCCGTACCAGCGGCGAAGATCACGACCCGCTCCTTCTCGAGGTGGCGGATCGCGCGGCGGCGGATGTACGGCTCGGCGACCTCGGTCACCTGGATCGCGGACAGGACGCGGGTGTGCGCTCCGCGCTTCTCGAGCGCGTCCTGGAGCGTCAACGCGTTGAGGACCGTCGCGAGCATGCCCATGTAGTCGGCCGTGGCCCGGTCCATCCCCTGAGCCGCCGCGTCGAGGCCGCGAGCGATGTTGCCGGCGCCGACGACCACAGCCACCTCCACGCCGCGCTGGGACACCTCGTGGATCTGGGCCGCGATCCGCTCGACCCGCGCCGGGTCGGTCCCATACTCGAGCGACCCCATCAGGGCCTCGCCCGACAGCTTCAGGAGGATGCGCTTGAACGACGGTTCGGCCATCGCGTAACCGCAAGCCTAAAGGCGTCCGCGCCAGGGACGAAGTCCCGGCGGAGTTATTCCGTCTCGCCGACCACGAAGCGGGCGAAGCGGGCGATGCGCACGTTCTCCCCCGTCTTCGAGGCGAGCTCGGCGCGCAGGTCCTCGATCGACTTGCCCTCGTACCGATCCGAGCGCACGTGCTCCTGCTCGAGCAGGGCGACATCCTTGGCCCACTTGGCGAGCTGGCCCTCGACGATCCTGTCGACCACTTCCGCGGGCTTGCCCTCCTCGCGGGCCTTCGCCTCGAACACCGCACGCTCGGCGTCCCGGACGTCGTCGGGGATCTCCTCGACCGAGACATAGGTCGGTGACGGATGAGCGCCCGCGATGTGGATCGCCACCTCGCGGGCGAACTCCTGGAACTCGTCGCTGCGGGCGACGAAGTCGGTCTCGCATTGCACCTCCACCAGCACCCCCACCTTGCCGGTGGCGTGAATGTACGACGCCACCACCCCCTCGCCCGTGGCGCGGCCGCTGCGCTTGGCAGCCGACGCCTGCCCCTTGACCCGCAGGATCTCGATTGCCTTCTCCATCTCGCCGCCCGCCTCGGCCAGGGCGGCCTTGCAGTCCATGATCCCCGCCCCGGTGCGCTCCCGGAGCGTCTTCACGTCCGCGGCAGATACAGCCCCCATCAGCGACACCGGCCTCGCGCGTTGCCAACCGGCAACGCGCCGACAAACACCCTCATTCGGGCTTCGGGGCGGCGCCCTCGGCCTTCGCCTCGCCGCCTTCGGCGGCCTGGCGGGCAGCCTCCTCGGCCGCCTCCTTGCGGGCCCGTTCCTCGGCCTCGCGCCTCTCTCGCTCCTCGGTTTCGCGCCGCCGTCGCTCCTCCTCCTCGGCTTGGCGCTTGGCTTCGGCCTCGCGCCACGACTGGGCCGCCTCGTAGACCGCCTCGCCGACCGTCTGGACCACCAGCTTGCAGGACCGAATCGAGTCGTCGTTGCCGGGGATCGGATAGTCGATCGGCACCGGATCGACGTTCGAGTCGACCAGCCCGATGATCGGGATCCGCAGACGCTCCGCCTCCCGGACCGCGATCACCTCGGTCTTGAGGTCGATGATCAGCGCCGCCTGTGGCAGCGGCTTCAGCCCGCGCACCCCGCCGAGGTTGTACTCGAGCTTGACCAGCTCGGCCTCGCGCGCCATGCGCTCCTTGGTGGGCAGCAGCGCGAGCTGCCCCTCGTCGCGGAGCGCGGTCAGCTCGTGCAGCCGATCGATCCGCGCCGACATGGTGTGGAAGTTGGTCAGCAGCCCGCCGAGCCAGCGCTGGTTGACGTAGGGCATCCCGGAGCGCTCCGCCCACTCCTTGATCGAGTCACGGGCCTGCTTCTTGGTGCCGACGAAGAGGACCGTCCCCCCCTTGCTCGCCACCTCGCCAGCGAACCTCCGCGCCTCGGCGAGCAGGTGCTCGGTCTGCAGCAGGTCGATGATGTGAATCCCGTCGCGCTCCCCGTAGATGTAGGGGCGCATGCGGGGATCCCAGCGTCGCGTCTGGTGGCCGAAATGGAGGCCGGCCTCCAGCAGCTCCTTGATTCCAGGCTCGGACATCGGGCTCCCTTGTCTCGATTGGCGTTGCTTCACCGGTCGGCGCCGCGGGGACCCAGCGTCACTGACCGCTGGGCAGGGCCCGTGCCTTCCGCCGGGGGTCGGTTACGGTCGAGGGCGGATTCTAGAGATCACGCCGCCGAGGCCAAGGCCGGGCTCACCCGCTTTCCTGCGCCCGCCGCAGGGCCAGCTCGAGATCGGGCGGAAGCGCCGACCTGAACTCGAGCTCCTGGCCGGTGAACGGGTGCCGGAGGCCCAGTCGGGCGCTGTGCAGGAACTGGCGATCCAGCCCGTGGCGCCGCGGGTGCCCGTAGCGTGGATCCCCCGCCAGGGGATGCCCGATGGCCGCGAAGTGGGCGCGCACCTGATGGGTTCGGCCGGTCTCCAATCGCGCCTCGACCAGAGCGTCCTCTAAAAGCAGCTCGAGCACGGTGAAGTGCGTGCGGGCCGCGCGCGCCGCCCGCCCGCCGACGGCGCGGCGCTCCGGCGCCCGATAGTCCCGCCCGAGAGGCGCGTCGATGACCCCGGTGCGCGACCGCGGGTGGCCCTCGACGAGCGCCAGATAGGCGCGCCGGACCTGGCGCGCCTTGATCTGCTCGGCGAGCAGCCGGTGGGCCTCTTCCGTGCGGGCGACGAGCATCAGCCCCGAGGTGTCCTTGTCGAGCCGGTGGACGATTCCGGGGCGCTTCGGGTCCCCGCCCCCCGCCAGCAGGTCGTCGAGGGCGTCGACGAGGGTCGGTCCGCGATGTCCGGGTGCGGCATGGACGATCAGCCCGGCGGGCTTGTCGATCACGGCGAGCCACTCGTCCGCGTGAACGATGCGCGGCTCGGTCGTCATCAGCCTCGGTCGTGCCTGGGCCGTTCGCGCTCCTCACCGCCGAGTGACACCAGCACCAGCGCGACCGCCCCGAGGGTGATCGCGACGTCGGCGAGGTTGAAGGTCGGCCACAGCGGAGGGTCGATGAAGTCGGTGACCGCGTCGGCGCGCACCCGGTCGATCAGGTTGCCGAGCGCGCCGCCCGCGAGCAGTCCCACCGCGAGCCACAGTCCCGGCCGCGCGGGGTCGAGCGCGAACCAGACCAGGACGAGGGCGAGCGCCACGATCGTCACCGCCAGCACCGCGCCGTGACCGCTGCCGATTCCGAAGGCCAGGCCGGAGTTCGGCGTGTTGCTGAGCCTGAAGCCGAGCGCCAGCGCCTCGCTCTGGCCCACCGAGAGCGAGGAGACCACGGCCGCCTTCGAGAGCTGGTCGATCAGGACCACGGCGCCGCAGACGACCAAGGCGCGGCGCCAGGCATCGTGCGAGCCGCTCAACGCGGTGAGCTCACCCGCGGACCGCGCCGACGACGATGAGCCCCACCACATACAGGAGGATGATCGCCAGCATGGGGCTGAGGTCGAGCGCGAACCCGCCTCCGCCGATCGGCGGGATGACCCGCCGGAAGAGATTGAGATAGGGATCGGTCACCTCCTCGACGAATCGCACCGCGGCCCGCAGGGTGCGGTTGTACGGGATCCGCGGCACCCACGTCAACAGGACCCGGATCAGGATCAGGATGAAGTAGACGATGAACAGCGCCTGGACGTAGTCGGCGACGGTGCCGCGCCCGATCGCCAGCGGCAAGATCATCGGAAGCGCTCCAGCGAGGCGTTGACGGCGTTCACGAAGGCATCCTCGACGACTCCCTCGAGCTGCGCGAGCCCAGCTTCCGTGGCGCCGCCCGGCGATGCAACAGCGTTGCGGATCGTCTCTGGATCGCGCTTCCCCAGGAGCTCCGCGGTACCGGCCAGGGCTCCAGCGACCAGCTCACCGGCGAGCTTCGGATCCAGGCCTTCTCGCTCCCCGCCGCGGGCCAGAGCCTCCGCCACCAGCGCGATATACGCAGGCGAGCTGGACATGACCGCCATCGCAGGGTCCATCAGGTGCTCCTGCAACGGGATCAGCTCTCCCAGCGGCTCGAGCAGCCCCAGCAGTTTCACGAGGATCCCGTCGGGCATACCTTCGGCGGCCACGTAGCAAAGCACCCCCCGGCGAACCTCCACGGGCTGGTTGGGCATCAGCCGCAGCGCCGGTACGCCTGGAAACACCTCCGCGATCGTGGCGGTCGACGTCGCGGCGAGTATCGAGATCAGCGCGGGTGCCTTGCCATCCAGCTCCTCGGCCACGTCCCGCAGCGCGCCGGGCTTCACGGCGAGCACCAGGACCTCACAGTCCGTCGCCAGCTCCGGAAGGCTGTCACGCGTCTCCCCTACCACCTCTGCGGCAACCGCTGCCGCGCGATCGGCATCGAGGTCGCAGAACAGCATCGCCTCCGGACCGCCGTCCCCAGCTGCCCACCCCCGCGCCATGGCCGCAGCCATGTTCCCGGCACCTGCAAAACCAACCCTCATGGGACAAAGCGTATGGGCTAGCGACGCAGTCGCGGATCACCCGAGTACGACCTGCCGCCACGTAACGCGCCCAAACCCGCCGGCAGCGGACGCGAAGCGGAGCATGCCGGCGGAGTTATTCAGCTCTGGTTGAAGAAACCCTTCTCGACCAGGCGGGCCTTCTCCTCGGCGGACACCTCGACGTTTCGCGGCGTAAGGAGAAAGGTCTTGTCGGCGATCTTCTGCATCCCGCCCCCCAGCGCGTAGGTGAGGCCGGACGTGAAGTCGATCAGCCGCTTGGCGAGCTCGGAGTCGGTCGTCTGGAGGTTGAGGATCACCGGCACTTCCTGCTTGAACTTGTCGGCCACCTCCTGAGCGTCGTTGAAGCTGTACGGGGTGACCAGGTGAACGCGCACGTCGGCGCCCCCGTTGCCACCCACCGGCCGAAGCGCGCGGGTGCGGGAATCCCCCACCGGCTCGTCGTCGGCGAAGATGTCGTCGATCTCATCCCGCGCCCGGCGGCGCTGGCGGATCGGGCTGACGCTGGCCGACCGCGGCGCGGATGTCTCGTAGAGGTCGCCCTGCGTCCCGGTGTCGGGCTCGTAGAGGTCCGGCTCCTGATATTCGGGGTCCTCCGCGAGCCCGAAGTAGACGAGCGCGCGGTGCCATGTGTCGCGAAAGGCCATCGCTCAGCGTACGTTCGCTTCTGCTTGCACTATTCCTGTACGGATTGCGCGTTGCGCATGCGCATTGTAGAGCGGGGTCGGGAGGTCTGGATTGCGTGCCGAGACCCCTACGCGTAAAGGGCGGTTCCCAGCCGAACGATCGTCGCCCCCTCGTCGATCGCGACCTCCCAGTCCTGGCTGGTGCCCATCGAGAGGCGCTTCAGCCCCTGCGCGGCCGCGAGCTCCGCGAGACGGGCGAAGAACGGGCGCGAGGCCTCGGGGTCGGTGCTGAACGGGGGCATCGTCATCAGCCCCACCACCCGAACCGGGCAGCGGGCGATGAACTCACCGAGCTCTTGCGGGGCCACCCCGCCCTTCCCCTCCTCGCCGGCGGCGTTGACCTCGACCAGCACCTCGGTGTCGGGCGCCGCATGACGCTCGAGCTGCGCGAGGACCGAGTCGCTGGCCACCGAGTGGATCAACCGGACCAGCGGCAGGATCCCCTTCACCTTGCGGCTCTGCAGGTTGCCGATGAAGTCCCAGCTGAAGGCGTCGGCCCAGCGCTCGCGCTTGGCCTCGAGATCCTGGAGGCGGTTCTCCCCGACCAGCGTCACGCCGGCCTCCGCCAGCGCCCCCATCTCGTCGGCCGGCACGTACTTGGTTGCCGCGAGGATCTCGACCTCGGGGCCCGCCCGTTCGCGCGCACGCTCGAGGTTGCGCCGAATCCGCTCCGCGTCGAGCCCGTGGATCAGTCCCGCCACGCCAACCCCGCCTGCCTGCCGGTGGGCTCGCCGTCGCGGCGATGCGAGAAGAAGAGCTCCGGATGACAGCTCGTGCACAGCTCGCAGACCTCGATCTCCTCGACGCCCGCCTGTCGGAGCTGGCGGCGGGCGACCTCGCGAAGATCGAGCATCCGGCCTGACGCCAGCCCCGGCCCCAACGCCTCGAAGGCGGCGAGCACCGTCTCGCCGACCTCGTAGCAGCAGGGGCCGATCCCGGGGCCGATCGTCGCCGCGCGGGCCTCGGCCGCCTCGACCCCGTTCCCGACGATCCCGGCGGCCAGCCCGCGCCAGCCGCAGTGGATCATCGCCACCCCTCCGTCCCCGGCAAGGGCGACAGGCAGGCAGTCTGCGGCCAGGACCAAGGGCACGAGCCCGTCGCCCACCGCCACGTGGCCGTCGGCCTCCGGGAGCCCGGGCGCCGGGTCGGCGAACGCCCCGACGGGCATCGGCCGCTGGTGCCGGAGCACGTCGGCGCCGTGGACCTGCCTGCCGATCAGGACACGCTCGGGCTCGACGCCGAGTCCGGCGGCGAGCCGTCGTCGATTCTCTCTGACCGCCGGGTCACCCGTCAGCCGCCCGACGTTGAGGCTCTCGAAGGGCGGCTCGCTGACCCCGCCGAGTCGGGTGCTGAACGCGGCCCGGGCGCCTGGAAGCTCGGCCTCGAGCCATCGGACGCCGGCTTGCTCCCGCCAGCGCAGGGCTACGCCCCCTCCGCGGACCGGAGCTTGCTCACGAACCCGGGTAGCCCGTCGTCGAGCTCAACCTCGATCCGGTTGAGGACGTACGGGTGGGCCGCGGTGGCGAGCCCCGGCACCTCGGACTGGGCGCCAACGTAGCCGGCGTCCCGGACCGCCGAGATCACCGTGTCGTCGTAGCGACCCGCCGGGTAGCAGAAGTTGTCGACCGGGACACCGAAGCGCCGCTTGAGGACCCGCCGCGAGCCGGCCACCTCGTGGTCGAGCTGGGCCGCGTCCAGGGTGGTCAGGTCGGGGTGGGTGATCGTGTGCGAGGCGAGCTCCCAGCCCGCGTCGAGCATCTTTGCGACGTCGGCATCCGGGAGGTCCGAATCGCGAGCGACCAGGTTGAGGACGCCCTTCCAGCCGAGGTGCTGCAGCTCCGGGAAAGCGGCCACGTACTGACTCTCATAACCGTCGTCGAAGCTGACCACGACCGGCTTCGCCGGCAGCCTGCCGTCCTCGTACCAGGCCGCCTCGACCTGGTCGAGGGTCACCGCCTCGTAGCCGTGGTCCGCGAGCCACTGCATCTGGCGCTGGAAGTCGGCCTGGGGGACGAACAGCTGCGGAAAGTCCGCGCCCGGGACCGGCGGTTGGATCGCGTGGTATTCGAGGATCGGCACCGGCCCGAGGTGCGGCTCCCAGTCGGCCGGATAGACGGGCGGCGTCGCCTGCGCCGAGGCGGTGGACGGCTGCGTTTCATTGCCGCCACCGGACCCGCCTCCGCCCAGCGTCGTGATCGCCAGGGCGACCACCGCGCCGATCACCGCCAGCAGGCCCGCGACCGCGAGTCGGCGCCGCCACCGGCGCCGCCGCGCGGCGGCGCGGCGCCTGTCCCTGAGCTCCTCCGGCAGCTCGGTCAGATACCTGTAGTCGTCGCGGAATGGGTCGCTCACGGTGGCGAAAGTAGCGAAACGGCGCTAGGAGTTCGCGCCGTCCCGCGGCGGCGTCTCGCGCGCCGCCCGCAGCGCGGCGCGAAGCTCCTCGTCTCGGCCGCTCACCTCGCCGTCGAGCTTCGCCCTCAGCGCCTCGGCGAGGCCCCTCCCGATCGCCGGCCCCTCGGGAACACCCTCGGCGAGCAGATCGTCGCCATCGATCTCCAGGCGGACCCCTCGCCAGTCCGAGGCATAGCGATCCAGCCACTCGGCGCCCAGCGCGCGGGCGAGTGTCAACTCCACGCCGGAGTGCCGACCGGCGAGCTCGACCGCCTCCGACGGGCGCGCGGGCGTCGCCATTGCCAGTCGCCGCGATTCCCCGATCCCGCGTCCCAGCGCCGCGGCCAGGATCGCCTGACCACGATCCGCGATCGTCGCCCAGGGGCCGCCCCCGGCCAGCTCCGACACCGCTCCGACCAGGTCCAGCGCGCCCGGCTCGAGCTCGAGCAGCCCCCACTCGGCGAGCAGCGCGAATCCCGTCCGGACCTCGGGCTCGGCCGCCAGCTTTCGCAGCTCGGCCTCGACCCTCTCCCCGGACACAGTCCCGAGGTCGGTCTCCCGCAGCCGCTCGGCGGTCGCCGGCTCGAGCGCGAACCCGTACCGCGCCGCGTATCGCGCCGCGCGAAGCGCCCGGGTCGGATCGTCGACGAACGAGCCGTCGTGGAGGATCCTCAATTCGCCGCGCCCCAGGTCGCTCAACCCGCCGTGGGGATCGATCAGCTCGGGCTCCGCATTCAGCGGGACCGCCATCGCGTTGACGGTGAAGTCGCGGCGGGCGAGGTCCTCGGGGAGGCCGGCGTGAGCGACCTCGGGGAGCGCCCCGGGCCGAGCGTAGGTTTCGCTGCGGGTGGCGGCGAGGTCGACCTCCAGGTCGTCGGTGCGGACGATCGCGGTCGCGAATCGCTCGTGGACCCGCGCCGTGCCGCCGAGGCGTCGCGCCAGCTCCTCCACGCCGCCACCCTCGACGGCGACGTCGATGTCCGCTCGCTCCCGTCCGAGCAGCAGGTCACGCACGGTTCCCCCGACGAGATACGCCTCGAGCCCGCTGGCCGCCTCCCGCACCCGGTCGAGGCCCGGAAGCGTCGGCAGCAGCTCCGCGAGCCGCTCCGGCTCCATGTTCGGCTGTGCGGGAGTCATGCGGGCGGGTTCACCGGGCCTTCGGAGGCGTTCCCTACCATGACGGGCTTCGCGGATGGCTCGCTTATTGAAGACCTGGCGCGGGTGGAGCGTGCGTCGCCGGCTCGCGATCGCCGGCGGCGCCGGCCTGGTTGTGGTGGGCGTGGTGGCGATCGTCGCCTACCTCGCCCTCAAGCGCCCCGCGGATGTCTCCAACCCGAACGCCGCCTTCCAGGACAAAAAGGAGGCGGTGAAGACGGTCGACTGGCCCCTCTACGGCCACGACCGCGAGCGCACCCGCTACCTGCCGAGCAAGCATCTCGATCCTCCGTTCGGCTCGTCGCAGTGGAGCTTTCAGGCCGGGAAGCTGCTCGAGTTCCAGCCGATCGTCGTCAAGGGCAGGATCTACTTCATGGACAAGGACGGGATGTTCTACGCGCTCGATTCCGGCTCCGGCCACATCCAGTGGAAGCGCAAGATCGGGACCCTGAACGCGTCGTCGCCCGCCTACTCGCAGGGCCGCCTGTTCGCGGTCAACCTCGAGCCCCAGCAGGCGGTGGCGATCCGTCCGCACCCCCACGGCAGCGAGGTGCTCTGGCGCCACCCCCTGCCGGGGCGCAGCGAGTCGTCCCCCCTGGTTCACGCCGGGAAGGTGATCTTCGGCTGCGAGTCAGGCGACATCTTCGCCCTCGACGCGAAGACCGGCAAGACCGACTGGACCGTGCACACCGGCGGCCCCGTGAAGGGTGCGCTGGCGTTCGACAAGGGCATGGTGTTCGCCGACAACTACGCCGGCGAGGTGTGGGCGCTGGACGCCGGGAACGGGCACGTCAAGTGGACGGCCCACACCCAGGGGGGCGGGTTCCTGCACGGCGGGGGCGCCTATTCGACCCCGGCGGTCGCCTGGGGACGCGTCTATCTGGGCGGGCTCGACGGGCGCGTGTACAGCTACGTGGAGGAGACCGGGGAGCTCGCCTGGAGCCACTCGACCGGCGCCGAGGTCTACTCGTCGCCGGCGGCGGCGGAGACGTCCCACTCGCCGCCCACCGTCTATATCGGCTCCGAGGACAAGCACTTCTACGCGCTCGACGCCCGCACCGGGGAGGTGCGCTGGGACCGCTCGGTCGGCGGGATCGTGCTCGGTTCCTCGAGCGTGGTCGGCGAGACCGCCTACGTCTCGGTGATCGGGCCGAACATCGGCACCTTCGGCTATGACGTCGAGAGCGGCAAGAAGGTCTTCTCCAACGACCAGGGCGAGTACAACCCGGTGATCTCCGACGGCAAGAAGATCTACCTGACGGGCACCTCGACGATCCGCGCCTTCAAGCCGCAGCCGCCGAAGCGAGGAAAGCACGGGCGCCGTGGTCCAGAGGCGCCCTAGCGAGACTCGCTACGGCTACTCCCCAGTCCGGCGGCTTCGAGGGCCGCCTGCTCGTCATAGAACTCCTCGTAGCGGGCGATCTTGCCGGCCCGGAAGGTGAACACGGCATAGATCCGCTGGCTGATGGTTGCGCCGCTCAGGGCTCCGCGGCCCTGTTCGCGAAGGACCACGAGCACCTTGTCCGCGCAGTCGACCATCCGCTCGACCTCGCCGCTGTACTCGTCGAAGTTCTCAAGCCAGCGCTCCCACGACTCGCGCACGCCCTGGTGCCCTCGGTAAACGCGTCTGTCTGCTCGCTTCGGATCCTCGACCCATTCGATCTCGGGGTCGCAGGTCTGGGCGATCAAGTCCGGCAAGGCGTCGAGCAGGGCCTGCTTGTCCAGGTCCGCGGCACCAGCGAAAAGACCCTCCAGAAACTCGACGTTCTGCTGCGACACCGGCGCGTAGTATCTCGCCTTGGCCCGCGGGCCGCCACCGCTCCTCCTCTGGCGGATAGCAGGTCCGAGGGGTGTCACCCGGGCCACAGATCGCGGTCGGCGATCTCGATCAGGTTGCCCGCCGGGTCGCGGAAGTAGATCGAGCGCCCGCCGCCGGGCCAGCTGGCCTCGTGGTCGACGGTCACCCCTCGAGCGGCGAGCCGCTGCTTCCAGGCTTCGTATTCACCCGGTGAGGCCTCGAGACAGGCGTGCCCCGCGCCTGTCGCCCCGTGGCGCGAGTACGGCTCGGTCCGCTGATCGAGCCTCTCGCGGTCGAACAGCAACAGGATGCCGGCGCCGACCCGGTAGGCCGTGCCGTCCTCCCAGCCGGCGACCGCCCGCAGGCCGAGGACCTCGGAGTAGAAGCGCTCGATCTGCGGCTTCGCCGCCTCCTCGTAGTAGAGGGCCGTTTCGAGGACGCCGCCGAAGCCGGGGGCGGACTCGGCCATCAGGTGAGCCTGACCGGGACCCCGGCCTCGTGGAGGTGTTGCTTGGCCTCCCTGATCGTGTGGGTGCCGTAGTGGAAGATCGACGCGCACAGGACGGCGTCAGCGCCGCCCTCGACGATGCCCTGCTCCAGGTGGCGCAGCTCGCCGGCGCCGCCCGAGGCGATCACGGGGACGGCGACGACCTCGGCCACCGCGCGGGTCAGCTCGAGGTCGTAGCCGTCGGTCGTCCCGTCGCGGTCCATGCTGGTCAGCAGCACCTCGCCGGCCCCGCGCTCCGTCGCCTCGCGGGCCCAGGCGACCGCATCGCGTCCCTCGACGACCCTCCTCCCCCCATTCACATACACGTCCCAAGAGGACATCACCCCGGCGACATCCTCCGCTTCGCGTCCGGTGTCGCCGGGTTCGGGCGCCAACCGACCGGCAGGTTCAACCGCACGATCCGGGACTTCGTCCCTAGCCCCGGCGCGTTTGGCGTCGATTGCGATCACGACGCACTGGGCGCCGAAGACCTCGGCCAGCTCGGTGAGCAGCTCGGGGCGGGCCAGGGCGGCGGAGTTGACCGACACCTTGTCGGCCCCCGCGTCGAGCACCGCCTGGGCGTCATCGGCGGTGCGAATGCCGCCCCCGATCGTGAACGGGATGAACACGTTGTCGGCGGTTCGCCGGGCGAGCTCGACGATCGTCTCGCGCCGTTCGTGGGACGCCGTGATGTCGAGGAAGACGAGCTCGTCGGCGCCCTCGTCGTCATAGCGCGCCGCCAGCTCGACCGGATCGCCCGCGTCGCGGAGGCCGACGAAGTTCGTGCCCTTGACGACCCGGCCCTCGTCGACGTCGAGGCAGGGGATGACGCGCTTCAATGCCATTCCGCGAGCGTAGCGACCGCCGCCCGGTGGTCAGGCCCGGCGGGCGGCGTCGAACGCCTTCATCCCGAGCCCGCGTAGGCGCTCGAACTCGCGGGCGCTGAGGTTCCTCCGGCGGCCCTTCGACTTCTTCAGCAGCCGCCCGAGCTCGCTTCGCTCCGCCTCGGTCAGCCCGCCGTGCACCGCCCTGCCCTTTCGATACGCCCACTCGCTGAGGAAATAGAGCCGAGCCCACGGAAGCGCCCTGCCACGCGCGAACAGCTTCGAGATCGTCCCCTCCACCGCGATCAGCGATCACCGTCCAGCGCGGCCTGTCCCTCGTCGACGGTGAAGCGCCCTTCATAAAGGGCCCGGCCGACGATCACCCCGCCGAGGCTCGCCAGGCCGAGCGCAGCCAGGCGCCGGAGGTCGTCGATCGAGCCGATGCCACCCGAATAGACCAGCTCGGCGCCAACCCGCGAGGCGACGGCGTCGACCTCCGGCAGCGCGGCGAGCGCCGGCCCGTCGAGCGTTCCGTCGACCTCGATCGACGTGTAGAGGAAACGGCGCACGCCGCGGGCCGCCATCGCCGACAGCAGCTCGGCGGGCGCGGCGTCCGATTGCTCGAGCCAGCCCCCGACCGCCACCCGACCGCCCCGGGCGTCGAGCGCCACCACGATCCGATCTCCGTGGTCGCCCACCAGCGTCGAGACCAGGTCGGGATCGCGAACCGCCGCCGTCCCGACCACCGCGCGGTCGGCCCCGGCGGCCAGCGCCGCCTCGACGGCGGCCGCGTCTCGAAGCCCCCCGCCGAGCTGGACGAGAACGCCGAGCTCGGCGATCTCGCGCACCCTGTCCAGGTGCTCGGGGTGCCCGGAGCGCGCGCCATCGAGGTCGACCACGTGCAGCACGCGCGCCGCCTGCTCCTTCCAGCGGCGCGCCGCATCGAGCGGATCGGCGTCGTGAGCGGTCTCCCTCCCGTAATCGCCCTGGGTGAGCCGAACCACCCGCCCACCCCGAATATCGATCGCGGGGTAGAGGATCACGCGGGAACCGGGGCGCAGATGCGGGTGAAGTTGGCGAGCAGGCGGAGGCCGGCGGCGCTCGACTTCTCGGGGTGGAACTGGACGCCGTACAGAGGCGGTCGCGCGACCGCGCAGGTGAAGCGCTCCCCCCACTCGGCGCTTCCGAGCACGTCGGCCGAATCGGCCGGCCGGACCCCGAACGAGTGGACGAAGTAGAACGGCGTCGCAGCGGTGAGGCCGTCGATCAGCTCCGAGGAGCGCTCCCAGCGCACCGACTCCCAGCCGATGTGCGGCACCTTCAGCCCGGGCGCCTCGAGCGGGGTCACCTCGCCGGGCACCAGGCCCAGTCCGTCGGCCCCGCCGAGCTCGGTCGACCGTTCGAACAGCAGCTGGAGGCCGAGGCAGATGCCCAGCACCGGCGTGCCGGCGCCGAGGCGCTCGGCCACGAGGGCGTCGAGCTCGAGCTCGCGGAGCTGCCGCATCGCCGCCGGAAACGCCCCCACGCCCGGCAGGATGACCCCGTCCGCCGCTCGCGCCGCCTGGGGATCGGCGGTCACCACCACCTCGGCGCCGACCCGCTCGAGCGCCTTCTCGACCGAGCGCAGGTTGCCCATGCCGTAGTTGAGGATCGCGATCGAGGCCACGGGGTCAGTATGCAGGCTGCGGTCGGGGGTCGCCGGCGCTCCGCTCGTCGCCGACTTCGCTAGTCGGTCAGCGTTCCCTTGGTGGAGGGCACACCGGACTCGCCCGGGTCGATCTCCACCGCCTCGCGCAGGGCGCGCGCGAACGCCTTGAAGCATGCCTCGATCATGTGGTGCGCGTTGGAGCCGTAGCGGACCCCGAGGTGGAGCGTCAGCTTGGCGCTGGCCGCCACGGCGCGAAAGAACTCCTCGGCGAGCTCGGCGTCGAATCCGGCGATCGAGACCTGCGGCAGGTCGGCCTCGAACAGGCAGAGGGGGCGTCCGGAGACGTCGATCGCGCACATCGCGAGCGCCTCGTCCATCGGCACCGCCGTGTAACCGTAACGACGGATCTGAGCGCGGTCGCCGAGAGCGCGGTCGAGCGCCTGGCCGAATGCGATGCCGACGTCCTCGACCGTGTGGTGCGCCCCCGTCTCGAGGTCGCCGCTCGCTTCCACAGTGAGGCCGAGCCGGGCGTGGCGGCCGAGCAGCTCGAGCATGTGATCCAGGAAGCCGACCTCGGTCGAGGTCGACACCTCTCCTCCATCGAGGTCGAGGGCGACGGTGACCTGGGTCTCCCGGGTCGAGCGGTTGATCTCGGCTGTTCGGCTCATGAGCGTGGTGAAATCACCTGCAAACCGTGCATCTTTGCGGATCAGGGGCCGGCTCGCGCCTCGGCCGACTCGCCGTGCACGGGAAGGCCCTCGGCCCGCGCCAGCGCGGCGACGTGGGGCGCGAGGACCGCGGCGGCAGCCCGCGGGAGGCTGACGATCGAGGTCCGGCGTCGGAAGGTGCCGGGCCCAAGCGGCCCGCCGAAGCGAGCGGCACCGCCCGTCGGCAGGACGTGGTTGGAGCCGGCGGCGTAGTCGCCGAATGCCGTCGCTCCTCCGCCGCCGACGAACACGCAGCCCGCGACCCGCCCTCGAGCGGCGGTGCGATCGGCGCCCTCGAAGGCGAGCTCCAGGTGCTCGGGGGCCACGGCATCGGCGAGCGACAGCGCCGCCTCGACGCCCGTCGTGGTGACCAGCGCGAGGGGCGCCCCCGCGACGCTCGGCCGCTCCGCGACCAGCCCCTCCACCAACTCGGCGACTCGCTCGAGCAGGGCGAGGTCGGGCGAGGCGACGATCACGAGGCTGTCGTCGCCGTGCTCGGCCTGGGCGCAGGCGTCGAGCGCGATCCAGTCGGGGTTCGCGGTTCCGTCGGCGACCACCATCAGCTCGCTCGGCCCCGCCATCCCGTCGATCCCGACCGCCGCCGACACCACCCGCTTCGCCTCCTGCACGTAGCGGTTGCCGGGGCCCGCGACCAGGTCGACGCGCTCGATCGTCTCGGTGCCGAACGCCAGCGCGGCGATCGCCTGAGCGCCGCCGACCGCGTACGCCTCGCTCACCCCGGCGATCGAGCAGGCCGCCAGCACGGCGGCATCGGGACGCCCGGCGGCGCCCGGCGGGCTGGCCACCGCCACCCTGACCGCCCCCGCGACCCGCGCCGGGATCGCGCACATCAGGACCGACGACGGATATGCGGCCCGGCCGCCGGGGACGTAGACCCCGACCGCGGCGATCGGCTCGTCGCGCACCTCGACCGCCTGGCCCTCCGGGAGCTCGACCGCCGCCGGGCGCGCCCGCACCTCGAGCTCGGCGCGCGCGACCGCCTCGATGTTCTCGGCGGCGAGCCGCAGGGCCTCGCGCACCTCCGGCTCGAGCAGGCCGGGGGCGGCCTCGATCCCCTCGGGGTCGATCCTCAGCGCCTCGGGGAGCTCCTCGCCGAGATCTCGCGAGACCTCGCGCAGCGCATCGTCTCCGCCGGCTCGCACCCGCTCGACGATCCGCGCCACCTCGGGGGTCACCTCGCCCAGCGGCGGCGCCAGCGATCGCAGCCGCGCGGCCAGCCCGGCCGCGTCGCGCCCATCCCAGTCCACCAACTCGGGCCTCATCGGCGAACCGCCCCCTTGATTCGCTCGGTCAGCGCATCGACCTCGGCCGCCCGCAGCTTGTGGGCCACGCGATTGGCGACCAGACGGGCGGTGCAGCGGGTGATCTCCTCGCGGACCTCGAGCGCGTTCTGCTCCAGCGTCCTGCCGGTGTCGACCAGATCGACGATCCCGTCGGCCAGCCCGACCAGCGGCGCCAGCTCGACCGACCCCTTGACCTCGACCACCTCGGCCTGGCGGCCGCTCTGCTCGAAGTGCCGCGTCGCGATCCGCGGGTACTTGGTCGCGATCCGCACCGATCCGAGGCGGCGCTCGGCCTCGCCGAGGCTCTGATCGTCCTTGCGCCCGGCGACGACCAGCCGGCAGGCGCCGTAGCCCAGATCGAGGAGCTCGTAGACGGCGCGGTCGCTCTGCTCCAGCAGGACGTCCTTGCCGGTGATCCCCAGGTCGGCCGCCCCGGCCTCGACGTAGGTCGGGACGTCCGACGGGCGCATGGTCACCAGCACCAGGCCCCCGGCGACGAACACCAGCGAGCGAGACTCGCCGCGGAGCTCGCCGGTCTCGACCCCGACCCTGTCGAGGAGGTCGAGGGTGCCCTCGAACAGCGCCCCGCGCGGGACGGCGAGCTTCAAGGTGCCCTCCTCCCTGACCCGCGAGCCGGAGACCTCCGCGAACCTCACCTCGCCTCGCCCCCTCGCCCCTCTGCCGCCGGCGACCTTCCCAGGCGCTCCTCCTCGGCCTGGGCGATGTGGACCCGCTCCAGGTAGAGGGCGAAGCCGGCCGCGGGAAGCGACCATCCGAACCTGCCCATCAGGTCGTCGTAGCGCCCACCCCCTCCGAGGACGTGGCCGACAGCCGGGTCGTACACCTCGACGATCGCCCCCGTGTAATAGCCGAGATCGCGAAGCAGGCCGAGGTCGAGTTGGACGCGATCGCCGACCCCGCGCGCGACCAGGGCGTCGTGGGTGGTGGCGAGCCGCTGGATCGCCCGGTCGACGGCGGCGCCGCCCAGCTCGCGCGCCCGATCGAGGACCTCCCGCCCGCCGCGCAGGGTGGGCAGCCGCAGCAGCGTCTCGCGCTCGTCAGGGGCGATCTCCAGCTGGTCGACCTCCGCCTCGAGCCCGACCAGGTCGTGCCCGGCGAGGACCCGGAGGATCGATTCGCGGCGATCGTCGGAGACCCCGTGCTCGGCGAGGAGCTGGCGGTACAGGTCGGCGTCGCCGAGGCCGATTACCGCCCTGGTCAACCCGACCGCGTCCAGCGCCGCGGCGAGGACCTCGATCACTTCCGCGGTGCCGTCCGGGGCCTCGACGCCGATCAACTCCACGCCCGCCTGCAGGAACTCCCGCATCTGTCCCCGCTGGGGACGGATCGCGCGATAGGCGTTGCCGGTGTAGCAGAGGCGGAACGGCGGCTCCGCGCCGCCGAGCCGGGTCGAGACCAGCCGAGCGATCGGGATCGTCATGTCGGTTCGCATCGCCAGCAGCTCCCCGTTCTCGTCGAAGAACCGGTACGCGGCCGGCGCTCCGCGCTCGTCGCCTCGGGCGAGCACCTCGTGGTACTCGATCGTCGGGGTGGCGACCTCGCCGTAGCCGAACCGCTCGAAGGCCGCGGCGAGCGCTCCCTGAACTCGCCGCAGCTCCCGCATCTCGTCGGGTAGCACGTCTCTCGTTCCTGGGGGTATGCGATGCGTCACGAGCGCCACCTTACCCACGGTCGGCCGGCGTCCTCCGGTGCCGACTTGCAGCTACGCGGGGACAGCTTCGACCGAGACGCGCTCGATTCGGGCGCCGAGGTCCCTGAGTCGCAGGTCGATGCGCTCGTATCCGCGGTCGATCTGCTCGACCCTGCCGATCTCCGAGGTGCCCTCGGCGGCCAGGGCGGCGATGAGCATCGCCATGCCGGCGCGGATATCGGGGCTGTCGACGCGCTCGCCGTGAAGACGGCTCGGACCGTTGACGATCGCCCGGTGGGGATCGCACAGCGTGATCCGAGCGCCCATCGCGACCAGCTTGTCGACGAAGAAGAGCCGGTTCTCGAACATCTTCTCGAAGATCAGGATCTCGCCCCGCGCCTGGGTCGCGAGCGCCAGCGCGATCGAGGTCAGGTCGGCGGGAAACGCCGGCCACGGGCCGTCGTCGATCTTCGGCGTCATCTCGCCGACGTCGACCTTGATCTCGAGCGGCTGCTCCGGCGGCACCAACACGTCGCGGCCCTCGATCATCGACTGCAGGCCGAGGCGGCGGAACTGGCGCCGGACCATCAGCAGGTCATCGGGCTCCGTCTCGCGGATTCGCAGCTCGCCGCCGGTCGCCGCCGCCAGCGCCATGAAGCTCGCCACCTCGATGTGGTCCGGGCAGACCGTGTGGTCGGCGCCGCCGAGCTTGTCCCGACCGTGGACGGTCATCACGTTCGAGCCGACGCCGTCGATCTGGGCGCCCATCTTGACCAGCAGGCGCGCCAGGTCCTGGACGTGAGGCTCCGAAGCGGCGTTTGAGATCGTCGTCGGCCCCTCGGTCAACGCCGCCGCCATCAACGCGTTCTCGGTCGCCATCACCGAGGGCTCGTCCATGAAGATTCGGCACGGCGCGAGCCCGCCCTCCCGCGCGGCGATCTCCAGCCAGCGCGCGCCCCTGATCTGGGCGCCCATGTCGCGGAAGGCGTCGAGATGCGCGTCGATCCGTCGCCGCCCGATCGAGTCGCCTCCCGGCGGCGGCATCCGCACCTGGCCGAATCGGGCCAGGAGCGGCCCAGCCAACAGGAACGAGGCGCGGATCGCCTTCGCCAGCTCCTCGTCGACCTCGGTGTCGGTGACCGCGTCGGCCTGGAGGCGAAGTTCGTTGTCGCTGGTCCAGGCCGCCTTCACCCCGAGCCGCTCCAGCAGCGCCACCTGGGCCTCGACGTCCCGGATGCGAGGCACGTTCGCGAGCATCAGCTCCTCGTCGGTCAGCAGGCAGGCGGCCATGATCGGGAGCGCCGCGTTCTTGTTTCCGGCGGCGACGATCTCGCCCGAGAGGGGGGTGCCCCCCTGGATCATGAACTTCTCCATCAGATGCCTCGTTCGGCGGCCATCAGGTTCGGCGGCTAGGGTAACAATGGGGCATGGACGGGCCGACGCGTGAGGATGCCTGGGACCTGGTTTGCGAGTGGATCGCCTCCGATTCGCTGCGCAAGCACGTGCTCGGAGTCGAGGCCGCGATGCGCGCCTACGCCCGCCGCGACGGCGAGGACGAGGACCTCTGGGGGATCACCGGGCTCGTTCACGACCTCGACTACGAGCGCTACCCGGATCCCGATACGGGCCATCCGCGGATCGCGCTCGACGAGCTACGCGGGCGGGGCTATCCCGAGGAGCTGCTCGACGCGGTCGCCGGACACGCCGAATATCTGAACGTGCCGCGCACGACGCCGCTGGCCATGACGCTGTTCGCCGTCGACGAGCTCTCCGGGTTCATCGCCGCCTGCGCGCTGGTGCGCCCAACCGGCATCGACGGGCTGAAGCCGAAATCGGTGCGCAAGAAGCTCAAGCAACCGTCCTTCGCCGCCAAGGTCGACCGCGAGCAGATCCGCCGAGGCATCGAGGAGCTCGGCGTCGAGGAAAGCGAGCACATCCAGCTCGTCATCGACGCGATGGCCGCCCGGGCCGGCGAGCTCGGCCTCGAGGCACCCTCCGGCTCGCAGTCGTGAGGCGGCGGACCGCGATCGCGCCCGGACCGCCTGGCTGATCCTGTTCGCGCGGGGGCGGGCCCTCAGCCACGCGACCTGACGGTCACCGCGTCGACGGCCTCCAGCGCGCGGGCCTCGTCGATCGACACGATCTCGCGCCCAAACGGCCACAGCGACACAGGCACGAGCTTGATGTGCCCGGCCGCCAGCGGCAGCCCGATGATCGTGATCGCCAGCAGCACCGCGGCCACCAGATGGCCGGGCGCGAGCCACCAGCCCGCGAGAGCCAGCCAGAGCAC
>JAHEXV010000099.1 GCA_023251935.1 bacterium | reverse complement strand
GATCACGCCCATGTTCTTGTTCTCGGGGATCTTCTTCCCGTTCAGCCAGCTGCCCGGCTGGGTCGAGGCGGTGGCCTGGCTGCTGCCCCTCTACCACCTGGTCGAGATCACGCGCGGGATGGCGAACGGCCCAGACGCGCTGCAGATCTTCCTCCACACGGCGTGGCTGGTGGCGGTGACGGCGGCGCTGTTCGTGATCCCAGTCCGAGCGCTGAGGGCGAAGCTGGTTCCCTGACCGGATCCGGGATCTCGCCACCCCACGTGACACAATGCGCGCCGTGCTTGGCCGGCGCCGGATCGGTCTCCTCTTGGCAGGGCTCGCGGCCGTGGTCCTCCTCGTCGCGCCCGCGACGACCGCCGGGCATGCGCCGACGCGGGTGATGAGCGCCGAGAGCGCTCCGGGCGCCTCGACCCCGCTGGCGTCGGAGCGCCGCGCCTCGCCGCCCCCTGGTCGGGCCCACCTGAGCGTTCAGGCCAAGGGGCTTCGCAAGGGGAGGCTCAGGGTCGGGCACCGGTCCCGAGCGGTGGGCTATCTGCGACCGTTCGTCCCGGGCCAACGGGTAAGGGTCGCGCTGGTGCGCCGGGGACACGTGGTCACCAAGCGCAACCCGCTCCTCAAGCGGGTCCACGGCACCGACAAGGGTCGCTTCGAGCTCCGCTCCCCGGCGCTGATCGAGCCGGGGACCTACAGGGTGGTCGCCAAGCACGCGGGCACCAGCGCCCAGGGCAGGGCCGTCGCGCGTTCCTCCAAGTTCCACCTCAAGTACCCGAACCTCGGCCCCGGCGGTCGAAACAGCGCCGTGAAGCTGTTCAACCACCTGCTCGTGCGACGGGGGTACTTCTCCACCCACGGCAGGCGCTACAGCGCCAAGACCGGCCTCGCGGTGATGGCGTTCCGGAAGGTGAACGGCATGAAGCGTACCTTCAACGCCTCGCCGGGGATCTTCAAGAAGCTGGCCGCCGGCCGAGGCAGCTTCCACCTCCAGTACCCCGGCAAGGGCAAGCACGTCGAGGTCGACATCGCCAGGCAGGTGATGGTGCTGGCCAATCACGGCAAGCCCCAGTACACCTTCCCCGTCTCGACCGGCGCCCCGGCCACCCCGACGATCCGCGGCCACTACCACTTCTACATGCGCCAGCCAGGCTTCAACTCGGAGGGCATGTACTACTCGGTCTACTGGCACGGCGGCTACGCGATCCACGGCTATCACTCCGTGCCGCCCTACCCGGCCAGCCACGGCTGCGTGCGCAACCCGATCCCGGAGTCGAAGTTCATCTACAACTGGGTCAGCCTCGGGATGTCGATCTACACCTACGGTTAGGCCTCCGCGGCGCCTTGGCCCAGCACGAAGCCGCACGATCCACCCTGATCGCCGAGCTTCGCGAGCACGCCCTGGTGATCGGCGAGGTGACCCTGTCGAGCGGTCAGCGGGCCTCTTACTACGTCGACGCGAGGCGGGCCCTGCTTCGTCCCGCCGGGTTCCTGGCCGCCGGTGAGCTGATCGCGGCCGCCGCCGCAAAGGCCGGCGCCGACGCGGTGGGCGGGCCGGTGATGGCGGCGATCCCGCTCGCCTGCGCGGCGATCGCCGTCCCGGAGGGCGAGCGGCTGGCGGGGTTCTTCGTTCGCAAGGAGCGCAAGGAGCACGGCCTTCAGCGCTGGGTCGAGGGGCCGGTCGAGCGAGGAGCCAGGTGCCTGGTGGTCGAGGACACGGTCACCACCGGCGGCTCGACCGTGGCGGCGATCGAGCGGATCCGATCCGAGGGACTGGAGATCGTCGGCGCGTGGTGCGTCGTCGATCGGCTGGCCGGCGGCGGCCGGGCGATCGCCGACGCCGCCGGCGCCCCCTTCGAGGCCCTCGTCACGATCGACGAGCTCTACCCCGAGCGGCCGGACCGCGAGGGATGACGGCGGGCATGGATGGGGCTGCTCGGGCGAAGCGATCCCGCTCCGGGCGCTAGGATCGCTGGCCGTGCGCCGCCTGATCGCCCTGCTGCCGCTAATCGCCGCCCTCGCCCTCTCGGCGTGCGGCGGAACCACGCAGAAGACCACCGTTGACATCTCGTTCCCGCCGGTGCACGAGCAGGGGGGGAAGGCCTACGCCGACGCGAAGAGCCAGAACGATGCGGTCCACTACTGCGTCGCGGCCCTGACCGAGTGGCCCGAGGCGTACTCCGCCTACGACAAGGTCACCTTCAAGATTCCCGGTCCGGGCCGCGACTACGCCTGCACTCGGTCCCAGTGATCGGGAAGCCCACCCTCGCCGGTGGCCGAGTTGCGTTCCTCTATTGAGCGCAACTCGGCCCTCGGCGCAGGGAACCCTGCCGACGTGGCCGTAGCGCTGGACGGCTCGGGCGAGGCGCAAGAGGGCATGTGCCTCGGAGCGGGTGACCCGGAGGGCGTCGGCAACGGCGCCGAGGCTGCCCGAGCGCCGACGCTCGGCGACGGCCTTCCCCAGCGTTCGCATGAGCGCGCCCGGTAGGCGCGTTCGAGGCAGCGTCTGCCGCGGCCGGGTCTGACCGAGGCGCCGCAGGCCTCGCAGGGCCTCGAGCTCGGCCGCGAGCCTTGAGCCCTGGTGCCGCGGCGCGTCCTCGATCCTGAGGTCAACTACCGACCCACCTGTGAGCGCGGTCACTCCTCGCGCCCTCAGCGCCACCAGAACACCGCGGCGCTGCGTCAGGCGCCGCCCCGCCGCGATCTCGACCAAGAGGCCACCCGAGGCGCACACGGAGCGCTCCGCCAGGTGGAGCGGGGGCTGACAAAGCCGAGCCGAGTAGAGGCCGCAGTCGTCGTAGCCGAATCCGACGTGGCGGCGATGCGGCCGACCCGTGACGAAGGTGAGCAGTTGGCTCCGATAACGCTTCCCGAGCCACAGCGCGCCGAGGCCGCTGTGGCGCGCCGGCCGCACATCGGTCTCGACGAGCGGGCGCCGATCGGTGCCGCCGCACGTGCCTGGATCCGTCGACGCAGAGGCGTCCGGCTCCCAGTCCGGAGACTCGCTGGCCGGGGTACCGTTCGTGAGCCAGGTCAAGCAGGTCCCGTCCGGGCGGATGGAGTAGAGCTCCGCGGCCTCGGAGTACTCGCCCGGCTGGTTGCGGTCGCTGTAGAACGCGATTCGCCGGCCGTCGGCGGACCAGTCGGGGTCTGAGTCGTTCCCTCGGTTGCGCGTGAGCCGCCGGAGATGAGTCCCATCGGCCCTCATCACGTAGATCTCACCTCTGACGACGCACTCGTCAGAACCGCAATCCTCCGCGTTCCGGTCCGTGGTGCTCGAGAAGGCGATCCGCGAACCGTCCGGCGAGTAGCTTGCCGCCGATCCGTCCCGCTGGAGCAGCCTCGCGGGGGGGCCGCTGGTGGCGACTCGGTACAGCGACGGGCGAACGAAACCGTCGTGTCGGAACTTCACCCGCGTGTAAGCGAGGTGGGCGCCATCGGGATCCCAGGTCGGTTCCCAGACGTAGGAGAAGGTGCGCGAGTCGGGCGTAAGAACCACCTTTGCCACCGCGTGCGGGTGACCGCCGTCACTGTCGGAGACGACGATCTTGGTCACGTATCGAGAGTGGGACTCGACGATTCGCGCGAACGCGAGCGAATCACCGTCGGGCGACCACTGGGGCCCGTAGTCGAGGACTCGATCGCCGCCGTGGGTGAGCGCGTGTGGGCCGCCGCCGGTCACGTTTGCGGCGTAGATGCGAGAGCCGGTGTTCCCATTCTTCCGGGTGGACAGCCGCGCGAATGCCACTTCGGTCCCG
>JAHEXV010000075.1 GCA_023251935.1 bacterium | reverse complement strand
GGCGAGACCGCGATGGTCGCCGTCGAGTTCGCATTGATCGCCTGGGCAACGCCGACGGCCGCCAGGGCCGCGGTCGCCGCCAGGGCGCAGACGACGATCAGTCGCCTCTTGATCCGCATGTCTACCTCCTCTGAGTTCGGCCAGCCGACAACGGAGGGCCGGCCCTCTGGCCCGCCAACACGCGGAGGCGGCAAAAGTTGCGGCGAGTGCGCCCTGCGGGCGGTTCCGGCGGAGGCGGCGCGTAGCCTGATTCGATGGCCGCCTGGCGAGCTTGGCCCCGCATCTTCGCCCACGTCGACATGGACGCGTTCTTCGTCTCGGTGGAGCTTCTGCGGCGGCCGGAGCTCCGTGGCCAACCCGTGATCGTCGCCACCGGGACCGACGCCACCGCTCGGGGCGTGGTCATGGCCGCCTCCTACGAGGCCCGCCGCTTCGGCGTTCACTCCGCCCTGCCGCTGGCGGTCGCGCACCGTCGCTGTCCGCGGGCGGTGCTCCTCCCCCGCAACCTGGAGCTCTATCGGCGAGCCTCGGCCCAGGTGATGGAGGTGCTGCGACGGTTCAGCGACCGAATCGAGGTCGCCGGCCTCGACGAGGCCTATCTGGACCTGAGCGGCTCCCCGACGCCGAAGGCACGGGCCCGGCAGCTGAAGCGCGACGTCCGCGCGGCGACCGGGCTGATCTGCTCGGTTGGATTGGCGCCCAACAAGCTGCTCGCCAAGATCGCCTCTGACCTCGAGAAGCCCGATGGCCTCTGCCTGCTCGAGCCGGACGGGATGCTCGAGGCCGTCGGCGACCGGCCTGCAACCCTGATCCCCGGCGTCGGCGAGCGGACCGCCGAGCGGCTCGCCGGGCTCGGGATCCGGACGGTCGCCGACCTGGCCGCGGCGGAGGACCCCGCCCTGCAGCGGGCACTGGGGCCCCGCCTCGGCCACGCGCTGCGTGAACGGGCTCGAGGCCACGACGAGCGCCCGGTGGTCACCGGGCGAGAGCGGAAGTCGGAGAGCCGCGAGACGACGTTTCAGGCCGACGTGACCGACGCGGCGACGCTCCGCGGCACCCTCGATGAGCTCGTCGACTCCGTCTGTCGGGGCCTCGCCGCCGGCGCGCGATCCGGGCGCACCGTGACGCTCAAGATCCGCCTCCGGCCGTTCCGCACCCACACCCGCTCGAAGACGATCGACGAGCCGACCCGCGACCCCGAGCGGGTGCGAGCGATCGCCCGCGAGTTGCTCGCCGCCTTCGAGCTCGATGCGCCGGTGCGGCTGCTGGGCGTCGGAGTCTCCAGCCTCGCTGCGGATGCCCAGCGGCTCGGCTCGGCGCCGGTTCAGGGCGCTCTGGCGATCGAAGCCTGACCGCACGCCCGAGCCCCGGCCGAAAGCTCGCCACGCGGCCCCCGCCGTGCGATGATTGACACATGGCGCATGGCGACCGACTGAGCGGGCTCGACGCCTCGTTCCTGCAGCTCGAGCACGGCCCAGCTCACATGCACGTGGCGTCGACCACGGTGTTCGAGGGCCCCGCGCCGGAGTACGAGGAGTTCCGTGACCACATCGCCTCGCGGCTTCACCTGGTCCCTCGCTTTCGCCAGAAGCTTCGCTTCGTCCCCTTCGGGCAGGGTCGCCCGGTCTGGGTGGACGACCCGCGCCTCAACCTCGACTATCACGTGCGCCACACGGCGCTCCCTCCCCCCGGCACCGAAGACCAGCTGCGGACTCTCGCGGCGCGGATCTTCTCCCAGCGCCTCGATCGCAGCAAGCCGGTCTGGGAGATGTGGCTGATCGACGGCCTCGACGGCGGCCGCTTCGCGATCGTCGCCAAGACGCACCACGCGCTGGTCGACGGGGTTTCCGGGGTTGACATAACCACGGTGCTGTTCGACCTCGATCCGGATCCCGAGCGGACATCCGAGCCCCAGCCGTGGCTTCCCGAGCCCGAGCCGAGCGGGGCCCAGCTCCTCGCCGACGCGCTCGTCGAGCGGGTGGCGAACCCGGCGGCCGTGGTGCGCGGGACCCGCGCGGTGCTGCGCGCCCCCCGCCAGATGGCGAGCGCGGCGATCGAGGGCCTGGAGGCCGCCGGCTCGCTGATCCGCACCGGGCTCGCGGCTCCGCCCTCCCCCCTCAACCGGCGGATCGGCCCCTACCGCCGGTTCGCCTGGGTCCGGGCTGACCTCGCGGAGCTGAAGCGGATCAAGGGCGAGGCCGGGGGCACGGTCAACGACGTCATCCTCGCCGCCGTCACGGGCGCGCTCGGACGGCACCTGCGCTCGCGGGGCGAGTCGACCCGCGACCTCGAGCTGCGGGCGATGGTCCCGATCAGCGTTCGAACCGACGACGAGCATGGGGCCCTGGGGAACCGCGTCTCGGCGATGATGGCGCCGCTTCCGGTCTGGTGCGACGACCCGATCGAGCGGCTGCGGACGGTGACCGCGCGGATGGGCGATCTGAAGTCCTCCCGGCAGGCCGTCGGCGCCAGCCTCCTGACCGAGGCGAGCGACTTCGCTCCGCCGACGATCGCTGCCCAGGCCGCCCGCCTGCAATCGCGTCAGCGGTTCTTCAACCTCGTGGTCACCAATGTGCCCGGGCCCCAGTTCCCCCTCTACCTGCTCGGGCGCGAGCTCCAGGACGTCTTTCCGATGGTCCCGTTGGCCGAGAACCAGGCGGTCTGCTTCGGGATCATGAGCTACAACGGCCGGGTCAACTTCGGGATCACCGCGGACTACGACGCGATGCCCGGGGTCGAGGCGCTCGCCGGCGACGCGAGGGCGGCGATCGACGAGCTGTCGGCGGCCGTGGCGTCCCAGGACGGGCGCGGGAGCGAGCCGCGACAAGCCGCGCGAGGCGCGAAGCCGCAGGCTGAGCAGAAGGTCTAAGCGCAGGCCGCTTGATGGCTGGGCAGGGGAGCGTCCAAGCGCTCTCTGATGCCTTTGGTACTCCCTGGGTTACCAAAGGCATCAATCCTCGCTGAGGGCGCTTGGCGCGTAGAGTTGAGGCGTGTCCGAGGACGTCGTCGTCCGCGCGGCGCGGGCGGGCGATGCCGAGTCGATCGCGCGGATCCACAACGAGGGGATCGCCGAGCGGGTCGCCACCTTCGAGACCCGGGCCCGACGCGCTGCCGAGATCGCGGCAGGGCTCGAGCGAGGGCTGATCGTGGTGGCCGAGCGGGAGGGCCGCGTCGTCGGCTGGGCGAGCATCGCGCCTTACGACGACGCCCATGAGTACTACTCCGGGGTGGCCGAGGCGACCCTCTACGTGGAGCGTCGAGCGCGCCGTGGCGGCACCGGCAGGGCGCTGCTCGAGGCCCTCGCGGACGAGGCCGAGCGGCGGGGCTACTACAAGCTGGTCGGCAAGATCTTCAGCTCGAACGAGCCCAGCATCGCCCTGGTGCGCTCGAGCGGCTGGCGAGAGGTGGGCCTGCACCGGCGCCACGGGCGGCTGGACGGAGAGTGGCGGGACGTCCTGGTCGTCGAGCTGCTGCTCGGCGAGGCGCGCGGGGAGGGGTGAGCGGGAGGCACCGGTGGTGCCCACAGCGGCGGCGAAGCCTGGGCTGCGCGGCGATGCCCTCCCGTCCGATCGTGCGGCGATCCTCTTCGCGTGGCCGACGGCACACACGAAACGCGCGAGCGCGGTGGCGGCAGCTGGCGCCAGGGGGGCCACCACTTCGGGATCGTGCTCCTGTTCATCCTCGGCTCGCTCGTCTTCCAGCTCGCCGCGCCCGAGGAGGATTGGGCCCGACTGACGGCGATCGCGTTGCAGGGGTTGACCCTGCTCGTAGCGCTCCGTGCGTCTCTCGTCAGGCCGCTGATCCTACGCCTGGCAACCGTGGTCGTCGCCGTCGCGATTGTCTCCTCGATCGGCGCCTACATCGGCTTCGGAGTGTTGGGGGCGACCGCCTCGCGGAGCATCACAGTGCTGCTGGTGGCACTGGCGCCGATCGCGATCGCCCGCGGCGTGATCCTCGACTTCCGTCAGCAGGGAGAGATCACCCTGCACACGATGTTCGGCGTCCTCTGCATCTACCTGCTGGTCGGCTCGGTGTTCGCGTTCCTGTTCGGTGTCGTCGACAGCCTCAGCTCGACTTCCTTCTTCGCCCAGCCCGCGGCGGCGAACACCCACAACCTCCTCTACTTCAGCTTCGTGACGATCACCACCACCGGCTACGGCGACCTGACCGCCGCGACCGATGTGGGGCGCTCGCTGGCGATCGCCGAGGCGCTGACCGGGCAGATCTACCTGGTCACGGTCGTCGCGGCGATCGTCGGAGGGCTCAGCCGCCAGCGGGCCGCCTGAGGTACGCCTGCGGCGGCCATACTGTTTTCGATGGCCGAGGCTGCGACGACGCTGCGGATCGCGCTCGCCCAGGTGAACGTCACCGTGGGCGACGTCGAGGGCAACGCGCGCCTGATCGCGGACTGGATCGGCATGGCTCGACAGCGTGGCGCCCAACTGGTGATCTTCCCCGAGCAGGCGGTCGCCGGGTACCCGGCCGAGGACCTCTGGCTCAAGCCGCACTTCCTCGATGCCGCCCGGCGCGCGATCGACGAGATCGCCGCCGGGGTAGCCGGCCTGGTCGCGGTGATCGGGTTCCCCGAGCGCGACGGGGCCACCTACAACTCCGCCGCCGTGCTCGCGGACGGCGAGGTTCAGACCGTCTATCGCAAGATCCTGCTTCCCAACTACAGCGTCTTCGACGAGCGGCGCTACTTCGAGCCCGGCGACGCCCCGGCGCTGATCGAGCTGGGCGAGATCCGCGTCGGACTGACGATCTGCGAGGACATCTGGTACCCGGGCCCCCCGGCCTCGGCGGAGGCGCTGGCGGGGGCTAGCTTGATAGTCAACCCTTCGGCGTCTCCCTATCACCGCGGTAAGGGCTCCTACCGTGAGCGGATGATCCAGGGCCGTGCTCGCGAGACCGGCGCGGCAATGGCGATGTGCAACCTGGTCGGCGGACAGGACGAGCTGGTGTTCGACGGTCACAGCGTCGTCGTCTCCGATCGTGGCGAGACGCTGGCGCGCGGCAAGCAGTTCGAGCAGGAGCTCGTCGTCTGCGATCTCGACCTCGAGTCTCGCCCGCCCGCGGGTCCGCCGCGCCCCGACGAGGACGCGGGACCATCGGCCGGGGCGCCAGCGCGCCTCTTGGCGCGCTTCGAGCCGGCCGGGCGCGAGCGGAACGATCGGAGCGAGCCCCCGCTCGCTGAGCTGCTCGAGGCCGACGCGGAGGTCTACGAGGCGCTCAAGCTCGGGCTGGCGGACTACGTCCGCAAGAACGGATTCGAGCGCGTCCTGGTAGCCGTGTCGGGCGGGATCGATTCCGCCCTGGTGGCGCTGGTCGCCGCCGATGCCCTCGGAGCGCCGCGGGTCGGCGGTGTCGTCATGCCCTCCCCCCACTCGAGCGCCGAGACCCAGGCGGACGCTCGCGCGATCGTCGCCAACCTGGGCGCCGAGCTGATCGAGATCCCGATCGAGGCCGCGATGCGCGCCTATGAGGATCTGCTGGCTCCGTCGAGCGACGGCGCCGCGCCACATCTGGGCCTCGGCCCGGGGACCGAGGCCGCGCAGGAGGTGCAGGCCGGCGGCGCGGGCGCCGAGCTGGCGGCCGAGAACATCCAGGCACGGATTCGCGGCAACCTGATGATGGCCCTCTCGAACCGCTATGGCTGGCTCGTCCTCACCACCGGCAACAAGAGCGAGATGAGCGTCGGCTACGCGACCCTGTACGGCGACATGGCCGGTGGCTTCGCGGTGATCAAGGACGTTCCGAAGACGCTCGTCTACCGCCTGGTCCGCTACCGAAACGCGCTCTCCGGCGACGCGATCGTGCCCGAGTCCGTGCTCGAGCGGCCACCGTCAGCGGAGCTTCGCCCCGGCCAGCTGGACCAGGACTCCCTGCCGCCATACGAGGTGCTGGACCGGATCCTGGTCGACTACGTCGAGGACGACCGCGGCCGCGACGAGATCGTCGCGGAGGGCGTCCCGGCCGAGGTCGTCGACGAGGTGATCGCGATGGTCGACCGCTCCGAGTACAAGCGCCGCCAGGCGCCCCCGGGCATCCGGATCACCCCCAAGGCCTTCGGGCGCGACCGTCGGCTGCCGATCACCAACCGCTTTCGGGGTTGAATCGAGAGCCGGCGCCACCGGGCTTTCACCGGCTGGGTAGGGGAACGTCGACGACCCGCTACCGAGGCGCCCTGTATTCGATTGTCGGATAACTCGGCCTCACGCCGAGTAAGGCGACAATCGATCCAGCAGGGGCAAGAGTGAACACCGGGTGCCCTCCCCACCCAGCCCCAATGCCGCTCCGCAGTACCGCGATGATCGGAGCCGGGTCGCTACGCGGGCCGAACGGCCACCGTCATCCGAATCAGGGCCGCGAGCCGGTCCGCGTCGTCGGTGATCTCGACGTCCCAGACCCAGGTGGTGCGGCCGCGATGGCGAGGACGGGCGACGGCGTTGACGTGCCCTTCGGTGATCGGCCGAAGGAAGGTGGCACTGTTCGACTGCCCCATCGCGGCCATCCCGTCGTCGCGGACCGCGAGCCAGGTGGCGGCCGAGCACATGCTCTCGGCGATCGCCGCGTAGACGCCACCGTGCACCAGCCCGACCGGCTGGCGGATGTCGTCGCTGACCGCGACTCGGGCCCGGACCTCCTCCGGGCCGCCGTCCAGATACTCGAGCCCGATCAGCTCCCCGAGTCCGTCGCGGCCGGTCCCAGTCGCGGGCGGCTCCTGCATGCCCCGCAGACTAGCCCGCGCCACCCCAGCGGGCGAACGCGGCGACCAGCGGCACCCGAAGCAGGATCAGGTCGATCAGGAGGCCGGCGGCGACCGCCAGCCCGAACTCGCGGGCGGGATACAGATCGGAGCCGGCCAGGACCCCGGCCGCCGCCGCGGTGATGAGCGTCGCGCAGATCGCGGCGGGGACGGTGAACGCGGCCGCCGTCTCGGCGGCCAGCTCGGGCTCGAGACCGAGCGAGCGCTCCCCGCGGGCGGCGCGTACGGCGGTCACCGCCCGGGTCGCCGAGACCGCGACCAGCGCGGTGAGTAGCGAAGCCACGGCGCTGGTCTCGAGCGCCCCTTGGCCGCGCTGGCCGATCGCACCGGCCAGGTGGCCGTCCTGGAAGATCAGCACGCATAGCCCGCACGCGGCCGCGGCCGGCAGCAGGCTGACGATCGCGGCCGGGATCGCGCGGGGGGAGAATGCGATCGCCAGGACGAGCGCGAGCGCCGCGACGGACACCGCGGCCGCCAAGAGCAGCTTTCCGAACAGGGATCCGCCACCATCCGGCACCTCGGCCTGACTTCGTGTCGCCACGCCGCGACCCTTGCCGGCGGTCAACGCGGCGGCCTTCGCGGCCTGGGATCGGGCGGGCAGGTCGGTGGCCGAGAATGGCCGGCTGTCCGCGTGCAGGAGGGGCGTTGCGGCCGCAACCATGATCGCCACGGCGATCGTCGCCGCCAGGGCCGTGCGGATCGGCGTCCGGGCGAGATTGCCCGCCAGCGTGCGGGGAGCCCAGGCGAGCGGCGGCTCCGAGGCGCTCTCGTCGATCGTCTTGGCCTCGCGGGCCCCCGACAGGGCGAGCAGCGCCGGGACGCAGACGAGCGCCGAGCCCAGAGCCAGGCCGGCCGCCAGCGCGCAGGCGAGCACCATCGACGGCGCCTGGTCGACGGTCGTGGCGAGGAGTCCCGCGGTGGCCGCGGCGACCGCGATGACCAGGGGCAGCGCGACCTCCCCCGCCCCGGTCAGCACGCGCCTGATCGCCTCCTCGCCCGACGCCGAGGCGAGCTCGTCGCGAAAGCGCGCCGCGAGCAGGCACGGCGCTTCGACGCCCAGCGCGAGGCCCAGAACCGCCGCGGGAGCAACCCCCAGGAGGGAGACGTCGGCGAGTCCACCCACGAGACGCAATCCGGCCAGCGACCCGGCGATCGCGGTTGAGGCGCAGAGCACCGGCGCGATCGCCAGCCGTGGCCCCAAGGCCACGAGCAGCACGAGCAGCGCCAGAGGCACGGCCAAGAGCTCCAGCTTCCAGAGATCACTCGAGAGGTCGTGGCGGGCCTGGAGCAAGGTCGCAACCTCGCCTCCGTAGGCGACCCGGAGCGGGCCCGGATCGACCTCCCGCTCGATCCGCTCGACGGCCCGCTGGCGATCCCCCTCGTCATCGGAGGCCAAGGAGGCGACCAACGAGGTCGAACGCCCGTCGGGCGAGACCGGGCCCGAGCGCACCGACGCGACGGCGGCGTCCGAGCGCAGCTGGGCGGAGATCACCCGGAGGGCGACCTGATAGGCGCCCGAGTGGACCGGCGCCGGGCCGGTGGTCGCGATGACCAGATCGGGCTGAGCGGCTTCGCCCCGTCCGACCACCGAGGAGCCGATGCCGAGCCGCCCGGGCGCTCCCGCGGCGAGGATCACCGCGAGCGCCAGCACCGCCAGATTCCCAGCCAACAGAACGCCGGGCCGCCTCAGCGCGAGATCGGCGAGCGCAGCCACGGTGCCGGCAACCTTACTTGCCAGCGAGGCCCGCTCGGCAGAGCCCCTGCACCTCCGCCAGGTTGAGTCCGTAGGCTTTCGTTCAGTGCCTCTCAAGGCGGATCAGCAGGCGATGCTCCAGCTGCTGCTCGAGCGCGAGCAGAGCTACGCCGATCTCGCTTCGGTGCTCGGCGTCGACCAGGCCGAGGTCCGCTCCCGCGCCCGCGCGGCCCTGACCGAGCTGGGCGACGCCGACCCGGATCGCCACGTCGGGCTCACCGACTACCTGCTCGGCCAGGCCGACCCGATTGGCAGGGCCGACGCCGTGCGCCACCTGAAGGACGACCCCGCCGACCTCGCGCTGGCCACCGAGCTCTGCCAGAAGCTGCTCCTGGTCGCCCCGGAGGCCGAGCTGCCCCGCCTGCCTGGAGAGGAGCGACGTCCGAAGCCTCGCCGCGCGGCCCGAGACGGCGGTTCCATACTGCCGATCCCAGCGCGCCTGCGACGGGGGGGCCAGGCCGCGACCGAGTCGAGCGGCGACCCGAGTGCCGACGCCGCGAGTCCTCGCCAGGAGAGGGCGAGGCTCTCCAAGCGACAGACTCAGCTGATCGTGGGGCTGGGCAGCGGGATCGTCCTGCTAGTGGTGATCGTGCTCAAGGTCACCGGAGCGTTCACCAGCGACGATGGGACTGCCTCGGTGCCCGCGAATGGCACCGCGACGACGAGTGCAAGCACCCAGGGGTTTCCCCTCTCCAACATCAAGCTGGACAAGTCCGGAAACTTTCAGAACGCGTTCGCGATCCGACGCCAGCTCCAGCCGCTCGTCCCCCAAACGCAGGCCATCGTTGTGACTCTGGCCAAGAAGAAGGTGGTCCTGAACGCGGTCAAGACGGCGGTCAACAGCCGCCAACCCAGCCTCTCGGTGCAGGGCAAGACGGTGTTCACCGGCGTCGTCAATCAGGCAAACGCCCGCAAGGGCGTGATACCGATCCCGCTCCAGGCTTCTCCGGGCGTCAAGGGATCGGGAGTCGCCGCCCTCGGGCCCGCGAAGGCCAAGCAGACGCTGTTCTCGCTGAGGCTCGCCGGGGTCCAGCAGCCGCCCAAGGGGTCGGCCTACATCCTCTGGTTTGCGATCGGGTAGGCCAGGGAGGCGCGCGGTGCTTGGTGGCTCGCCGGCGGTATCGATCCTCGTCAGCTTGGCGATCGTGCTGTGGGGGCTCGGAGGAGAGACCTCGACCGTGATCGGCCAGGGTCGCTGGGAGCCGTCCCCCGGCGACCGGTGGCAGTATCAGCTCGAGAGCTCCGATCGCCACAGCGCCTCCACCGGGGGCATCGACGTGTCGATCTGCCGGACGCCTCAGTCAGGCGGCCCCTGCGTCCATCCAGACGTCTTCGACATCGACCTCTACGTCGACGGACGCGTGTCGGGCAACGACCACACGGTCGACACGGCGGCGGTGCGGGCGATCCACGACCGGGGCGCGCGCGCCGTCTGCTACCTGTCAGCCGGCACCGCCGAGCGCTTCCGTCCCGACTACCACCGCTACGTCGAGTTCGATCGAAGCCACCACCACAGCCTGCTCGGCAAGCCGTTCAGCGACAGGTTCTCGAACGAGTACTGGCTCAACCTCGCCAACGGCCGGGGCCAGCGCGACTTCGTCCTCCGGCGGGTCGAGGCCCGGACCGAGAAGTGCGCCCGGGCGGGGTTCGACGGCGTCGAGTACGACGTCGTGGATGCCTACGCGCAGGGCCGCCGGGTGACGGGATGGGGGGTCAGCGCCCACGACCAGCTGGTCTTCGATCGGGCGCTGGCGGCGACCGCCCACCGAAACGGGCTCTCGGTCGGGCTGAAGAACGATCTCGGCCAGGTGCCGAAGCTGGAGCCGGATTTCGACTACGCGATCAACGAGCAGTGCTTCCAGTACCGGGAGTGCGCCAACAACCCGGCGCCTGGCTACAGGGCCTTCACCGGTGCCGGTAAGGCGGTATTCGGAGTCGAGTACCGGATCCGGCCCCGAGCCTTCTGCGGCAGGGCGGCGAGCCTCGGGATCAGCGCGATCAAGAAGGCATCGGACTTCTCCCTCGACGCCACGCCCTGGAAGCCCTGCCGCTAGCCGCGGCTACGGGACCAGCTTGCCGGGGTTCATGATCCCGGCCGGATCGAGGCGCTCCTTGACGGCGCGGAGGGTCTCGATCCCGAGCCCGCCGACCTCACGGCGCATGTACGGGAGGTGGTCGCGCCCCACCCCGTGGTGATGGGTGATCGTCCCCCCCGCCCCGACGATCGCCTCGCAGGCCGCCTCCTTGACCGTGCGCCACTGCTCGAGCTCCGCCCCAGCACGGCGGGGGGCGAGGAAGGTGTAGTAGAGCGAGGCGCCGTCCGGGTAGGCGTGGGAGAGGTGGCACATCACCAGGCCCGGGGTCCCCTCGCCGGAGAGCGCCCCGGCGATCGCGACCCGCACCCTCTCGTAGAGGTCGGCGAGCCGGCTCCAGGTATGAGCGGTTTCGAGCGTCTCGGCTAGGTATCCGAGTTCGAGCAGCTCGTCGCGTAGATAGGGACCCTCGTAGCGTCCTCGCTCCCAGGCCCGCCCTGGCGCGGCTCCGAGGGCCACCGCGTCCCCCGCCCGCAACCGGCGGTGGGCCAGGCCGCGACGAGGCCCCACCGCCTCCCGCGCGCCCTCCCAGCCGCAGACGATCACCGAGCCGTCGGTGCGCCGGCGTGCCCGCAGGTAGCCGGAGGCGAGTGCGCGCTTCGCCCCGCGCGCGCC
>JAHEXV010000098.1 GCA_023251935.1 bacterium | reverse complement strand
CCGTGACGATGACCTTCGACCTGCAGTTCGTCCAGATCGGAGGACCGCTGCTCATCAGCGCGCCGGACCAGCTGTGGACCCACTTCACCTCCAAGCGCTACCACTTCAAGATCGCCTACCCGGATGACTGGGACGCGGTTACATCGGTGAAGCATTACGACTACCTCGACAGCCCGGCCGAGGCCTACGTCGGTGCTGGCCGGTTCAAGAGCAGCGGGCTCACGCTCAACGAGTGGGCCAAGGGCATCATCGCCGTCGACAAGGCGTCCAAGTACCACTACGCGCTCGTCACAAATGGGGCCTTCACGATCGGCGGCGCCAAGGCGCGCCTCTTGACCTTCCATTACACGTGGAGCGGCAAGAAGATGGTGTCGTACGAAGTCGTGGCCATACATGGCGGCTACCTGTACGACATCTTCTGGGTCTCGCCTCGGGCGACGGAGGCTCCCGACCTCCTGACCTTCAAGGAGATGCTCGGAACCTTCACCTTCTCGGCCTGAACCTCACTACAGCGGTCGGCTCTCGAGCGTCGGGATCGGTCCCTCAGCCGGTCCCGCCGACCGCCACGACCATCAGCGTCAGCACGTAGAGGTGGCCCAGGGCGCTCCAGACGATCGAGCCGGTCCGCCAGTTGAGCCAGGCGAAGACTGTTCCGCCGATGAAGGTCGAATAGAGCTCCAGCTCCGGCTTGCCGATATGGGCGAAGATGAACGGGACCTGGACGACGATGAGGGCGAGCGGCCCGATCCGCCGGTAGAGCGTGAAGAGCAGGAATCCCCGCAGGACGAACTCCGCGGGGAAGAGCTCGAGCGCATTCGTCAGCACGCTCTGGAGCAGTCCCGGCCTACCCCCGCCGCCGTAGTAGTCGCGGAACGCCGGAACCTGGGCGAGCCCGAGGATGATCGGGGTCATGATCGCAAGACCCACGAGGAGCAAGCCGAGGCCCCACCGCCAGTCGCCGAGGCTCAGGCCGTAGCGGGCCGGGCGATCGCGGAATCCGAGGAGCACGACGAGCAGCGGAACGAGACCGAACGCGATGGCTCGCTCGAACGCCCGCGGCTGCAGCCGCAGGACGCCCATGTAGTCGAGGAGGACGATGAGCGTCGCGACGAAGAGGGCGACAGTTGCGCGGACCGGCAGGTCCAGCCCGGCGACTCGGACCTCGCGGAGGTCCTCGGCCGAGGCCGGGTAGGGAGGCCCGGCGGTCGAGCGGGCGAGGAGCGAACGCCAGTCGGTCACGCGGTCATGATGGCCGCGCCGCGGGTCAGGCGCGCTTCGTCGCCGCCGCCAGGTAGTTGCCGACCGCTGCCCCGAGCCACGCGCCGAGGAACGCGAAGGCGATCGCGAACAGCGGCAACGCGCCGCTGGTGACGTTGATCGCCCCACTCGTGAGCATCGTCCCGACGGTGATCCCGACGACGAAGCCGAGCACGCCGCCGGCCGTGCCGCCGGCCGCGGCTCCGGCGAACGTGCGGGCGACCCCGACGTTCCACTGGGTCGTGCGGCGGGCGCGGCGGATCCGGATGACGCCCGCCAGCGCGGCGAGCGCCGCTCCGCCCACGGTCAGCCAGAAGCCCGGCAGCAGATAGCCTTGGCCACGGGCGTTGTGGACCTCGCCGTTGAGGTATGTGGTCGCCGTGTCGAACGCGGTCTTGAGATCGACCAGCGCGGCGAGGGCAAGGACGAAGGGGGCGACGACCAGGACGGCGAGACGATTGCTCCACAGCCGATCGGCCCAGGCGATCGCGAAGAGCCCCAGCCCGAGCTCCAGGTTGATTCCGCCGTCGTTCGCTCCCTCGAACGAGCTCAGCTCGAACCAGCCCCGGTATGGCAGGTAGACCTCCACCCACATCGAGATGGCGCCGAATACGAGCAGCATCGAGCCGACGAGCGTCGCCAGGCGGACCGGCTCCCGGAATGCCGGTGGCAGGTGCAGACCCGGCTCCCGGCGCGTGGGCTCGAAACGGGCCAGGCGTGGCTGATCGGCGGGCTCCACTGGGTTCATCGTCCTCCTTCGGGAGTAACCATCTCGAAGCCGCCGGTCCAGCCCGGAGCCCCGCCGCGGGCCACGAGGCGGACGTCGCGGCCGGCTGCGTCGAGGAGACTAGCGGCAATCGCGGCCCGAGCCCCGGACTTGCAGACGACCGTCACGGGCCGATCCGATGGCACCTCGGCGAGGCGGGCCGGCAGATCGGCGACGAAGATCCGCTGCGAGTCAGGGATCATCCCGTCGTCGCGCCACTCGATCGGCTGGCGGACGTCGAGGATGAGGGTCTCCTGACCGGCGTTGACCGAATCCATCGTCGTGATGGGATACCGGCCGACCGCGCGGCCGGTTCGCTGCCACGCCTCGATCCCGCCATCCAGCCAGCCGAGCACCCGCTCGTAGCCGATCCGGAGCAGCTGCGTCGACGCCTCCTCGAGCGCAGCCTCGGCCGGATCGGGCAGGACGAGCTGGATCGGCGCTCCGAACGGCAGTAACCAGCCGACGTAGGCCGCGAACGTCTCGTCGAGCTCGATGTTCAGCGAGCCCGGCACGTGCGCCTCGGCAAACGCCGCGCGATTGCGGCCGTCCACGACTCGCGCTCCGCCGGCGGCGCCCGACGCCGTCTCGAAGGCGGCCGGATCGAGCGCCGGCGGCGGTCGGTAGCCGCGCATGATCCGGGGGCCGCGTCGGTTCAGCGCGGCCATGTGGGCGTAATACGCGGGCACGAGCCCCAGCTTGTCGAGGAGTTTGTCCCGGAACGTCGCCTCGTCGGCGTCGATCCCGGCGAAGGTCGCGTTGTCGCGGCGCTCGTCGCCGAGGGTCGTCGTTCGACTGCGGGCGACCGGGCCCGCGCTGCAGAAGCTGCCGGCGCCGTGCGTCGGCAGGATTCGCGTCGCGTCCGGCAGGGCGGCGAGCCGGCGCAGGCTCCGCTGCTGGTCGAGCGTGAGCGCCGGGGTGAGGGCCGGCCCGAGAAGATCGGTTCGCCCGACCGAGCCGACGAGGAGGCTGCCGCCGGTGAACGCGGCGATCGGGTCGGACCCGGGCGCGGCGGGTCCGCGCATCGGTGGGTCCGCCTCGCTGACGAGCCAGGTCAGGTGCTCGGGCGTGTGCCCCGGAGTGGCGATCGCCGTGAGCGCGTACTCGCCGAGCTCGATCCGGTCGCCATCGTCGACCGCTCGATGCTCGAACTCGTAGCGACCGCGGGCGGGGGCGACGATCTCTGCGCCGGTCGCCGCATGGGTCTCGAGGGCGCCGGAGAGGTAGTCGTTGTGGACATGCGTCTCGAGGACCCGGACGATCTGGAGGCCGCGGGCCGCGGCGGCCGCCACGAACCGCCAGGCGTCACGCTGGGGGTCGACGAGGACCGCCTCGCGCCCGCTCGCGAGCAGGTACGAGGTGTCGCCGAGCCCGCGTGTCACGAAGAGCTCGAGGTCCATCGCCCGTCATCGTGACACAGCCTCCCACCGACACCGTGCGGCGGCCCGCCCGTACCATGCGTTCGTGGCGAAGATCGGGTACGCGGCATCCCTGGAGCAGTTCCATCCGACGGAGCTGCTCGAGTGGTGCAGCCAGGCCGAGGGCGCCGGGTTCAGCGCCGGCTTCATGGTCTCCGAGCACTTCCACCCGTGGACCCCCCAGCAGGGCCAGAGTGCCTTCGCCTGGGCGTTCATGGGCGCCCTCGGGCTGCGGACCTCGCTGCCCTTCGGGACCGGCGTCACGTGCCCCGGATTCCGCTATCACCCGGCGGTCGTCGCCCATGCCGCGGCGACCCTCGGGGCGATGTTTCCGGGCCGGTTCTGGCTTGGGCTCGGGGCTGGCGAGGCCCTGAACGAGCACATCG
>JAHEXV010000017.1:4023-38016 GCA_023251935.1 bacterium | reverse complement strand
GGATGCGGCGAAGGCGCCGTCGGCTCGCGTGTAGTAGCTCGGGTCGCCGGTCTCGCGAGCGCGCTGGTAGTACGCGTCGCCGAGGAGCGCGTAGCTGCCGGCATTGCTCGGGTCCGCGCTGACGGCGGCCTGGAGCTGCTCGATCTGCCCCTCGGTGTCGAGGCTCGTCGGCTGGCGGGCGAGGCTCGAAGCCGCCCCGTCGCCGGACGGCGGCCCCGACGACCGGTTGACGACGCTGAGGACGCCGAGGAGCGCCGCGAAGACGGCGAGCGGGAGCGCCGCCCACCTGAGCAGCGCCGCCGGGTGCAGCGCCGCGACCGCCTTAGGCATGGGAGTCCTCGCCGGTCGATCGCTGGAGCTTCATCTGGTTCCTCCTTCGGGCCGATGCTCGGTGGGCCGGTCGGTGGGCGGAGCGCCGCCGCGCGGCGCTCCGCCCCTTCCAACCGATGCCGATACCGCCCCCTCCTTACGGGCCACCCGGCGGCGTCGGCGGGTGAGCGGGCTCGAACCGTTGCGAGGGGTTCGAGTCGAACCCTGAATCGGGCGCGGCCAGGTAGGGGAACTTGGACAGGAACTTCTTGTCGTTCTTGTCCACCCCGTCGCCCAGCGGCACCTTGTTCCCGACCAGGTATCCCGCGATGACCTGGAGCTCGATGTCGACGACGTCGTCGCCGAGCCGGCGGCCGTTCGGGAACCCGGCGTTGTCGCCGCCGATCACGCCGAAGCGGCTCGGCGTCATGCTCGGCGGGGTGCCCAGGTTGATCTTCAGGGTGTCAACCGGCGTGCCGGCGTTGCGGCCGGAATGCTGGTTGAGGTTGGGGATGCCCTGGAGCAGCGCCTGGACGATGTCCGTGCGGTCGGTCTCCGGGGCGTTGATGCCGAACAGGGCGTTGAGGACCGCGGCGAGCTCCGGCTTGGTGACGAACTTGCCGTAGTTGGCCGCGTCGTTGTTCGGAGTCGTCCGGTTGAACCGGTCCTTCTGCCCCAGCGGGATCACCACCTCGTTGACCAGCGGGTTGCCGAGCCGCGAGACCTGCACGAAGCGGTTCGGCCTCCTGCGGGACTTGCCCGCGGCGCCTCCGACGGCGCTCGCGTTCGTCACCTGGAGGCGGCGCCGGTCGGTGCTCGACCAGACGCCGACCACGGCGTTGGCCGCGTTCGGCCCGGACACGGACGTCCCGTTCCTGGTCACCAGGCGCTCCGGGATCTGGAGGACGGTGGCCGAGGTCGAATAGCCGGAGAGGTCGTCCTTCCCCTGGCCCTGGTTGCCGGTCCCGACGCGCACGTTGATCGCGTCGAAGGCGGCCCCGAGGTCGACGAAGAACGGGTCGTCACGCTCCCCCACGAACACCTTCGTTCCGTCGCCCAGCGTCTTGATCGACTGGTCGACGAAGTTCTGGTAGTTGGGGAACGTCTTCGGCCCGATGTTCGGCGGTGAGACGGGGAGCTTGTGAGCGATCGTCTTCGAGCGCTCGACCTTCCCGTGCTTGAGCGTCTCACGAACCAGGTCGTAACGCTGGATCACGTTCAGGCCGGGGTCGTTGAAGTCCTGTGTCCCCGGACCCGCATAGAGGAAGGAATTCTGGTTCCGGACCTTGGTCTTGAACTTGAACAGGTACCTGATGTCGGCAACGCCGTCGCCGGTGTTGTCGACGTTCACGTAGTACCTGGCCCGGTCGTCGAACCGGAAGAAGTTCGGACCGTTGGCCGGAACCTGACCCGGGATCCAATCCGCCGCGATCGTCAGCGCGTGGGGCGCGTCGTTGGCCGTGTACGCATAGACGTCGGTGTTGTCGGCGGCCGGATCCAGCGCGATGTTCGGCGCCTCGCGGTGGCTCGAGCCAAACCCGAGCGGAACCGCGATCGCCGCCGCCGCCATAGCGGCGATTACGACCGCGAGGCGTTTGTGTGGCGACTTCTGCATCTTCCTGGCACTCCTTTCTCGGTGGTGGCGTGTCTCGCCGCGCATTGCGTGCCCGAACCGGGAATGGATCAACTCGATCGACTTGACGCCGCCGAGTAGGCTGCACTCGAGCAGGAAACGAGCGACTTGAGCGAAGAGGAGGACGACGAGATGGCTCTCCAGATTGGCGACACGGCCCCCGACTTCGAGGCCGAGACGACCGAGGGAAAGATCGGCTTCCACGACTGGATCGGCGATTCGTGGGCGGTGCTGTTCTCGCACCCCAAGGACTTCACCCCCGTCTGCACCACCGAGCTCGGCTACATGGCGAGGATCAAGCCCGAGTTCGATCGCCGGAACGTCAAGATCATCGGCCTATCGGTCGACTCGACCGGCGACCACGAGGGGTGGGCCAGCGACATCGAGGAGACGCAGGGCGCCGCGCCCAACTACCCGATCATCGCCGACGCCGACTTCAGCGTCTCGAAGCTCTACGGGATGCTCCCGACAGATACCTCCGGCGAGGCCAAGGAGCGCACGCCGGCCGACAATCAGACGGTCCGCAACGTCTTCGTGATCGGCCCCGACAAGAAGGTCAAGCTGATCCTGATCTACCCGATGACCACGGGCCGCAACTTCGACGAGGTGCTCCGGGTGATCGACTCGCTGCAGCTGACGGCGAAGAACAAGGTCTCGACCCCGGTCAATTGGCAGCAGGGCGAGGACGTGATCATCGCCGGCTCGGTCTCTGACGAGGAGGCGAAGGAGCTGTTCGGCGATTGGCAGGCGCCCAAGCCCTACATCCGAATCGTCCCCCAGCCGCACTGAGTCGCGACTACAGCGGGGCGGGACTTGAACCCGCGCCCTTCCGGGCTAGGAGAGTCCCGCGGGTGCCTTGACGACTCTGGCTCGATCGGGGCGGCGCTGCCACGCCTGCCCGCGCGAGCCAGGAGTCTTCGCGGAGCTTTCGAGTTCGTCGACGGAATCGCCGCGGGCTTGCCTGGTAGGCGGGGATGCCCCGGGGGACCTCCTCCCCCAGAGATGAACTGAACCGCCTACAAACGCCGCACCGAGCATCCGGATCCAACCTTTCCCGTCGAGGGCGCGGTCGATCGCCACGCCGACCTGGTTTCGCCCGTCTCCATCGGCGGGCATCACCGAAAGCTGAACGGCCCTGGCCGAATGAGCCACTCACCTACGACGCCGATCCTGCCGATGAAGACGCAACATGGCGCTTGAGAGTGGATGGGGCGGATCGCGGCTCCTGGTCCGGGTGCTGCTGGCGGCGACCGCCGTGGGCGCGCTCGCCTATGCCGGCTTCATCGCCGCCGGGGAGCCGGCTCAGCTCGACGATGCCGCCGGGATCTGGGTCTACCACGGAACGCTCGTTCTCGCCAGCCTCACCTGCTTCGCGGGCGCTGCATTCGTCCGCGACCAGCGCGCCGCCTGGGCCGCATTCGGCCTTGGGCTGCTCTTCTGGACCGCCGGCGACCTCTATTGGACGCTCGCGCTCTCCGACCTGGCGAGGACTCCGTATCCGTCGGCGGCCGACGCCGGTTACCTGGCCGCTCTGCCCTGCTTTTACGTGGGGATCGCGCTCCTGATCAAGCGGCGAATCGGGCACTTCACCGCGGCGAGCTGGCTCGACGGGGCGATCGGTGGACTCGCCGCGGCGGCGCTCGGCGCCGCCCTGCTTGCACCGGCGCTGGTCGGGCTGACGAACGGAAACGCGCCGGCGGTGCTGACCAATCTCGCCTACCCGCTCAGCGACATTCTCCTGATCAGCTTCATCCTCGGCGCGCTCGTCGTCAGCGGCTTCCGCGGCGCAGCCGCGTTCCTCGCGATCGTCGCCGGACTGGTCACCTGGACAATCGCCGATGGGCTCTACCTCTACCAGGAGGCGACCTCGGGGTATGCCGGCGGCTGGCTGGATGAGTCGTGGCTGATCGGCGCTGTCTTGATCGCGGGCGCCGCCGCGCTCACCTTCACCCATCGGTCGCAGCGGCGGCGCGTCTACAGCTCTCCGATGATCTTCCCTGCCCTGTTCGCGGCGATTGCGGTCGGAGTTCTCGTCTGGGATCACTTCAGTCGCCAACACGAGGTCTCGGTGTGGCTCGCGGCCGCGACGCTCGCCGCGGTGATCCTCCGGATGGGAATCAGCTTCCGCGAGAACAACGCCTTGATGGCGGCGCTCGACGACGACGCCTCCACCGACTCGCTGACCGAGCTTGGCAACCGCCGCAAGCTGATCGACGATCTCGAATCGGCGCTCCAGTTGGCCCCGGATACCCAGCCCGGCCGCGTCTTTGCCCTCTACGACCTCGACGGCTTCAAGCTGTACAACGACAGCTTCGGGCACCCGGCGGGCGACAGCCTCCTCCACCGGCTGGGAGTGAAGCTGGCCGCGGCCGTGGAGCCCGAGGGCCGCGCCTACCGCCTTGGCGGTGACGAGTTCTGCATCCTCGTCCCATCGCGCGGCGGGGCGACCGGGCCGCTGGTCGAAGCGGGGCGGGCCGCCCTCAGCGAACAGGGGGAGGGGTTTCGGGTCACCGCCTCGGCGGGCGCCGTCCTGCTCCCAGCCGAGGCGACGGTGGCGAGCGAGGCCCTGCGGCTCGCCGACCGACGCATGTACTCGGAGAAGAGTTCTCGCAATGGGCGCGTCGGCCAGACCCACCAGTTGCTGCTCACGCTTTTGCGTGAACGCGAGCCAGAGCTCGCAGATCATCACGAAGGCGTCTCGCGGTTGGCGGTTGCGGTCGGCCGCGAGCTGGCGTTCGACGCGGAGGAAATCGATGTCCTGCGGCGCGCGGCCGAGTTCCACGACATCGGCAAGATCGCGATCCCCGAGGAGATCCTCCGCAAGCCCGCACCGCTGGACGAGATCGAGTGGGAGCTGATGCGAAAGCACACGCTGGTCGGCGAACGGCTTCTAGACACCTTCCCCTCGATGAGTCCGATTGCGCGCCTCGTCCGTTCATCGCACGAGCGTTGGGACGGCGAGGGCTACCCGGACGGTCTCGCGGGCGAGGAGACCGCACTGGGCGCCCGGATCATCAGCGTCTGCGACGCCTTCGACGCGATGCGCAGCGAACGTCCCTACTCGGCCCGACGCGATCAGAACGAGGCCCTCGCCGAGCTTCGCCGGGGAGCCGGCACCCAGTTCGATCCGCACCTGGTCGAGGTCTTCTGCCGCGTCGTCGACCGGGTCAAGCCGCCCCAGAGACCTGCTCCAGCAGGGCCTGGCTGGTCTGCCCGACCTCGATCAGGTGTCCGTCCGGGTCGCGGACGTAGCAGCGAATCTCTGCTCCGCGGTCCTGCGGAGGCGTGAGGAACTCGGCTCCTCGGGCGCTCCAATCCCTGTAGACCGCGTCGATGTCGGCAACGCGGATGTTGAGGAAGCTGCTCGTGCGGTCCGGGTCGGGCGGCGTCTCGAGCGTGACCGTCGGCTTGTCGTCCGTGGGCCCGCCGCCGACGTTGATGATGATCCAGCTGTTGGCGAGCGCGACGAACGACGGCTCACCCGACCGGATCGTCTCGCCCCCGAGCACGTCGGCGTAGAAGCGGCGAGAGCGTTCGACGTCATCGGAGACGATGAAGTGCGTGAGCAGGATCCCCTCCCGGGGTGCGGGAAATTCGGCCATCTGATCCCTCCTGAGATCGCTTGAGCTTCATCGTCGCAGTGTCCGGGTTCCGCCGTGCGCAGGCATGAGACGAGGTGCGCTAGCCCTGGCGGGCAATGGATCCGATCAGCGCAAGCTGATCCGGGTGAAGCGCCTTCGACCTCCTCGCGGGCTGTTGAGACCGGCGGCGCTCGAGGGCATCGGCGTAGGCGCCGTGGTAGGCGCCGTTCACCTTGACGCCACCAACGTCGTAGCCCTCCCGCATCGCTCGGCGCATCGTGGCCTTGAACTCGCGCCCGTGCCAGCGCCGGGTGCCGGGGGACGTTCCGACGAAGAGATGGACCAGCTCGTGAAGGAGTGTCTCCTCGGCGTCGCCTCGCCGCTGCCCCGGGAAAGCGGTCACCGAGATCCGCCACTCCTCGGGGATCGCGAATCCGAGCCGGCTGCGGGGGCGCTTCGAGGCCCGGCGAACGGTCAGGCCAGGAGGGCGTCGCCCGAGCGGTCCGGCCAATCCACCGAAGGCCGGCAGTCGGCAGAGCCGGTCCATCTCGGCCTGGAGGTCCAGGCCCGCGACCCGGTAGTAGCTCGTCGGCCGGCGGCGGCTCGTCCTCCGCTCGCCGCTCCGTGAGGATCCAGTGCGCCTCAATGCGGCGAACATGATCCCCGTCACGGCGGACCTTCTAGGCTGCAGCCTCGAGGAGGAGTTGATGCCCGCACCCCTGATCGAGTTCCCCGCTGACGACCCCGATCGCGCTCGCCTCTTCTGGCGCGGTGTGCTGGGCGTCGAGCTGGCGCCGAGACCCACCGCAGCCGGCTCTGGATGGGAGATCGAGAGTGAAGGCCTTCGCCTCGGGCTCCACGAGCGTGGGCCGGGCCCCGGCGACACCGCATCCCTCCCCTACTTCACCGTCGACGACATGGCAACGGCGCTCGAGCGAGTCGGGGAGCTGGGCGGCTCGGTCATCCACCCCGGCGAACGGTGGGCGGTTTGCCGGGATTCCGAGGGCAACCCATTCGCACTGGCCGCGGCCCCCGAGGACTCGCCGTAGCCAGACCCACCGTCGCTGCCAAACTTGAGCCGGTATGGCGAAGCGACAGCAGCGGCGCCGCCGCAGGGAGCCCGCGCGAACCTCCGACTACGCGGATGCCGACGGCAACGTCCTCAGCCTGCGGCAGTCGCTGAGCGCCGGCACGATCGCGAAGGTCGGCGAGGCGCCGGCTGGCGCGGCGTCCTCTCTCGACGACGCCTGGCGGCGGCGGACCGAGGTGCTCTTCGAGAGGCTCGCCGTCCGCTGGGAAATCGCCGGGCTGCCGCTGACCGACCAGGCGATGCTGCTGGCCCGCTACCGGATGGCCGATGCCGACACGCAGCGCTGGGTTCGCGAGACGATCGCCGTCCACGTGGAGCGCCACATCCCAGAGCTGTCGGCACGGTGAGAAGGCCCGACGGCCGAGCTAGAGCCCGACGGCCGAGCTTGGGTCGGCGACCGCCGGGTGGTTGGCGACGATTCGCAGGACGTCGTCGGCGTGTCGAGATACGAATGCGGGCCCGACGCCGCGGATCTCCGCGAGAGCCTCAACCCCACTCGGGCGCGCGGCGGCGATCGCCTCGAGGGTGCGATTGTGGGCCACCGTATAGGCGGGCTTGCCGGCCGCTGCCCCCAGGCGCCATGACCTCAGTGCCGCCACCAGGCCCGCGTCTGCGGCGGAGAGCTCGGGGGCCGGAGCTGAGGCTCTGCGGCGCGCCGGCCGGATCTCGATCGTTTCCGGGGAGGGCAGCCAGCCCTCCGGGTCGCAGACGTCGCAGCAGCGCCCCTCGGGCCGGCCCGGTTGGCGGTCGCCGAAGTGGTCGAGCAGGCCGCGACGGCGGCAGGTCGCCGAGAAGCTGAAGGCCTCGACCGCCCGGTACGCCCGCCACCCGCGGTCCCTTGCCACCCGGCAGGCCGCGGCGGCGCGGCCGCTGTCGAGCGCGCCGTTCAGGCGGACGGTGAGCCGCCCGCCGGGAGCGGGCTCGACCGCCCAGGCGCCGGCCCGCTCGGCGATCGCCAGGCGGATCCGCTCCTCGTCCTGCCGGGGGTTGTCGATCACCAGGGCGCCGTCGGAATCGGCCAAGCGCTCCAGCTGCTCGACATACGCGGCGACCGCCTCTGGGTCGATGGTGCGCCGCTGGATGAAGCGCACCAAGCGCCCCAGGTCGGAGCGCCCGGCGAGCAGCACGGCGCGCGCGGGCCTGCCGTCGCGCCCCGCTCGCCCGGCCTCCTGGTAGTAGGCCTCGACGCTGGTCGGGATCGCCCAATGCCAGACGGAGCGCACGTCGGCCTTGTCGATTCCCATGCCGAACGCGTTCGTGGCGACGACGACCTCCGCGTCCCCCGTCATGAAGCGGTGCTGCGCGGAGGCGCGCTCATCAGCAGCCATGCCGGCGTGATAGGCGGTGGCCAGGACCCCTGCCGATCGAAGCGACTCGGCCACCTCCTCGCTGTCGCGCCGCGTCCCGCAGTAGACGATCGCCGGCCGATTCTCGGCTTCGAGCAGGCCGTGCCCGAGCAGGGCGAGCTTGCGCGCCTTCGAGCCCTTGCCCTCGAAGGTCACGGTGTCGAAGGAGAGGTTCGGGCGGTCGAATCCCGAGCGCACGACCAGCGGCTCGCGCAAGCCCAGGCGGCGTTCGATCTCCCCCGCCACCTCCGGCGTGGCGGTCGCGGTGCAGGCCATCACCGCCGGGCGGCCGAGCCGCTCGATCGCCGTGGGCAGCCGCAGATAGTCGGGGCGGAAGTCGTGGCCCCATTCCGAGACGCAGTGCGCCTCGTCGACGGCCAGCAGGTCGACCTCGCGGCTGGTTACGGCTTCGAGGAAGGCGCTGGAGCCGAAGCGCTCCGGGGAGCAGTAGACGATTCGCGCTCGACCGTCGCGAACCCGGGCGAGCGCCTCCCGGTTCGCCGCCGCGCCCAGGCCCGAGGCGACCATGACGACGGGATGCCCGGCAGCGGTCATCCGGAGGCACTGGTCGGCCATCAGGGCGATCAGCGGGCTGACCACGATGCTCAACTGCGGCGAGGCCAGGCCGGGGAGCTGGTAGCAGAGGCTCTTGCCCCCGCCCGTCGGCATGACGATCAGCGCGTCGCGACCGTCGAGGGCCGCCTGGACCGCCTCCCGCTGGCCGGGGCGGAAGGCCTCGTGGCCGAGGTGTGCCAGCAGCGCCTCCGGCGTCCGCCCCCCGCGATAGACGACCGTCGCGGAGTCCAGCCCATCGAACCCCTCGAGCCCTTGCAGCGCAAGGGTTGCCTGAGCTTGCTCGAGCTGGGCCATCCGGCAAGCGTAGGGCCCGCCCCGGCACCAAATTGCCGGCGCGAACTGAGCGGCAAGAACCCAATGCGGGGCTGAGTCCCGGACACGGCTCTTGACTGGGGAGCGGGGCCTTGACGCCGGACCTTGCCCGTGAGAAGGTAGTACCTGAAAGCAGGTATACAGCGATTCCGCGTCCGTCTGCTGTTCCCGGGGGTGCACCGCCGACGATGCGGTAAAGGAGGTCGGCCACCATGGCACGGAAGATCAAGGGCTACGGGTGGACGCCGGACCTGCCCGATGGGCGCGATTTGCTCTACGCCGCTCCGGTCGAGGAGCTCGAGAAGCTTCCCGCCAAGGTCGACATGCGCAAGCAGTGTCCGGCGGTCTATAACCAGGGCCAGCTCGGGAGTTGCACGGCCAATGCGATTGGCGGAGCGCTCGAGTTCGACCAGACGAAGCAGAAGCAGACGGCGTTTACGCCCTCGCGCCTCTTCATCTACTACAACGAGCGGGTGATCGAGGGGACCGTCCACTCGGACAGCGGCGCGATGCTCCGTGACGGCGTGAAGGCCGTGGCCAAGCAGGGGGCATGCAAGGAAACCCCGACTTGGCCGTACAAGATCGGCAAGTTCGACGACAAGCCGCCCAAGGCCGCCTACGATCAAGCGAAGAAGCACCAAGCGATTCGGTATCTGCGCCTCACCCAGGCGCTCAATCAGCTCAAGGGTTGCCTAGCCTCGGGCTTTCCGTTTTTCTTCGGCTTTGCCGTCTATGAGAGCTTCGAGAGCCAGCAGGTGGCTAGCAGCGGCCACGTGCCGATGCCGCAGACGAACGAAGCCCTCCTCGGGGGACACGCGGTCCTGGCCGTCGGCTACGACGAGGCCAAGCAGTGGTTCATCGTCCGTAACTCCTGGGGCAAGGGGTGGGGGATGGGCGGTTATTTCACGATGCCCTACCCCTATCTGCTGCAGGGCAGCCTCTCGGGCGACTTTTGGACCATCCGTCGCGTGGAGTAGCGGTGGTGTCCGAGCGTTGTCTCCCACTCGGGCTCGGGCCGGCGATCAAGGGCTCTCGCAAAGCTTGTCCAACGAAGCAGGAGAGATCCGATGACCACAGCGGACGTTCCCGGCCACCATGGCGAGTGGGCTGAGTCTCAATCGGTTGCGGAACCAGGCACTCAGCCCCCAAGGTCGCCGTCCGAAGCGATCAAGAGCGTCGGCGGCCTCGTTGCGGTTGCGGTCGGCGTTGCTGCCGTAGCGGTGATCGCTGTCATCGCGATCACCAAGAACACGGAGACCGCCTCAACGATCGCCGGGTCTACGGCAGGCATCGTGGGCTCGATTGTCGGCGCCTACTTCGGCGTCAAGGTCGGCAGCGACCAGACGAAGTTGGCGATCGACGGCCAAAGGGAGCAGGCGGCCCGAGCCGAGGTTTATGCGGCGCACCTGCCGGCCGGCGAAGCGTCCGCCGTGATTGACCGGGCCGAGAAGGCGGCGCGGGAGACCCGCAAGCTTCAATCGGAACCGCGGAGAGAGCCGTAAGGCGCCGTCGCGACTGATCGGTCCCTACGCGCTCGGGGCCGTCGTCGGTCGCAGACCCCGGTTGGCGAGCCAGGCGGCGTGCTCGCGACCCAGCGGGCCGACGGGCTCACCGCCCTCAATCAGCTCGCGCAACAGCGCGCCCCAGCTCGCCTCTGCACGAAGCGTCGAGGCGACCTGGAACAGAAGCCCCTCCATCCGCCGCAGGAGGAGGGCCTCGGGCGGCAGGGTCATGCGGCGCATCTGCTGCGTCAGGTCCCCATCGCGCTGCTCACGCAAAGCCTCACTGCCGCGCCAGATGTCCTCGGGCGCTAGACGAAGGGGCCCATCGGCCTGGAGCCACCAGGACACCGCGCGCATATGGTCGAGCAGCAGCTGGCCGTTCCAGTCAGAGTCGTCGCGCAGGTAGCCCAGCGCTCGCATAGCATCGATCAGCACCCGCTGGTCGCGATCGCGAATCGCCGCGAAGATGACGGCCTCGCGGCTCAAATAGCCGCGCGGGAGGTCGCGCAGCATGCCGAAGTCGATGAACGCGACCCGCCCGTCGTCGCAGAGCAGATAGTTGCCCGGGTGGGGGTCGCCGAGCGCCAGGTCGAGCTCGCGGGCGGCCCCGTAGAAGAAGCGGTAGATGATCTCGGTGTATCGGTCGCGGACCGGATCCGGCCGCCGACCGACCTCGGCGAAGTCGATGCCGTCCACCCAATCACTGACCAGCACCCTGCGGCGGCTGAGGCGCATGTCAACCGCGGGGACCGTTATGAACGGATGGCGGCGCCAGAAGCGGGCGAGGCGGCGGTGGCTAGACGCTTCGAGCTCGTAGTCACATTCCGCGGAGATGCGTTCGCTGAGCTCGGCGAGCACAGGCTTGACCTCGAGACCCGGCATCAGCCGGCGCAATACCGGCGCGAGCATCCGCACGTTTCGCATGTCCGACTCGACGGCCTCGGCGATCCCGGGGTACTGGACCTTGACCGCAACGTCGACCCCGTCCCTGGTTTGCCCGCGGTAGACCTGCCCGATGCTCGCCGCGGCGGCCGGCTCGGGATCGATCGAGGCGAGCACCCTCTCGGGGTCCTCCCCCCACTCGCTGGCGATCACCTTCCGCATCTGCTTCCAGCCGACCGCGGGGACGTCGTCCCGCAGCGAGGCGAGGCGCGCCTGCAGATGGGCGGACTGGTCGGCGTCGAGCCCGGGGAATTCGACCGTGGAAAGGACCTGACCGGCCTTCATCGCGGCACCGCGCATCGTCTGAAGCTGATCGACCAGCGAGTCGATCGTCGCTACCAGCCGGTCGCCGCGACGGCGTCGCCGGTCCTCCTCGCTTCCGCGCCCGTCGACGCGATCGCTTGCCCAGCGAACCGCGCCTCCCGCGGCGACCTGCCCGAGGCGCAAGGTGCGGGCCCCCCGCCCGCGGGTCGGGCTGCGCTGCTGCCGATCGGCCACCAGGCAAGTCTGGCAGCAGCCGGAGAACCCCACCGAAGACGAGCACCGCGGAATCTGGAACGGGTCAACCCGGCCGTCGACCGAAGAGGCCGGGGCGTAGGGTTTGCGCTCGCGTGAGCGCCCCTCAAGACGTCAGAACACCCAGCGAGCGGGCCAGCGTCGCCGTGGTGACCGACAGCACGCCATACCTGCCACGCTCGCTGGTCGACCGGTGGGCCATTCGCCAGGTCAGCTTGTATGTGGGCTGGAATGGTGACCTGCGGCCCGAGCATGAGTACGCGGACCTCGGTGAGTTCTACGCGCGGCTGCGCGAGTCCCCGGTGCTGCCTTCGACCTCGCAGCCCTCGGTGGGGGACTTCCTGGCCTGCTTTGAGCCGCTCGTCAGCGCCGGGCGCGACGTCATCTCCATCCACTTGGCCGGTGGCCTGTCGGGGACATGTGAGACCGCGGCTGAGGCGGCGCGGGTTGTGGCGGCCAAGGGGCATCGCGGGCGCGTGGAGGTGGTCGACGGCCAGACCGGCGCGGGCGGTCTGGGCTGCCTCGTCGTAGTTGCTGCGCGCGTCGCCGAGCAAGGCGCAGAGCTGAGCGCCGTGGTCGATGCCGTGCGCGACGCCCGCCGGCGGCTCGAGATCTGGTTTTGCCTGGACACCCTGGAATACCTGCGCCGAGGCGGGCGCATCGGCGCGGCACAAGCGATGCTGGGGACCGCGCTGAAGGTCAAGCCGATCCTGACCTTCGGCACCGAGATCACCCCGGTCGGCCGCGTCCGAACGCGGCGCCGGGCATTAGAGCGGATGGGCGCCTACCTCGATGAGCTGCACGACCGCGGCGCGAAGGACTGGATCGTCCAGCACGCCCAATGCCCCGAGGACGCCGAGCATCTGGTAACCCAGGGCGCTGCGATCTTCGGCGGCGGGCCATTGTTCTGCACCCAGGTGGGACCGGTGCTCGGCGCCCACCTCGGCTCCGGAATGCTCGTCGGAGGCATCGTGCGCGCTTGAGGCGTGCCACGCCGACCGACCGGCGACACGACCGCTGTCGCAGGGCTCCGGACCGCAGATGTCGTCGATGGACGGCTTTGGCGCTACAACTCCAGGCGTCCACGAATGAGGCTCCCGAACACCGCGCACACCTCCCGACCCTGGCGGATCCACGAGCTCACTTCCGATTTCCGGCTCGAGGATGTGTGGGGGCTGCCGACGCCGGGCGGCGCGGACGACTTTCCTCGGCTGGTGCAGCTGCTCGCATCGGGCGACCCCTCGCAGGGCTCCTCCCGCGCCGCCCGCACCCTCTGGGCGATCCGGTGGAGGGTCGGGGAGCTGCTCGGCTGGGACGGGCCGGACGCCGGTTTCGGCTCGGAGCGGCCGACCCTCCGCGACAGGTTGCCGGCTGATCTCCGGGACGCCCCATCCGGCCCGGCCTTCGACGCGCTCCCCTTCAGCTCCGTCTACCTGATCGACGACGAGTGGGCCGCGGAGATCGCCAACCGGACCGTTCACGGCGTCATGCACATCGGCTGGGTCCCTGACGGGACCGGCGGCTACCGCGGCCAGATGGCCGTCTACGTGAAGCCAAACGGACTGTTCGGGACCGCTTACATGGCTGCGATCAGGCCGTTTCGGCACATGATCGTGTACCCGCCGATGATCCGAGAGTTCGGACGGGTGTGGCGGGCGCGCCCCGGCGATCCGACTGCCTCCTCGTCCGGATCAAGCGCTTGAAGGAAACGGTCGGCGGCGTCCGCGCCCGAGCCCTCGGTGCCCCTACGATGCAACGCTGGCGATGGCCGCCCCCAAGCGTCAGGTCCCGATGGCCCTTGCAAGGCGTCTCGGCGCCCGGCTCGTGATTTGGTTCATATAGGCGTGGGCTACGACGATCACGCACTTGAGCCCCCTTCTGGCCCGGCCGACGAATTCCGCTGGGCGGTCCTTTACGACGCCGACTGCGGCTTCTGCAAGTGGCTGCTCTCCGGCCTGCTGCGGTGGGATCGCGCAGCCCGTCTGCAGCCGATCGCCCTACAGCGGCCTGAGGCCAACGACCTGCTCTCAGAGCTCACGCCAGTCGAGCGAAGGGCCTCGTGGCATCTGATCTCCCCAACCGGCGTGCGCCGCTCGGGTGGCGCGGCAGTGGCGCCGCTGCTGACACTGTTGCCTGGTGGTCGCCTCCCGGCCGCCGGTTTCGCCCGGTTCCCCGGACTCAGCGACCGCGGTTATCGGTGGGCGGCCGAGCACCGCTCGCAACTCTCCCGCTGGATCCCGTCCAGCGCCAAGCGGCAGGCCAGCCAACGTGTTCAACAGCGCGAGCGAGCGCTCGGGACGCATTGACGCCTGTCGACCTGACCCTTCGGCCCCCAGCCGGCTGAACTCAGCCGGCGAGCCCTCCCCACGTTACGGCGGGGCAGGAGTAGGAGCCGTCCTCGCTGCGGTAGTCCTTGACGCTCTGGAGGACGGCGTCGCGCGTTGCCTGCCGCTCGTCTTTTGGCAGCGCGTTGATCACCCGCGCGAACGGGCCGGCCAGCCGCACGAGCGCGTCCCAGAAGTCGTCGTCGTCGGCGTAGCGGAACTCGAAGGCGATCTCCTCGATGTTCGGCTCGCCGAAGCCCGCGCCGGTGACGAGCTCGCGGGTGCGGTCGGGGTCGGCCAGGGCGAAGATCCCAGGCGCTCCGGGCTCGGGCGGCGGCATGTGACCACGCTGGACGAGCGTCATTCCCGGGATGGCAGCCCACGGGTTGCGGTCGGGGGCGGCCCAGACCGCAAAGGCGAGCCGGCCGCCGTCCCGCAGCACGCGCCTCGTCTCCTTGAGGGCGGCGGCCGGGTCTGCCATCAGCATGTAGCCCCAGCGGCAGGCGACGCCGTCCACGCTGTTCTCCTCGAGGTCCATCCGCTCCGCGTCCATCACGCGATGCTCGACGTTGCTGAGGCCGCGCCCCTCCCCGTTGCGCCTCGCGACCTCGACCATGTGCTCCGCGAAGTCCGTCGAGATCACGTGACCCTCATTGCCGACGCGCTCCGCGATCATGAAGCCGAGGTCGCCGGTGCCCGCCGCCAGGTCGAGGATGGTCTGTCCCGGCTGCGGAGCCAGCTTCTCCGCGACCCAATCGTTCGCGGGCGCGGTGACGCGCATCAGCCACTCGCGCCGCTTCTCCCAGCCGGAGGCCACCTCCTCCCAGCTTTCGTGGCTCAGCTCGCGGTACTCGTCCAGGTTGACCATCGTCCGCTCCTTGTTCGTCGCCTGCGCGACGCCGACGCTAACGCTTGGGCGGCCAGAAGTCTTCCCTTGCACCCGAAAGAAGCTTCCACTTGCAGCGGCGATACGCTCGGGGCCGTGGCTGAGGACCTTGAAGCTCGCCTCGCGGCCCGAGCGAAGCGCGACGGGGTGGAGTTTCGCGTCGAGCGACGCCCCGATGGCGTGTGGGATGTTGGATTCTGGAGCCGAGTGGGTATTCCGGCTGGCATTGGCCCCGAGGGCGTGATGCTGGTCGGCGCTGAGGCGGCGACCCGGGAGCAAGCCGTGGCGGACCTTGCGGCGTTGCTGGACGCCGAGGACGAGGAGGCCACGACGTAGTTCTCCAGCGGGCTTCAGGCGTCGTTGGAGGAGTAGGCGAAGCTCGACTCGTAGCCGCACTTGCCGGTCAGCTCGAACTGGAGCGCGCCGTCGGTCACGGCCAGCTGATCGGCGATCACCTCTCTGCCCTGTTGATGGTGCCCCGGGATGACGCAGGTCACGGTCTCCGGGTCGGCCACCGGCTCGCGGACGCGAACCGTGACCTGGCTGCCGGCGCGGAACCAGCCACGGCCCGGCGTGTGGTCGATCTCGATCGCCACCTGGCGCACCCCGCGCAGCCTGCTCCCCTTCCAGACCCAGGGGAACTGGACCTCGGGAGTGCCGCCGAGGCGGCCGAGGAAGATTCCTTCGAGCGCCTCTAGCTGGCGACGGTCGGATCGCTCGTCGATGTAGAGGAAGAAGTCCCAGGGTGAGCCGGGCTCATCGTCGTCATAGCGCAGGGCGAGCACGGCGCGCTGGCCGGCGAGGTCCACCTGCCCCGCCGTCCCCTCATCGATCTGCCACGAGAGCGAGCCCAGGCAGACTCCCTCGGTCGATCGGCCCCCCTTTCTGCCACCGATCGCCCGGCAGGGGCAGATCGCCTCGCAGTTGCAGGCCTCCAGGTAGCTGCCCGAGATCTGCCAGGGGAGATACGCCGCCATCGTCGCCGCAGTATCGCGCCTCAGGATGCCGTGCCCCGGCACCACTCGCCCTAGACTGAGCCGCGTGAAGGGCATCGTGCCTCAGAAGCCGGAATGCCGGCATTGCGGCACGCGTGTGGAGCCGCTGCATCGCTGTCCCAGGTGCGGGCGGCGTTCGATCCTCGCCTTTCTCCTGCCGCGCGCTTGGGTGCGCTGGTAGCGATGTCTCGCGGGGTGTCGGCGTGCCCCTCCAGCCCGAAGGTCGCGGCATCGGGGCATAGACTCGCCCGGTGAGACTCCTGGTCACCGGCGCCAGTGGCTTTCTCGGCGGCGTGGTCTGCGACGAGCTGCTCGAGCGCGACCACGAGGTCCACGCCCTGGTCCGTCGGGAAGGCTCTCAACCGTCGGGCACGGCCGCGCTCGCCGGCGACCTCACCGACTCCGGATCCCTCTTCCGTGCAGTTGACTCGGCCGCACCGGACTGCGTTGTCCACCTCGCGGCCGAGATCGCGTCGCAACGCGACCCGGCGAAGATCGACAAGGTCAACGTCGGCGGCACCAGGAAGTTGATCGCCGCGTGCGAAGCCGCCGGCGTTCGTCGGATCGTCTTTTCGTCGACGGTCGTCACCGGGGATGCGAAAGGTGCGGTGCTCGATGAGGAGACGGAGCTGCCGGTCGAGACCGAGTACGGTCGCTCCAAGCAGGAGGGCGAGCGCCTGCTCCGCGAATCTTCGCTCGACGAGGTGATCATCCGGCCGAGCCACGTCTACGGCCCCGGCGGCTGGTTCGTCGAAGAGTTCGTCGATCGCCTGGGTAAGCCGGGCCGTTTCGCGGTGATCGGATCGGGCGAGAACTGGTGGGACGTCGTCAGGGTCGAGGACGTGGCGAGTGCCTGCGCTGACGCGACCGAGCGCGCCCCCGCCGGGGCTCTTTACCACGTCGTCGATGACGAGCCGATCCAGTTCTACGACTTCGTGGCCCTCGCCGCAACGGCCCTGGGCAAGGGCTCTCCGCGCCGCATCCCAGCCTGGCTGGCGCGCCTCGCCGCCGGCTCCGACCCGGTCCGCGCGGTGACGCGGTCTGCGAAGAGCTCCAACGCCCGCATCAAGTCCGAGCTCGGCTGGGTGCCTCGCTTCTCCACCGCCGAGCAGGGCGTGCCCGACGCAATCGCTCGCATTGGGTCCGTTCTGCCGGGGGCTCGGCCTGCGGCACGAGACCGATGAGCACTCCGCCGACCCAGTACGCCAAGTCCGGCGACACCTCGATCGCCTACCAGGTCGTCGGCGACGGGCCAATCGACGTGGTGCTCGTCCTCGGCTTCGCCACCCACCTCGAGCTCCAGTGGGAGTCGCCTCCGTTCGCTCGCTTCTTCGAGCGGATCGGCTCGTTCTCGCGCCTGATCGTCTTCGACAAGCGCGGCACCGGACTGTCCGACCCCGTCACCGAGGTGCCGACCCTCGAGCAGCGGATCGACGACGTTCGAGCGGTCATGGACGCCGCCGGGTCCGAGCGGGCGGCACTTTTCGGGATCTCCGAGGGCGGCCCGATGAGCGTCTTGTTCGCCGCCACTCACCCCGATCGCGTGACGGCTCTGGTGCTCCACGGCGCTATGGGACGCACCACGGAGGCGCCGGACTACCCCTGGGCCTCACCCGCGGAAGCGCTTCGCGAGTCCGCCGCCGAGTTCATCGCCCCATACTGGGGGCAACAGGCAGAGGGGATGGTCGAGCTCTTCGCCCCGAGCTTCGCGGGCGATCCCCAGGCGGTGGAGTTCACCGCCCGGATGGAGCGCTCCGCCGCGAGTCCGGCGATGGTCCAGCAGATCTTCGAGATGTTCCTGGACATCGACGTCCGAGCCATCCTGCCCACGATCCACGTTCCGACGCTCGTCCTCCATCGGCGCGGCGACCGGGTCGTCAATCGAGGGGCTGGGAGGGAGCTCGCCGAACAGATCCCGGACGCCCGATACGTGGAGCTTCCCGGGATCGACCATCTGCCATGGGCGGGCGACGCGGACGGGGTGCTCGGGGAGATCGAGGAGTTCCTGACCGGCGCCCGCACGGTGCCCGAGCCCGACCGTGTGCTCGCAACCGTGATGTTCACGGATATCGTCGGCTCGACGGAGCGAGCGGCCGAGTTCGGGGACGCCCGCTGGCGCGAGCTGCTCGCAACGCATCAGGCAGCGGTGCGGCGCGAGCTGGAGCGGTTCCGCGGACGCGAGGTGAAGACGCTGGGCGACGGCTGCCTCGCCACCTTCGACGGCCCGGCGCGGGCGATCCGCTGCGGGTGCGCAATCGTGGAGGCGGCCCGCTCCCATGACGTCGAGGTGCGGATCGGCTTGCACTGCGGCGAGGTCGAGGTGATGGAAGAGGACGTCGGCGGCATCGCGGTTCACATCGCGGCGCGGGTCGGAGCCCTCGCCGCCGCAGGCGAGGTGCTCGTCTCCAGCACCGTCAAGGATCTCGTTGCGGGATCGGAGATCCGGTTCTCGGACCGCGGCGCACAACAGCTCAAGGGGGTCCCCGACGAATGGCGGCTGTTCGCGGCAGCCACCGATGAGTAGCGGGGGCCCGATTGTGGTTGCCGGCGGTCTATAGACTGCCCGTGCGCGGCCCCGACAAGGCGGAGCGGGCTGCGAGTTGGCGCGACACGCTGGATGGACCATGGAGGAGTTGATGGGCGCAGACGATGCTCACGAGGTGGGACGGGAGAGCTTGACCGCCCGACGCGCCCACCTTCTTCGGACACGAGTGCTCGCCGCCGTCATGGCCGGCGTCGCCGCGATCGCCCTTCTGGCCGCCAACACCGCCGCCGCGATGGTCCGCACCGGCCCCTCCGGGCTCGCCTTCTACCACCCTCCGAGGAGCCTTCCGGACGGTCACGGCACCCTGATCTGGGCGCGCAATGCCGGCGGGCTGGTGCCGCTGGCGAACGCCGCCTCGACCAAGCTCGTCCTCTACACCTCGCTCGCTCCGGGGGGCAAGCCGACCGCCGTCTCGGGCTCCGTCAGCGTCCCCAAGGGCAAGCCGCCGAAGGGCGGCTGGCCCGTAATCAGCTACGCCCACGGGACCACCGGCATCGCCGACGTCTGCGCGCCGTCTCGCAATCACGAGGGCGATCCGGCCCAGGCATACATCTCCTACGTGGATCCGCAGCTGAACGCCTGGCTCGCCGCCGGCTACGCGGTCGTCCGCACCGACTACGAGGGCCTCGGGACACCGGCGCCGCACGCCTACCTGATCGGCGCAACCGAGGGCCGCAGCGTTCTCGACATCGTCCGCGCCGCACGCGAGCTGGACCCAAGCATCGGCAAGCGATTTCTGATCTCCGGCCACTCGCAGGGTGGCCACGCGGCGCTGTTCGCCGCCGGAGAAGCGAACGGCTACGTGCCCGACCTGGCGTTGCGCGGAACGGTCTCCTACGCCCCAGCCTCGCATCTGAAGGAACAGGCGTCGCTGCTGCCGGCGCTGACCTCGCCCAGCAGCCTCACCGCGCTCGCGACCCTGATCGTCAAGGGCGCGACGATCGCCTCGGCACCGTCGGCGCCGATCTATGCCAGCGCGCTCCTCTCCGACCAGGTGCTCGCCTACTACCCCCTTGTCAACCAGCTCTGCCTCTCGGACCTGAGCGCGCCGAGCAGGCTCGGGGGCATCGCCCCCTCCACGATGGTCCGCTCCGGAGCCGACACCACGGCGCTGTTCAAGGTCCTGGCCAGGCAGAACCCTGCGGTGACGACGACGGCCCCGGTGCTCGTCGCCCAGGGCGATGCCGACACGACCGTGTTCAAGCAGTTCACCGATCTGCTCGTGAATCAACTGAACGGCGCCGGAGACAACGTCACCTACAGCGTCTACCCGGGTGTCAACCACGGAGGGATCGTCGCCGCGTCAGAGCCCGAGGTGCTCGCCTTCTACAAGTCGAAGCTGCCGCCGCACTAGGCGAGGAGCGCGCCGACCACGCAACCCTGCTCTTCGATGCTGAGCCCACCATCACGCCGATCCCCTGAGAAAGCCGAGCGGGGCGCGGGCGCCGAGGCTCAAGTCACCCGGCCGTTACGGGGTCCTGCCGGCGGGCCGGATGCTCCGCATTTCGCGCCTTCCTGTCTCCTCGGTGGGTCGGGGCGTGCTGGTGTCCCCACTCCCCGAAAACCGTGAACAGCACCCGGAAGCCGTCGCGGAAGGTCTTGAGGTGGGTCTCGCCGGAGAGGCGGTCGGCCTCGTAGCTGGGTACCTCCGAGATCCTCATACCCGCGTTGGCCACGCGCAGGTTGATCAGAGTCTCGACCTCGAATCCGGCTACGTCGAGCGAGATGAACGGCAGGCACCGAGCCCAGAAGGCGTTGTAGCCGTAGCAGAGGTCGGAGAAGTGGGTGCGGTAGAGCAGATTGACGACGCCACTGAGGCAGTAGTTCCCCAGTCGGCGAACCTTCGTTATGTCGGCGCTGCCCGCGCCAGGGAGGAAGCGCGACCCCTTGGCGAAGTCGGCCCCCGCTTCAAGCGCCGCCACAAAGCGCGGGATCTCGGCGGGATCTGCAGAGCCGTCGGCATCGATCATCACGATCAGATTTCCGGTCACCGCGGCGAAGCCGGCGCGTAGCGCATCGCCCTTGCCGATTCCGGGCTGGGTGACAACGCGGATCTCGGGGCGTGCCTGCCTCGCGACCTCGACGGTGCGATCGCGCGAGTTGCCGTCGACCAGGATCACCTCGTGCAGGTCCTCGGGAAAACGCTCGAGGACGTGGGCGATGTTGTCGGCTTCGTTGAGGGCGGGGATCACCACGCTGACTCGTGTCCGCCGGTCGCGGCGACGATCGGGGCCTCGGTAAGGGGGCCGTCCCTGGGCGGCGAGAGACTTGACTTGGATCAGGGGGACTCCGCCGAGCCGAACGGGCACCGCCGCAGGAGCCTCAAGAAGGTCCAGCGGGCGTGGCAGCAGGCTGACCGGCACCCCGAGCGAGCGGAACGTCTTGATCATTGCCACCAGGCCGTTGTCGTCCAGGCTTCGGGCGGCGATCACGACGCGATCTGCTCCGTTGTCATCCACCATCCGTAGGACCGACTCGCGATCGGCCGGCGGGACGGAGGTCGGGCCGGGCGGCGGAACGCTGTGCACGATCCTGGCATGGGCACGCAGGGGCTCATACGCCTTGAGCCTCTCCACGGTCTCGGTGTCGCCCACCACCAACCACCGCTCGACGTGTTCGATCCGACGGGCGACTGGAGCGACTGCCGCGCTCCCCAGCGAGCCGAGCGTGAACGCCAAGATCCAGAGCGCCAGCTGCCCGATCACCCCAAGCACGGGACCGTGGCTGGCGACCAGCAGGGACGCCGTCCAGGCGAATAGCGCGGTCGTCAGGAGCCGACCTGTAAGCGGCCGGCCGTCGAGATCAGCCGTTCGGTTCACGAGGTGGTCCGACGACCCGTAGAGGCCCAGGACCTGGGAGAGCCCGACCAGGAGGAGCGGGGCGAGCGGGATCGCCGGCCACGCCGGCAAGCCGCTCTGCAACATGACGGCCGCAAGTGCCGCCGAGGCGCCCAGGAAGTCGATCGTCGCCCGCAGCAAGGTAACTCGGCCGTGCTTGACACGCTGCAGGCTGCCGAGCGAGGGCCGCGGTTGGACCAGGGCGGAGCCGTTGCCGCCCGCTAGTCCGTTGGCGAGGAGGCTGCGGGGGGCCTCGGGCTGCCGCAAAGCGGTGGTAGGTGCGCGGACCATGCTTGGTTCGTTGCTTCACATCGGCCGATTCCCCGTGATCCATGAGCCCCCGAACGACAAACGCCCTCCGCTCCGGGAGGGCGCTTTGGTCATACGGATTCTGGGAGTAGCGGGGGCCGATTTGTTTCTCGCTACGACGCACGGATTGTCGAGCGAGTACGCCTGGCGGCGTGACTCTCAGGCACCCCCTTCTCGCCCTGGCGAGTAGTTCTCGGCCCCTGGCTATTAGGCCGAATAGAGCTCCTCCTTCACGCGGAAACGGCAGTGTCGTCGGCGGTACGGAACGCTGTTGCGCACAGCAAGCGACTCTCTCGGGACTCATTCCCCCCGTCCGGCGCCGGCGTCCTCGTACTCGTCGTGGCGTCGGAACCAGAACTCTGGCGGGTCGCCCTCGTTTCTCCCCAGCAGGCCGTAGTAGCCCATCGTCGGCTCCAGCCCGCGATTGGTGGGCGCGTAGGTGTGGTAGACGACGCCGTCGGAGAGCGCGAACGCGCTCAGACCTGGGCCCTCCGCCATGTATCCCGCCAGGTCCGTCCCGCTCGCAGCCGCGACATTGCTGATCACCGGAGGCGCTCCGTCCTCCAGGAACGAGCGCACCTCCTCCTCCTCGGTGTGCGAGAACCCAAAGTCGAAGTTGAAGTCGCTGCCGTGAGTGGAGACACGGTCGAAGCTCCACCCCATTCGCCCCTCTTACGCCTGGAGCTAGATGCGCGCCCTGCTCGAGCAACACGCCGGCGAGGCCGTCTCGAGTCGCAGGACGAAACCTGGGTGCGCGCAGGGCCGTGGCGATCCCAAGCGTCCTATGCCTGAGAACCGAGGTCGCCGGGTACCGCCTACAGGGATCAAGGGCGGCGAGCCGAATGTCGATATTGCGCGTGTGGGGATCGGGGCGTAGATCGATGTCGGATGGATGAAGGGTCCCGTCGACGCCACGGCCACCCGCGGCGAGCTGCCAACGCGAAGGTCGACGTGAAGCCACTTACAGCGCGAGCACCGTCAGCTCAACCGCAAGACCGCGTGGCTGAGGCGCGTGAGGCGTTAACAGCCATGAAACGCGTCGGGCTCCTGATCACCCTCAGTAGCGTGCTCGTGCTGCTGCTCGTCCCAAGCGCCCACGCGTTCATCTACTGGGCCAGCTCGCAGGACGCCAAGATCGGCCGCGCCAACAACGACGGCAGCGGTGTCGACAATCACTTCATCGCCACCGGCAGTCTCCCCTTCGCGGTCGCGGTGAACTCGGCCCACCTCTACTGGGCCAACCAGAACGGCAACTCGATCGGCCGCGCCAACCTCGACGGCAGCGGGGTGAACAACCACTTCATCAGCGTGCCCGAGCCCTCGGGGGTCGCGGTCACCGGGTCCTACATCTTCTGGTCGAGCATCAGCGACAGCGCGGTGGGCCGCGCCAACCTCAACGGCTCGAGTCGCCAGCGGAACCTGATCCCGACCACAACGCCGTGCGGCGTGGCGGTTGACAGCGGTCATGTGTATTGGGCGGAGGACTCGGGCACGCCATCGTTGATTGGGCGTGCGAGCTTCGGTGGCGACAACGTGACGCAGAACTGGGTAACCATTCCGGGGATCGCGTTCCCCTGCGGCGTCGCGATCAACACCGCCAACATCTTCTGGGCCGACAGCGGGTTCTTCGGCGGAGGGACCAACATCGGGCGCGCGAACACGAGCACCGGCATGGGCGCCGACGCGAGCACCATCGGGGATGCCAGCACACCATGCGGAGTGGCGGTGAAGTCCTCCCACCTGTACTGGGCGAATGCGGGCACGAACACGATCGGACGGGCGAGAACGGACAGCACCGGCGTGAAGGAGAGCTTCATCCACACGGGCGGCGATCAGATCTGTGGCGTGGCGGTGGACTCGCTCCAGGCGCCGGAGACCAGGATCGATTCGGCGAGGATCCGGACCAAGCGGCGCAAGGCGACATTCAGGTTCTCCTCATCGGAGGCCGGCTCGACCTTCCGCTGCAGGCGGGACGACAAGGTCTACGGCGCGTGCAGCTCGCCGAAGACCTACAAGCACCTGAAGAGGGGCAGGCACACCTTCCAGGTCCAGGCCAAGAGCCCGCAGAACGCACTCGACCCGACTCCGGCCAAGAAGACGTTCAAGATCAAGGGCTAGTGTGCGCCTCAGATCGGGCGCGATCTGGTCTGAGCGCAAGAAACCGCTTGGATAGCGGGCTTCTTGGCGAGTAGCGGGGGCAGGGTTTGAACCTGCGACCTCCGGGTTATGAGAAGCCCCGAGCGCGTTCTGCCAGCTCCTCTGGTGTTCGCTCAGGCGCGCCGAGTTGCTCCCAGATCAGCTGAGCTTCGCTCAGTTCGGTACCACGGCTGGTACCACGAAATCAACCTGCGGTGGTCGTCCGGTGGTCGATGACCAGAGGAAGGCCGGTTTCGAACCAGCACGTCTCGCTGTGAAGCGCTGCGGTCTTTCGTGTGTCCGCGGAGCCAAGGTTTCCAGGTTGAGTACCGCCCCGCTCTCGGGGATCACGGCGTGGCTCGCGCGCGGGCCTCGGCGAGGGCTTGTTTGGCGGCATGCTCGGAGCAGTCGGGCTCCAAGAGGCTGGCGGCGGCGTAGGCCTCGGCCGCCTCCTCGTAGCGCCCCAGGCGAAAAAGAGCAAGGCCCAGCGAGGAGTACGCGAACGACCCAAAAAGGCGGCCATCGTAGGCGACGCCCTGCTCGGGGAGAATGGCGACGTCGACAGCGAGCAAGCGCTCGAAGCACGCCGCGCCTTCCTCGAGCATCCCGGTGTCGAGCAGGATGTTGCCCTCGATCCAGACGAGCAGCCAGTTCTCCGGCCAGCGAGCCTTGCCCTCGGCGAGCAGCGATGTGACGTCGGCGCCGCGGTCATGCCGCAGCCGAACCAGGTCGCCCCATGCGAGGCTGCTGTGGCTGGCGGGCGAGCCCTCGACCCGCGCAAGCGCCACAGCCTCCTCCAGCGCCTGCTCCGCCCCCGCGGGGTCGCCGACGGCGATCAGCACACGAGCCAGGTGGTTCCAGTTGAAGATGTTGTTCGGGTCGGCGTCGAGCTGGCGCCGCAGCAAGGGCAGGTTGCGACGGTGCTTGGACGCCTGGTCGCCCTCGTACCCGAGGTGGTCGAGCTCGAGGTCCCCCCAGTCGGAGACCGGCCGCCCGTCGCGCGCCGCCACACGATGGATGTCGTCCACGACCTGCTCGTGGATCGCGCCCCGGAAGCGGATCTCGGGATCGGCTCGCCACAACCGGTACTCGAAGAACGGCGTCGCGCCGGCGAACGGGTGCAGGAGGATGCGAAACGCGGTCTCGCGCGCGCCGCGAAGCTGCCCGGAGACCCCACCGCGATCGACGGGACGAAGGCGTTCGTCGGCATCGAGGTAGAGGATCCACTCGCCCCGTGCCGCTTCGAGCGCGACGTTGCGTGCCTCGGAGAAGTCGCCCCGCCAGGGATGCGAGACGACCCGGGCTCCAAGTTCTCCTGCGATCTCGATCGAGCCGTCGGTGGAGCCGGTGTCGACGATCACCACCTCATCGGCCACGCCGTCGACCGAGCCCAGGCACTCGCGCAGATTGCGCTCCTCGTCGCGAACGATCAGGGTCGCGCTGAGCAGCGGTGTGCTCACGCGGCGAGTGGTTGCGGATAGGCCGCCGCTCAGCAGTTTCCGACCGCGGCGAAGACCTTGAAGCGAGTCTTATCGGCTCCGACCGTGAAGAACAGCTGGTAGTTGCCCGGCGCCCATTGGCTGGTGTCGAGCCTGAGCTTGTAGTGGCGGCCGCCGTCGCGGTTGAACCTGAACTTCTGGGGGAGATCGACGTTCGCCGACGGCTCCGGCTTGATCTTCCGCAGCTTCACCTTGAGGTCCCTGGAACTGACGTTCTTGTTCGTGTTCACGTCGTGGACCTCGAGCCTGACCCTGAGCACGCCGTTGGAGGAACGCTGGTCGAACTGTAGGTACTTGATCCTGAATCTCTGGTCCTGCGCCAGGAGGGTCTGGTTGGGGGCCAGGCAGTTGGCGGCGAACGCGGTCAGCGAGCGCATGTCGAACGAGGCGATCGCTGGGACCGCAAAGGCGGTGCCGAGTAAGACGTCCCTGACCAGCTTCCGCCGGTTGACCGCGACGCGCTCGAGCACCCCATCTTCGATGTCCGGCGGCATCTCGGCGAGTCTAACTCAACTCGTGAGGGGCGAGGGCTCAGTGCACCAGCCCCTCGGCACGGAGCCTGGTCAGGCACTCGCGCGTCTCGGCCTGAGGCGGCTCCGGGAGATCGTAGGCGAGCTGCAGCATTCGGACGATCTCCTCTGCGCTGTTTTCGCCGGTGCAGAACTCGAGCACGAGGGCAGCGGTGTGGTTCAGGTAATGAACCCGGTCGCGCTGCTCGTCGTAGACGACGTATCCGTCGGCGGTCGGAACCACCTCGACCCCCTCGACGGCCAGCGGGTGCTCCGGATCCTCGAGCCCGCTCACCGTCGGAAGGTATCGAGGGCGAGCACCTCAACGAGCGGGGCGACGGCGTCCACGCTGCTCATGGTGAGGACGACCTCCGCGCCCCGTTCGGCCAAGCGAGCGGCGAGAGTCGGCTGATCGAGGAGCCGCCGGCATGCGGCAGCGAAGGCGTCCGCGGTGTCGGCCGTCAGTATCGGACCGTCGCTTCCCGCCAGCTCGAGGCCGCGCGCGCCCGCGGTGGTCGCCACCACGGGTCGGCGGTGGGCGAGGGCCTCGAGAACCTTGATTCGGGTGCCACCGCCGGCCCGGATCGGGACCACCGCGACCGAAGCCGACCGGTACCAAGGAGCGACGTCGGCGACGTCTCCGGCGACCGTCACGGCGCAGTCGGCCGCCAGCTCCAGCAGATCCGGGCCCGGCCGGCTGCCCACCAGCGCCGCGGTCCGCCCCTCCAGGCGCGGCAGTACCTCCCGGCAGAGCCAGCGAGCGCCGTCGGCGTTCGGGCCGTAACTCAGATTGCCAACGAAGACGAGGTCATGGTGGGCGAGGAGGCGACCGCCCACGGAGGCGGGCGGGCGAATGGCGTTGGGCACCACAACGGTCGCCCGCAGCTTGTGGAGGTCGGCGAGGCGGTCGGCGTCGTCCCTGGAGCAGGCGATTACGCGGTCGAGTAGCGGCAGGTAGGTCCTCTCGAGCCGCTCGAATCGCGACGCCTCCTCAAGGTGGCCGAGATTCCGCTGCGTCAGCGACTCGACATCGTCGACGTCGAGGGCGAGCGCGGGGCGCCGCGGCCGGTCGACGAGGACGTCCAGAAGGGGCGCGAGGTAGAGCCGCATCGCCAGGACCAGAGCCACACCCTGCGCCGCCTCGGCGACGGCCTTCGACGCTGCAGGCGTCGCGGTTCGGCACAGGGCCGGAAGAGGATGCAGGGCACGGGCCCGAGCCCGTCCCTCCGGAGTGCCGAGTCGAGCCGTCAGGTCGGCGACGGCGTCCGGGTTGGGGTCGAGCGGCAGGACCTCCACCGACGCGGCGAGGCGAGCGGCCAGAGCGGTTGGCGGGCCCGGGTGGCCGAACGTCGGCGCCACGAGCACCCGCACCGGACCGGCCCGGGCCAGCCCCTCGAGCAGGAGCCCCGCACGCATGGCCAGTCCGTTGCCGCCCTCGGCCGGCATTACCGGCGTCAGGAACAGGATCTGAGCTCGGCTCACCGGTTGGGGTGGACGATCTCGAGGTTGGGCATTCCCCAGCACTCGTGGCCCATGTCCTTGGCCATCAGCCCAAGCCCCTCGGTCTCGACCTCGCCCATGCCATGTCCCAACAACGGGTTCGTCTCGCGGGCGAAGCGGTTGCGGCGACCGTACGGGAACGGGGGGAAGACGAGACCCTCGCGGTGAAGGTCGGCCCGGATCAGGAGCATGGTCCCGCCCACCCCGTCGAGGCGAACCAGGTCCGGACCTCCTCGCAGGGCGTCCATGCGCTCCCGGCCCTTGTTGCGCCAGGCGTTCCAGTCGAACGTCGGCCCTCCCCACTCGACCACGCAGTGGGGGGTGACGATGTCCTTGCCGGTCGCTAGCAAGCGCTCGAGCACGTCGGCGGGGTACTCCACCACGTCGATGTCCAGCCACAGCACCCACTCCTCGTCGTGAAGGGCGGCGTTCAGCAGGCGGTTTCGCGCCTTCGCCAGCACCACCCGACGCGGCAGCTGGAACGGGGGCGCCCAGCGCGGGACGCCGTCGGGGATCTGAAAGTTGGAGTTCCACTGCGTCAGCGTCACCCGACAGTGCCTCTCCCGCAGGCCGGGGAGGCGCTCCGTGATCCGCTCATAGCTGTCGTCGGTGCTGTCGCCCTCGAGGATGCCGATGCTCAGGCGGTCGGGCGGGTAATCCAGCCGCGACAACGCCTCGAAGTACCGCGGGAGATGGGCGGCAGCCTGCTTGACGGGCGTAAGGACGAGAACAGTCGGGCGTCCTTCCACGGCACGCCCCACCCTAACGGCCCCATGAGCTCACGCGAGTCTCTTGGCTCCGGTCGGCGATCTGGAGGTTCCCGGCGCCGGCGCTGGATGGGGAGCCCGTGTGAGTCACGTCACGTGAACGGTCCGCAGATCCTCGCCGTACTCCCGTGCCCGCGGTCGCTCACGGCCTTCACCGGGTCGTCGACCCGGAGGACCAGTGCTGCGCGGAGGCCGAGGCGACGCTGGAGGCGGCGATACCGGTCCTCAGCGAGGCCGCGGGCACGCTTGGTCTGGCTTGTCCCGGCTTGGGCGGCGCTGAGTCGACTTTGTGCCCCCTGGTGCCCTCTCGAAGGCCCGCTCGACAAGCTCGGCCTCCCGCTCGGCAGTGAGTCCCGGCGCCTCCGCTCCCGGAACCCGTGGGGTTAGTCTTGAGGCCGTGAGCATTGGGGGAGGATCGGATGGTCAGTTGGGAATGGGCGAGACTGATCCGGGCGGCGTCCCACGCCTAGTCGGAGCGCTCGCCCTGATGGCCATCGTTCCGATGGGCGCGATCGCGCTGCTCCTCTTGGCCGTGACCCCTTCCGCCTCCGCCTCGGTTCGATTCGCCCAGGTGTGGGGAAGCCAGGGCTCCGGGGACGGGCAGTTTCAGGTCCCGCAGGGAATCGCCACGAACTCCTCGGGCAACGTCTACGTCTCCGATACCCCGATCAAGAGGTTCAACTCCTCGGGCAAGTTCCTCACCAAATGGGGAAGCCAGGGCTCCGGGGACGGGCAGTTCAACGGCGCTGGAGCCATTGCCGCCGACTCCTCGGGAAACGTCTACGTCGCCGATAGAGGCAACGCGCGGATCGAGAAGTTTTCGTCCTCTGGCGCCTTCCTCGCGCAGTGGGGCCGCCCAGGCTCCGGGGACGGCGAGTTCACCGACATAGGCGGCATCGCAACCGACTCTTCGGGGAACGTCTTCGTCTCTGACGTCTCGGACAACCGGATACAGGAGTTCGACCCCTCCGGCAACTTCATCGCCAAGTGGGGTACCGAGGGCTCTGGAGATGGCGAGCTCGAGGGGCCAGAGGGCATAGCCATCGACGCCTCAGACAATCTCTACGTCGTGGACTACTTCAACAGCCGGATCGAGAAGTTCTCAACCGCGGGTACCTTCCTCGGCCAATGGGGAAGCCAGGGCTCGGCCGACGGTCAGTTTCAGAGTCCGCTGGGCATCGCCACCGACCCAGCGGGCAATGTGTACGTCGCCGACTACACAGGCGACACAATCCAGAAGTTTGACTCCTCGGGCATGTTCCTCGCCAAATGGGGAAGCCAGGGCTCCGGTGACGGGCAGTTCGATGGCCCAATCGGTATCGCTGTCGACGCCTCGAGCAGTGTGTACGTCGTTGAGGCGGGCAACTACCGTGTCCAGAAGTTCCGGTTCAGCGCTTCCCCACCCCCGACGACGATTACCGCCGGCCCGTCGGGGACGACGTACCAACCGAGTCCTACCTTCAGATTCTCCTCACCCGACTTGGATACGACGTTTGCGTGCAGGATCGACTCGCGCCCCTATATGCCCTGTGGCTCGTCGTCCCCGCCGAAGAGTTACACGAGTCCGCATCTCGCGGACGGCCCTCACACCTTCTCCGTCCGGGCCACCGACTCGACTGGCAAGACCGACCCGACGCCGGCCACCCGCACGTTCACGGTTCGCACGGCTTCGGTCAGCATCTCTGGATCGATTTTGGTGGTGACCGCTGCGCCGGGAGCCAAGGACAACCTGCGGTTCAGTTGGCGCTTGGACTATTTCCCGCTGACGGTCACGGACTTCCCTCGCTCCCCGGGCTATGGCTCCGGCCTTGACGCGGGCGCTGGCTGCACCCAAAGCGGCCAATACACGGCATTTTGCGGCTTCGGGGTCACTCGGATCCGAGTGGATGCTGGCGACCAGAACGACCTCGTGAACAACGCCACGGGGATCCCGAACCACAACAACACCGGGCCTATCCCGAGCACGCTTGACGGCGGGCCGGGAGCCGACACCCTGACCGGCGGGCCGCTCAGGGACATCCTGATCGGTGGCCCAGGCGCCGACGTGATGAAGGGAATGGGGGCAAACGATCAGCTTTACGCCCGCGATCTGACCTCGGACAAGTTGATCGACTGTGACGGAGCCAGGAACCCTGGCCCAGGTGACAAGGCGGAACTCGATCTGCTTCCCAAGGACCCCAACTCCATCGTCAAGGGCTGCGAGTTCGAGACGCGGCACTAGCTCGCGTCGAGTCAGTCCGCCGGACTAGATTTTTTCAGCCCTCCGCCGTGGCACCGGCGGATTTTCTTGCGTTGGTCGGCCACCACGGGACGGTGACAGCGTGATGCCGCCCTTCGAAGAGCTCATCGCGAGGGGCTGGCCAATCGTCGTAGCCGAAATCACTGGGCTCAGCCATGGCCGAGTGGGCCAGCTCGGTTCCAAGAAGTAGATCCATCAGCGGGCACGCCTGAAGAAGAGGCCCGCCAGGGCCTCTTCGTGGCGAACGCGAAAGCGGGCGATCGTCGCGTGATCGGGGGCCTGGTTGGCGCAGATCACGCGGAAGGCGACGTCCTCTCGTCAGCGACGCTCGATCCCCCGTGATGAGCGCTCGCCGACCGCATAGGCGTAGGCAAACAGCGTCACCATCGTTTTCGGATCGTGGGCGGCGGCGCCGTGGCCGTCGGCGCGGTAGGAGGCGTAGAAGGGCTCGAGGTCTAGCTCCGCCACCGCATCGATCGCGAATCAGGCGAGGTGGTCGCCTGAGAGCCAGTCGCGGAGGTCCGGCGGCAGAAGCATCGGTTGGTCGCGGTCGCAGCTGAGGAAGTTCTGAGGCATGCCTGGATGGTCCAGAACCGGCCGGCGAACCCTCACCTGGCAGCTGGATGGGGCTTGCCGGACGAGGTCGTCAGAGACGACCTCACCGATGGCCGGACCCGCCCGTCGCGCCCCAGCCCTCCCCGCGGCGCACGCGCTCGAACCCGATCCAGATCGCGTTGACGGCCGTGGCCACGATCTGCTCGCGTGGCACATGTGGATGATCGCTCCACCAGATCGCGAGCCCGGTCAGTCCGGCCCGGATGACCTCGGCGGCCATCTCGAGGGCCTCCTGGCCGGCGGAGCCCGCGATGTTCTCGGCGCCCGCCTCGCGCCCGAGTATGGCTCCCAGGACCGCCACCGACTGCGCCCTCACCTGCCCGTGGATCGCCTCGATGTCGGGATCGCCGGTCGTCTCGCTGAAGAACATCCTGGGCGCGTAGGGATGTTTCTCGACGTATCTCGCCCAGGCGTCGAGCGCGCGCGGGACCCGCTCCTCAGCCGCCCCGTCGCCGCCGAGTTGCTCACCCCACATCTCGAGCAGCTCGTCTCTGGTGCGCTCGAGAAGGCGCTTGTGGAGCTCGAGCTTGGAGGCGAAGTGGTCGTAGAGGACGGGCGGCGTGACGCCCGAGCGCCGCGCGATCTCGTCGATCGACGCTCCATGGTAGCCGCGCTCGGCGAAGACCTCGAGCGCCGCCTGCTCGATCACTTCCCGGCGCGCGTCGGCGGTCATTCGCCTGCGTGGGCTGCCGTCTGTTTTCCGCTCTCTTGACAACCTAACGATCCCTAGGTAGTATACCTACCCGTCACTAGCTTACGAGCCAAAGGAGTCGAACATGTCCGAGCAGCGCGTGGTCGAGGACCCGGTCCTGAGGCAGCGGTTCAGCTTCCAGCGCACGAGCGGTGAGGACGGCGAGGAGGTCCTCCTGGTGGAGATCTGGGTCGACCCCGGCGGCGGCGTGACGCCGCACATCCATCCCGCGATCGAGGAGCGCTTCAAGGTCCTTGCCGGTCGGCCAAGCTTCCTGGCGGGCAGGAGGTGGCAGACCGCCTCCCCCGGCGAGACCGTGATGGTCCCGGCCGGCGTGCGGCACGCGTACCGCAACCGTGGTGAAGAGGTCGCCCACGTCGCCTGCGAGGTCCGCCCCCCATCATCGCTGCAAGAGTTCCTCGAGCAGGCCGCGGCTCTCAGCCGCGCCGGCAAGATCACGCGTCACGGGCTCCCGACGCGACCCGGCGTCCTGCTCGAGGCCGCAGTGATGGCCGAACGCCACCGCGACATGGTCGTGCTGGGGTTCCCGCCCATGCCCCCACCCTTCCTGCAGCGACTCATCTTCCCAGCGCTCGCACGCGCTGGCAGACGCCGCGGCTACGGTGCGGGGCACGCCGCGGAGAACTGATGGCACGGTTGACTTCCACAACGTGACCGAAGTCAAGGCGCAGGACACCCCGACGCGAGCGTCCGCCGGCCTCCGCGAGCGCCACATCGGCCTTGTCGCCTTTTCCCTCGCCGGCGCCCTCTGGCTGGTGAACGTGGCGATCGGGGGGACCGGCGACGAGCACACGGACGCGCAGTCGGTGCTCGACTACGCCGGCGTCGTGGTCTACAGCGCTGCTCTCTTCGGCCTCGTGCCGGCGCTGCTCGTCGTACGTAGCTGGGACCGGCGCCGCTCGGGAGCATTGGGGGCAGTCGCCCTCGTCGGCGCCGCAGCTGGCGCGTCGATCGCGGCGCTCGCCAACTTCGGCGAGGACGCCCTCGGAGTCTCGGCGCTCGGGAACGCCGCGTACTTCCCCGCAGTCCTCGTCGTGATGCTTGGACTCCTGCTCCTGGGCGTCGCGCTCCTGCGAGTTCCCGCGCCCTGGCGCTGGATCGCCGCGTGGCCGTTCGCGACGTTGGTCGCCTTCTTGAGCGCAGGTAACGAAGCCGGCCTGATCGTGGGACCGGTGTTGATCGCGCTAGGGGCTCTGCTGTGGGTGCGAAGGGGACCCTTCAGGGTTTCCTAGGAATTAGAGTTGGCGCCGCGGCAGCCGAGGAACAGCCCTCGCCGGAGCGACGATCGGCCCCCACGGGGCCGGCCGATGCCGCCGTATCGCGGGATCCGGGCACGCCCGGGACGGCTCCGGACGACACCGACGATCTTCGTCGCTTTCGCTTCCACCGCCTCATCCGCAAGCGCTCGACCCTCGCGTGGGGCGGGATCCCCACGGTGGTGATCGCGATCGGACTCTTCTTCCCGAACCTGCTCTTGATGCTCGTCACCCTCGTCCTCGGATTCCTGATCACCATCACGGTCTGCTGGTCTAAGGCGGACTCTCAGGCCGAGGACGACTTCTTCGTCGCATATGCCGAGGAGCGGGGGCTGACCCGCACGAAGGACGGTTCGCTCCCGGGGTCGACGCCGCTCCTTCGAAAGGGCGATCAGCGAAAGGGCGACGAGATCATGGAGGGGCCGCTGGGCGACGGCATCAGCGGCCGTTTGGCGCTCTACACCTATACCGACGTCTGGTACGACACGAGCGGTAGGCACGAGACGGACTACCACTTCACGGTGGCCATGAGCGATGTCCCCGAGTGTCGCCAGAGCCTGCCGGGGCTCTACGCCAACCGCAAGTTCGGCTTCCGGGTGTTCGAGAACCTCGAGGACGTGTTCCGGACGAAGGAGCGGGTGAAGCTGGAGAGCGAGAAGCTCGACGACGAGTACGAGATCTTCACGAACAAGGACCAGGACCAGGACTTCCTGCGCCAGCTGTTTTCGCCGACGTTCATCGTCTGGATGACCGACGAGGCGCCTGAGAAGTTCGCCTTCGAGCTCGAGGACGGCGTGCTCTGCTGCAACGTCTGGGGCCACAAGAGGAGCGCCGCCGAACTGGACGGAATGCGCGGCGCGGCATCGCACATCGCGAAACGCCTTCGCGACGAGGTTCGCGAGGGCGCCACGGCTCCAAGCGCCTGAGTCTTCGGCGCCGTCCCGCCCGCGACCTCGCCCCCCCTCGATCCTCGGTTCGGCGCCTCCGTCACTGGGCACAGCCCGTGAGGTCGCCCAGTAGGTAGTGTCCTTTCTGATGCGATCGCTCACGGGGCTGA
>JAHEXV010000017.1:0-4013 GCA_023251935.1 bacterium | reverse complement strand
CTCTACATCGGAAATCCGGGCGCCGGCAACGTGGTCAGGATCGAGCATCGCACCAAGCACCAGAGCGTTGTCGCGTCTGGCGGCGATCTGTTGAGCCCCGACAGCGGCGCCTTCACCGGCAAGGGGCGTCTGGTGATCGCCGACTACAACGCGTTCACCACCGGTGCGGTCTTCAAGATCAACGTCAAGACCGGCGACGTCAAAACGCTGGCCAGCGGAGGCGCGTTCGAGGGTCCGACCGATGTCGCGATCGGACCCGGCGGGATCTTCGCGGACGACCCCTTCGCGGGCGCTGGGGGGAAGGGCGCGATCTTCCTGATCGAGGGCGGCAGCTCGACGCTGGTGTCCCAAGCCGGGCTGTTCGCCGGCGGCCCGCTGGGTCTCGCGGTCCTGCCCGGCGGGAAGCTCCTGACCACCGATCAGAAGGCGGGCCTCCGCGGCACCGGCTCGCTGCTCAAGGTCAATCCGGACCACAGCGGGGTCCAGAGGTTCGTGACCCAGGACCACAAGCTCAATGGCAGCTACGGGATGACGCTTTCCCCGAACGGCAAGGTCGCCTACGTCGCGGACGACAGCGACAACTCGATCGTCCGCGTCAAGGTCGCGACCGGCGCCCAGCGGGTGGTTGCCCAGGGGAAGCCGCTGAACGGTCCGACTGACGTGGCGCTCGGCTTGGATCGCAAGCTCTACGCCGTCAACAACTCGGGCAGCAACCCGAAGGTCGTCAAGATCGATCCGAAGACCGGCGACACGCATGTCTTCGTCAAGGACGGCAAGCTGGCCGCGCCCGAGGGAATTACTGTCGAGCCACGCCACTGACGCGCGGCCAGAGACCCGAGCAGGAGCAGATCGCGAAGGAGAAGCGGCGGATCAACGTCGACCAACCCGGCGCGGTGCACAGCCAGGTGGCAGTAGACGCTCGCCGGTCTCCTCGATCCGTGTGTCACCCCTGAGGCCGATAGGCGGCCCGATTTGTTTCTCGCTACGACGCACGGAGCGTTGAGCGAGTATCTCTGCGGAGGTGACTCGGGCTGCCGCTCCTCGTTCGAGCCGTCGCGCCTGGCCTGGCCCTCACTGCCTACTGGCCCGCGCGCTCTCGGTTTCACGCGGAGCTGAAGCCGCGTCGCGAACCGCGGCGGCAGTCACGGCGACACCATGGCGCCGCTCCGGAGGGAGAGCGACGCTCAGGAGACCGGTGGCCTGCGGTCGGCCCACGGCCGCGCGCCCTCGAGCTGGGCGGCCACGGACAGCAGCGTGGTCTCGCCGTTGACGGGCGCGGCGATCTGCACCGCCATCGGCAGGCCGTCCTCGTCGAACCCGGCGGGCACCGCCGCCGCGGGCTGTCCGAGGTAGTTCCAGATCGCCGTGTAGGTCACGTACGGGCCGCCGCCGTTGAACGTGCGCAACGCGCCCTTGCCCCGCCACCGCCCGACCGGCTCCGGTTGGGCCGCCGTGACCGGCGTAAGCAGGATGTCGTGATCGGCGAAGATCGCGTTGACGCGCTCGGAGACCGCGGCCTCGCGGCGCACGGCGCGTCGCAGCGCGCGGCCGTGCAGCCGCCGCCCCAACCACGCCATGCGGCGGGAGCGCGGTTCGAGCCGCTGAGGGTGCTCAAGCTTGGCCGCGTCGTCGGCCACCCCGCTCAGGTAGCGGGGCATGATGTCGGGCAGAAGCTGTCCGTACTCCGGGTCGCGCTCGGCGACCTGGTGGCCGAGCGAGCGCAGCAGTTCGGCGGTCTCCTCCACCGCCCGGCGCGCCGCCGGTCCGGGCTTTGTGCCCGGGAGCGTCCCCTTCAGCGACACCGCAACTCGCAGGCGCCCGGGCTCGCGGCGCGCCGCGTCCGCGAAGCTGGTCTCCGGCTCGGGCGGCCTGTGGGCGTCGCCGGGAGCGGCCCCGCGCAGCGCGTCGTCGAATAGCGCCGCGTCGAGCACGCGGCGGGCGAGCCCGCCGAACATCGTCAGGCCGTGCCAGTGCTCGGCGTCAGGCAGCGTGGAGATGCGCCCACGCGTCGGCTTGAACCCGAAGAGACCGCAGAGAGCCGCCGGCACGCGGATCGAGGCGCCCCCGTCGGAGGCCAGGCCTGCCGGCGCCAGACCCGCCGCGACGGCGGCCGCCGTCCCGCCGCTCGAGCCGCCCGTGGCCCGCTCTGTGTCCCACGGGTTGCGGGTTGCTCCATGCGTCTGTGACTCGGTCATGTGGCCCCACATCGCCAGCTCGGGCAGCGCGGTCTTGCCCAGCATCGGCGCGCCCGCGGCGCGCAGGCGGAGCACCACCTCGGCGTCCTTCGTGGCCGGCGTCTCATTCGCACCGGTGCCGTGGCCGGTGACTTCACCGGCGATGTCCACGTTGTCCTTCACGACGACCGGAACGCCAAGCAGGGGACCGGCTTCGGAGGCACGCAGGCGTTTGAGCGCCGCGTCGGCCTCGACCAGGGCCGCGTCGGCGCGGACGGACACGAACGCGTTGAGCTGCGGGTCGAGGCGCTCGATGCGCGCCAGGTAGAGCTCGACCAGCTCACGCGGCGTGACCTCGGCGGCTCGGAGCAGCTCCGACAGCCGCGCAACGCCGGCGAAGGCGAGGTCATCACCCATTGCGGCGGTCGTGTCGGTGGGCGGGCCGGAGGGTGTGCTCATCGGACTCCTTCGTGGTGGCTCGAGCGGAACCCTATGATGCGCGCCTCTGACGGTTGCGATGCAGTGGTCGCGGCCGCCTCGACTCCGAGACGAAACGCGCCCGCCGCCAGCATCGGTCCGTGCGTCGTAGGTAGATCCGAAAGGTGGTCCGATTCGGTTCTCGGTACGACGTCGAACTGACGGCGACCGGCGTGAGCGGAGCTCGGGGGCCTACGGAGCGTCGCGGAGTGAGCGCAGCGCCTCCCCAGCGGAGGAGTACCCCGACAGCCGCTTGGCGGCAGTCGCCCGGACCCTGCGCTCCAGGGGCGACCCGGGGGTCGTCACCAGATTGACACCCCCATCACCCCGTCCTTTCAGCCTGCCGGAGGCCGCTACCAACACCGAGAGACAACCGATATCGATCGCACGACAGCCACGAAGGTCGACGGCGACTCCCGTCGCGCCTTCCGTGATTGCGGAGTTGAGCAACGTCCTCCAGCGCGTCACGGCGGGAGCATCCAATTCCCCCTCGACGTCCACAATCATTAGGCCGCCCGCCATGGTCGATCTGACTAACGCGCCCCCCCATGGGCGTGAAGCTGCGTAGCCGACCAACGGCAGGTCACCGTCCACGTGGAGTCTGTCCGGGTCGCCCATTGGGCCGCCCCTCTCTCACTCCTCTCGAAATCGGTGCCGTCGCGCCGGAAGGAAGAGAGAAATGAAGAGCGCCCTCGGACGGCTGAAGTCAGCCTACTCCTATTCGTCTGAACACTCGCCCGCGCACGATCTCGCACCTGCACTCGTCCACCTGGGGGGGCGAGTTCGAGGAAGCGGTCGCGCGTCAGGATCTTCGCGAAAGCGGCCGCGCGTCAGGATGTTCGAGCCTCGGTGCCTGGTCTTCGTTCCGGCTCCGCTTCTTGCTCTTGCTGGGCTCGACGGAAACGCGCGTCGGCAAGCGCGCAAGCTCGCTCCAGCTCGCTCAGTCGCAACCGGCTGGTCGCCCGTGGGCCGTTAACCTTGGCCCGGTAGAGATCGCGGCGTAGAGATCGCGGCGCTGACGGCGGTAGCGGGCCTCGACTCTCAGTTCCTCTAGGCGGCGCACGGCGGTCATCGCCCTCAGCGCAGCCCGCATCCCTCAGCGCAGCCCGCATATCTGACGTAGGCGCCGGTAGAGCTGGCGATCGTGGGGTCGGGTGGTTGAGGCGTTCAGGCGGCGGGCCGTGTCCTCATGCTGGCGAACCGCCAACGCCAGGTCTGCCAGGCGACGCCCCGCCAGCTCGTGCTCCTTCCCCAACCTCTCCGGCTTGGTCCTCGATCTCCGGCTTGGTCCTCGATCCCTCGATGAACTGCATCGGGGTCATCCCGGCTCCTCGCTCGGCGTTCTCCCTCGGTCCCCGCGCT
>JAHEXV010000016.1 GCA_023251935.1 bacterium | reverse complement strand
AGGGTGAAGAAGAGCGGCTCGATCCCGGAGTCAAGGCGCCGGGCGATCGCCATCGAGCGGGTCAGGTGCCCGAGGCCGGTGCCGTTCGAGGTCACGAACAGGATCCGCTCCGAACCCCTCACTTCGAGCCCCTCATCCGAGCGCCTCGTAGGCGTCGAGCAGGGGCCGGGCGGCGTGGTTTCCCTCTTGCCCGAGCTCGATCAGCGTTCTCCGGTAACGGCGCCGGAGCGCCCAACCGGCCAGCCCCCGGGCGCTCTCTCGCCAGCGGCCGCGCCCGACCTGCTGCGGCCCCAGCTCCTGGTCGAGCACCCAGCGCATGGCGGGATCGTCGTCGAGGGCGAGCACCCCGAGCAGCTCCTCGTAGGACCCCGCGCGCTCGCCGGCGACCAGCTCGTCGAGGACGACCAGGGCGAGGCTCTCGGGCGCGACCGGGTGAGCTGCGCCGTCCTCCTCGCCGCGAATCGCCGCGTCGATCTCGCGGAGCTTCCCGGCCCAGTCCTGGATGCCCGCCGCCAGCCCCGTCCCGTCCGGCGCCGCGGCAACGTCGCGCCCATCGCGAACGACGTGCACGAAACGGGCCTCGGGGAAGAGCCGGACGAGGGCCTGCGCTTGACGCAGGTTGCCCGGGCTCGTTTCCACCAGGCCATGCTCGCCGCTCAGTGGCGCCGTCAGCGACAGGAAGAGCTCGCGGCAGGCGGCCAGCGGATCGCGATGGTAGGCGTCCTCGAAGCCCCCGAGCTCCCGTTCGAGGAGCGAGGGATCGCCCACCTCCCCCAACCCCCCGGCGCCGTTCCACCACCGGTCGCGAAACTGGCCCACGAACTCGTCGAGCGGGATCTGCCCGGCGAGCAGCGCCGGCATGCCCCGATCGTCGCTGTGGAACCGCGCCGCGGCGGGAAGCGCGAGCAGCCGAGGATGTGCATCGAGCAGGCGCGCCACCGCGCTCGTCCCGCTGTGCGCGGCCCCGCCGACGAAGATCAGCTCGCGGCGCTCGATCAAGGTCAGGCGCTCGGCTGCGGAGCGAGCGTGCGCTCGTAGGTGCGACGCAGCACCGCGGCGCAGTGATAGCCCTCGCGCTCGAGCCGGTCGAGCGTCGCCTCGTAGTGGGCCGTGATCTCGCGCTGGGCGGCGGGGTCGAGCCCCTCGCGCCACCGCTCCCGGTGGGCGGCGTCGGCGGTCATCTGGCGGTCGAAGAACTCGCGGATCGCCGGCTCGTCTCCCACCCCCAGGAAGCCGAGCAGCCCGGCGTAGGCCGCCTCCGGATCCGCCCAGACGAGCTCGTCGAGGCTGACCAGGCCGAGCCGCTCACGACCTGAGGGGTCGAGCCCGCGCACCCCCTCCTCCGCCCGCCTCAGCCGGTCGGCCCAGAAGTCGATCCCGGACGCCGCGTCGGTGGGGTGGTGCGGCTTCTCGCGCAGCAGCGCCTTGGAGGCACCCGAGTCGCGCCCGTCGCGCACCGCGTGGACGAACCGCGCCTCGGGAAAGATCCGCGCCAGCTCCGGCGCGGCGGCGATCGTGAAGCAGCTCATCTCGACCAGCGCCGGCTTTCCGGCCTCCGCGGCGAGCGGCGACAGCATGTCGTAGAAGAGATCGCGCGACGCCTGGATGACGTCGCGCTTGCAGGTTTCCTCGAAGGCGGCGACCGCCTCCTCGAAGCGGTCGCGGGCGACTATCAGGTGGAGGCCGCGGACCCCCGCCTCGGCCCGGCGCCCGCGGCGCAGGCGCGCGCCGGCGCGGTGGAGGGCGACGCGGGTGCGCCCCGCGACCCCGGCCGGCACCAGCGCCCCCGAGCCGACCCGGATCCGGTACCACCAGTAGGTCCGGAGCTTGCGCAGGAACTCCTCCGGGGTCGCCCGACCGCCGACCACGTCGGCGAGGCCCTTCGGGTTGCAGTGGAAGCGGCACTCGATCGGCACCCCGAAGAAGCGCGAGTGGCGGTTCAGCAAGTGGGAGAGCACGGTCGTCCCGCTGCGGCCGGTGCCGCCGATGAAGACGAGGTCGGCGGGCGGGGTCAAATCCGCGCTCCGACCGGCTTTCCGTCGCCGCCCAGGAAGGCGAGCGGCCGCGAGCGGTCCGCCCGCGCCGCCTGCGAGCGCTCCAGCGTGCGCCGCAGCAGCAGCGCACAGCCCACCCCGTCGGCCTCGAGGCGGTCGATCGCCTCCGCGTAGAGACGCTCCAGGCTCGCCGCCCGGCGGTCGCTGAGCCCCCGGCGCCAGCGCTCCGCATTGGCCAGCTCGGAGCTCATCCGGCGGTTGAAGAACTGCTTCATCTTCCGGTTCACGTAGACGCCCTCGAAGCGGCAGATGTGCTTCAGCCCCCGGCGGGGCCCGAGCAGCAGCAGCTCGTCGAGGCTGACGGTGAGCAGGCGCTCGGCGGGAATCGCCCGGGCGCCCTCGTCGATCGCCCGGAGTCGCCCCTCCCACCACTCGAGCCCCTGGCGACGCGTGCGGGGGTAGATCAGCCCCTTCGTCTGGGTGACCCGCGAGGCCGAGGCGTCGCGCCCGTCGCGGACCACGTGGATGAACTTCGCCTCACCGAACAGCCGCACGAGGGTCGGCGCCTGGGCGATCGTGTCGCAGCTCTGCTCGACCAGCGCGTCGGCTCCGGAACGCTCGACCCGCTCCCAGAGGACGTCGTAGAACAGCTTGCGACAGGCCCCCTCCGGGTCGGAGTCGAAGCTCTCCTCGAAGCTCGCGACGGCCCGCTCGAAGGCGTCGGCGGGCACGAACCGATAGAGGCCGCGCATCCGCTGGGTCTGGAACCCCTTCCACCAGAAGCCGCGGAGGCGACGGACGAACTGCTGCTTGGTGACCCGCCCGGCGAGCAGGCCCGGAAACCCGCTCTCCTCGACGTGGAAGCGGACCTCGATCGGGAACATCGCCAGGCGGGGATGCCTGGCGAGCAGCTTCGCCAGGACGTGGGTGCCGCTGCGGCCGGTTCCGCCCACGAACAGGATCGGCGGCGGGTGACCGACCGGGCGGCCGCCGGAGTCGTGGGAGCGCTGGTGGGGCTGGGTTGCCGGGGTATCGGCCATTCGGCAAGACGCTAGCGATTCCCGCCCGCGCTCCCGCCCCGGAACGTGAAGTGGTCGACGAAGCGCCCGCAGGCGCGCCGGATCGGCACCTCTCGGGCGTCGCCCGGGCGGGTGGCCGCAAGCGGCCCGAGCCAGACCTGGCGCCTCACCCCGAGCAGGCGCTGCAGGCGGGTCGGCCGGGCGGCGCTGACGGTGACGGTCACCGAGCCGGCCCCCGTCGCGCGCAGCCTGCCGGCGGGCCAGAACGCGCCCTGCCCCTGGTGGGTGAGATACATGCCGTCGAGCGACGGCGGCAGCTCGACCCGGCTGCCGGCCGCCGAGACGCTCAGCGGCACCTGGCTGTGGTACTGGAGCGAGAGCTCCCAGGGCCCACGGCCGAGCCTCAGCCGCTGGGTGGCGGTCGCCGGGGCGTCGAAGGGCGAGCGGCGGTTCCAGGCGTGGACGCCGGTCGCGACCGGCTCCGCCAGCACGGTCGCCGTGCGTCCCCGGGAGACGACCTGGCGGCCGTCGGCGCTGGCGCAGTCGAGAAGCGCGCCGGGCGTGCCATCGACGTCGATGATCCCCAGGTGCGGGGTCGGCCCCTGGCGCCTCCAGAGCACGTAGGCGGCGGTGCGGACCACCGGCCTGAAGTTCGGCGGCGGGGTGCTCTGATAGCCGGCCCCGGTGGTGACCACGTAGCGGAACTCGTCCAGCCGCCCTGCGGACAGGGTGTCGAAGTCCATCGCCAGCCCCTGCTGCCAGACCTTGCTGGGGCGTGCGCTGACCTCGGAGGGGACGTAACCGCCCGGGCTGCGCATCAGGGTCCCCCGAAGCCAGTAGCCCGAGAATCGGTCGACCCCGAGGAAGGCGACCGAGCGCCCCTGGATCAGCCCGGCCAGGTTCTGCAGCTCGCTGGCGCGCTGGTCGAAGCCGACCGGGGTGGCGCGAAGAGCCAGGAACGTGGAGGCGGCATAGGCGATCGCGACGACGACGCCCAACGCGAGCAGCCAGCGGGTTGGGGAGCGCTCGTCCCCACCTGCCCCTTCGGCCGCCGCCTCTGCCCCGGCGGGTGGGGAGAAGAGAGTCTGGAGGGCGGCGAGGACGATGAGCGGGGAGATGATCGCGAGCGCCTTCGCCTCGACGTAGATCGAGGCGAAGGCGCGGGCGCCCGCGTAGACGATCACCGCGCTGGCTCCCATCGCCACCAGGCCCCAGTCGCGGCGGCGGATCGCCCCGACGGCCCCGATCGCCGCGGCGAGCAGGCCGAGGGCGACGGCGGGATAGGCGCCGGAGACGTCGCCGCGGACGATCCGGAAGTCGCCCTGGGGCCAGATCCCCAGGGCCTCGCCCGGGAAGACCGGCGAGCTGAGCCTGCCCGCCGAGGCCTGCACCTGGCCCACCTTGCCGACGAACCCGGAGAGCTGGGCCGCCGAGAAGGCGCCCACCGCGACGATCGCGATCGCCACCACCACGATCGCCCGCCGGTGGCGGCTGGTCGCCTCGCGCAGCGCCCCGAGATCGGGGCGCAAGCCGCCGGTGACGAGCTCGAGCGCCAACCAGATCGGCACGGCGAGCGCGAACCAGGCGAGCCCCGGGAGGCTGTAGACGAACAGGCTCGCGACCACGAACAGGATCAGCGCCACCACCGTCGCCCGCCGCGCGTGGGAAGCGGGCTCGCCTTCGGGCAAGCGCCGTCGAAGCTCGCCGAGCGCGACCGCGAAGGCGAGCACGAGCAGGGCCATCGCCGTCTCCTTGAAGGCGCTCTGGGCGAGGAACGAGGCGGCCAGATAGGGAAGGCCGGTGAGCGAGGCGGCGACCACCCGCCGACCCGGCGGCAGCGCCTCGAGCGCGCCCAGCGCCGCCAGCGCGGTGAGCACCGGAATCACCAGCAGGAGCCCGTTGAAGGCGTTCAGCAGCGAGGTGTTGGTCGTCTCGGCCGCCGCCGCGGCGACCGACTGTGGGCCGGTCGGATAGCCGAAGCGCACCGCCTTCGGCTCCGGGCCGACCCCCTGCTGCAGCCAATCGGTCCAGAACAGCTGCGCCGCCTGGTCGTTCGTGTAGACGCCCTCGCCGAGAACCCCGTTGCGTCCGTTGAAGGCGAAGGTGAGCGAGGCGGCGGCGATCACGATCAACCCGACCGTGGCGGCGATCCTGATCTCGGGCCCGATCCGCTGACCCCCCCGCCACAGGTAGAGGATCGCCGCGATGATCGCGATCGCGAGCAGGACGGAAAGGGTCGTGGCGCGCCCGGGGAGGCGGATCAACAGGGGGCAGGCGACGACCAGGGCGGCGAACCCGACCGCTCCCGCGAGCAGGGTCGCCGACGAGCGCCCGAGCAGGCGCAGGAGCGCCGCGCCGAGCACCACCGACGCCAGCAGGATCACGGCCGCGGACGCGTAGACGCCGAGCATCGCGGCAGCGTAACCGGGGGATAGGCTCTTCCGCCCTGATCGAGGGAGTCAGCCCGGAGTAGGGACGGGCTAGCGCGAGCCGCTCGAGGTCCCGTTGAGGTTCGGCACGCTGTGGAGTTGGGCCTCGGTGAGCGGGCGCTGGCCCGTGCATCCGGCGGGGTCCAGCGGGCCGAGGATCCGGAACACCCGCACCGGGCCGTCGCGAAGGATCAGCTGGGCGTTGGGGTCCGACTGGGTCCAGCGACCCTCCGGCGAGTTGCGAAGCGTCCCGGGCAGATAGGGATCGAAGGTCGTGACCACGTGCGTGTAGCCGCCGGCGTTGATCGCCGCTCGCCACTGGCGGCAGTCCGGGATCCGAGAGTAGGAGTCGTGCGGGCCCCGCAGCCCGAGCCACTGGACGCGGTTGTCCAGAGGGGCGCCGTAGAACGGGTACTGGGTGAACACGCCGCGGATCCCGGCGACGGCGATCCGGGCGCCGCGGACGTCGCGCGCCCAGCGCAGCGCCCCGGCGAGGTCCTGGCCCGCCCCGGTGTCCTCGTAAGCGCGGGCGAGGTAGTGCCGCTGCTCGGCGTATCCGGCGACCACGACGATCGCGATCGCGGCGGCCGCGAGCGCGGCTCGCACGCCGCGCCCGGTCGCGGCGCCGGGCCCTCGCGATCGCAGGATCCAGACCAGCGCCGCGACCCCGAGCACGATCAGCGCCGCCGCGATCGCGCCCTTGACGTGGCCCTGCTTCCACTGGACCAGCGAGCCGAGCGTGAACGCGAGCACGACGGCGAGCGCGCCGAGGACGGCCGCCCGGCGGGCCGGGGTCGCCCGCAGCGCCGGCAGGCAGGGGAGGATCGCCAGGCCGACGGCCACCGCCGGAGCCAGGTAGCGGAGGTTCCACGTGAAGGCGATCGGCTGCCCCTGCTCGCCGGCCGCGGTCAGCGGCGTGAAGAAGTAGGCCACGGCGGTGACGAGCACGAAGCCGCCGAGCGCCCGCAGGATCGGCTCGCGGCCGCGCCAGATCGCCAGCGCGCCGACGACCAGCATCCCGACCAGGGTCACCGGCCACAGGGTCCCGAACGACTCGTGCAGGCCGGGGAAGAACCAGTCTCGCCAGACCGACGTGTCGTTCCAGTAGTGAGCGACGGCGAAGTCCGGCCGCAGCTGGAAGTCGCGCACCGGCGCCGGCAGTGTGATCGGGCCGACCGAGCCGATGTAGGGGATCGGGTTTCCGACCGCGACCAGGTTGCGCAGGTACCAGTAGCCGCCCGCGGCGAGCATCGGCAGCGTCCACGCCGCCGCGGCGCGCAGCCGGGCAAACCGCGGGGCGATCACGATCACCCCGATCGTCAGGGCGGCGGCCGGCGCCAGGAACGACAGCTTCACCCCCGCGGCCAGCCCGGCGGCGAGTCCCGCGACCACGAGCGCGGCCGGGGCGATCCCTCGTCCCGCAACCTGCTCGCGAGGGTCGGGGCGGGCCGCGTACCCGTTGACGAGGATCGCTACCGCGCAGAGGATGAAGGCGACGCCGGTGATGTCGTTGAGCGCCTCGCCCGCCTGGAACTCGACCAGCGACTGCGAGCCGAGCGCGATCGAGGCGCCGATCAGCGCCTGCGGCCCGAGTCCGTACGGCCGACCGATGCACCAGGCGGCGAGCAGGGCGACCGCCAGCCAGCCGAGGTTGAGCACCGGCGAGACCAGGTCGCGGTCGAAGAAGAGCATCCCGAGCGCGTGCGGGACCTCCGAGTTAGCGGGGTAGAACGAGGCCAGGAAGATCGGGTCGAAGAAGAAGATCTGGTCGAGGGACCCGGTCTGCACGAAGCGCGCCGCCAGCGGCAGGTGGTACCAGAGGCTGTCGGTGCGATCCATGCCCGAGGCCAGGCTGCTCAAGGTCGGGACGGTCCATGCGGCGGCCAGCGCCGCGCAGGCCGCGGCCGCGATCAGCTTGGCGAGGCCCCACGACGGCGGCGCCGGGGGTGACACGCCGGGCTGGGGCGGGCGCCTCGCCGCGATCCGGTCGGCGATCAAGCCCGCGGCGACGCCGATAACGATCGCCACCGCGAGCACCGGCGCCCGCTCGAAGCCGCCGAAGGTGCCCAGCCCCTCGGAGACCCAGATCAACCCCGCCACCGCCAGCACGAGCTCGGCGAGGCGCGCCGGCGCCCCCGACCAGCCGCCGAGCAACAGCGCGCGCACCCTGTGGGCGCCGAAGGCCAGCGCGCCGAGCGCCAGGCCGAGCTCCGCCGCCCCGGCCAGGTACGCCCCGACGTCCAGCGTCCGCTCGCCGGCGGGGGCGGTGACGAAGCCCGCGACCGCGATCACGGGCTCGAGGTCAGTGACCGGGGCTGCGGATCACGTACGAGCGCTCGCCGGGGGCGATCATCCCCAGCCTGCGCGCCTGCTCGGAGGCCGCGTCGGGATTCTTCAGCGAGGCCGCCTTGGCGACCAGCCGGCTGTGCTCCCGGCTCAGCGCCTCGAGCTGGCTGCGTTCGTCGTGAGACCCGCGCCAGGCGTCGAAGAAGTTGACCACCGGGTTCACGTACGAGGCCAGGATGGCGAACAGCACCAAGACCAGGACCACGCGACCGAGCCGGTCCCAGTGGATGCGGCTGGCCGGGCCTCCTCGCGTCCGCCGTCGCGGTGCTACCCGATACGCGCGCGCGCTCACCCGTCATGGGTTCGGCGGCGCCGCTCTACTTTCCTGCAAAGGCGCCGAGTCCGGGGTAGGTGGCCCGGTCCCCCAGCTCCTCTTCGATCCGCAGCAGCTGGTTGTACTTCGCCGTCCGATCCGAGCGCGACGGGGCCCCGGTCTTGATCTGGCCGGTGCCGGTGGCCACCGCCAGGTCGGCGATCGTCGTGTCCTCGGTCTCGCCGGAGCGGTGGGAGATGACCGCCGTGTAGCCGGCGTCGTGGGCGATCCCGATCGCCTCCAGGGTCTCGGTCAGGGTCCCGATCTGGTTCAGCTTGACGAGGATCGAGTTGCCGACGCCCAGCTCGATCCCTCGCCGCAGGCGGGCCGGGTTGGTGACGAAGAGGTCATCCCCAACCAGCTGGACGCGGTCGCCGATCCGCTCGGTGAGCGCCTTCCAGCCGTCCCAATCGTCCTCGCCCATGCCGTCCTCGAGCGAGACCACGGGATAGGCCTCGCAGATCCCCGCCCAGTAGTCAGCGAGCTCGGCCGCTGACAGCGACCGGCCCTCGTGCTCGAGCACGTAGGCGCCGTCGTCGTAGAGCTCGCTGGTCGCCGGGTCGAGGGCGATCAAGACGTCGGTGCCCGCCTCGTAACCGGCCGCCCCGATCCCCGCGAGCAGCACCTCGAGCGCCGACTCGTTCGAGTCCAGGTCCGGGGCGAACCCCCCCTCGTCGCCGACCGTGGTCCCGAGCCCGCGCTGCTTCAGGGTGGCCTTGAGCGCCTGGAACACCTCGGCCCCCATCCGCACCGCATCCGCGAAGCTCGCCGCCCCGGCCGGGACGATCATGAACTCCTGGAAGTCGACCTTGTTGTCGGCGTGGGCGCCGCCGTTCAGCACGTTCATCATCGGCACCGGAAGCGTCGTCGCGTCCGAGCCGCCGAGGAAGAGATAGAGCGGCTCACCGGCCTCGGCGGATGCGGCGCGGGCGACAGCCAGCGAGACGCCGAGGATCGCGTTCGCTCCCAGTCGGGATTTGTTCGGCGTCCCGTCGAGGTCGCACAGGGTGCGGTCGATCGCCCCCTGCTCGATGGCGCGGGCGCCAACCAGCGCGGCGGCGATGTCCCGGTTGACGTTCGCGACCGCCTTCGCAACCCCCTTTCCGCCCCATGCCTCGCCGCCGTCGCGCAGCTCGGTGGCCTCGAACTCGCCAGTTGAGGCGCCGGACGGCACCGCCGCGCGGCCGGCGGCACCGGTGTCGAGCCCCACCTCGACCTCGACCGTCGGGTTGCCCCGCGAGTCGAGGATCTGCCGGGCGTGGATGCGCTCGATCGTCGGCACGGCGCGGAAGTTTGTCAGGCTAGCCTCGGGGGAGCCGATCGCGGAAGCGGTGAGCGGCGGCGCGCAGGGCGAGCTCCGGGTCGACCCGCATCCGGCGGGCCTGGTCGACCAGCGCGAACAGCGTCTCGCCGATCCACGCCTCGGCGGCGTCCCGAAGCGCCGGATCGCCGAGCTGCTCGCCGGCCGGCTCGGAGCCCTCCGGGCCCGAGGAGGCGGCGCGCCGCTGAAGCTTGCGGGCGTAGAGCAGCGCGGGGAGGTTCTCGGGCACGTCGGCGAACGGCTCCGCCTCCCCCCGCCCCTCCTGCTCGCGCTTGATCTTGTCCCAGTTGCGACGCACCTCACCCGCGGTATCGGCCCGGGCGTCCCCGAACACATGGGGATGGCGGCGGATCAGCTTCTCGGACACCCCCTCCGCAACCTCGGCGAGGCTGCCGGCCCCGCGCTCCTCGAGCAGCAGGGCCAGGAAGTGGACCTGGAACAGGACGTCGCCGAGCTCGTCGAGGAGCTTCGCGTCGTCCCCGCCGGCCGCCGCGTCGGCGAGCTCATAGGACTCCTCGACCGTGTGGGGAACGATCGAGCGCTCGTCCTGCTCGCGATCCCAGGGACATTCGCGGCGCAGGCGGCGGGTGATCTGGTCGAGGCGTCGAAGCGCCTCCAGCGGGTCGGCTTGATCGCCGCCCCCCGCCTGCGTTGGCCTACCGGCCACGGCGAGCCGCTGCTCAGGGACTCTGGGGCGGTGCCGTCTGGGGCGGTGCCGTCTGGGGCGGTGCCGTCTGGGGCGGCGCCGCTCCTGGCGGCAGCTGCGGGGCGCCCCCCGGCCCGATGATCGAAGGCTGCTGCACGGCGGCGCCGCCGGCCGGGACCGGCCCCTGCGGGGTTCCCTGGACGGGCTGGCCCGAGAACACGGTCGCCTGGCCGGGAGCCACCGGCGCGATCGAGGGCACGAAGGCATCGCACCCGGACTTGTCGAGGTTGCCCGACTCGCCTGGATCGTCGCCGGTGCAGGTGTCCTGCGGGGTGAAGTTGGCGCAGCGATCGATCACGTAGCCGTCGGCGCAGAAGCTCCGTTGGGTCCACTTGTCGATGAAGTCGGTCTGGAAGTCGGAGCCGACCTGCTGCTGGATGCCGGCCGCCAGCTGCTGCCTGATCTGCGAGGAGACCTTCGAGAGCGGCGTGGCGACGGCCGGGGTGATCTTGTCGACCTGGATCAGGTAGTAGTTCTTCTGGCCCTTGATCGGGCCGATCAGCTGTCCCTGGGCGGCGGCGAATATCTCCTTGTCCACGGTGGGCTCGCTCTGGCCCACGGTGACCCCCTGGCGAAGGCCGCCGCTGTCCTTGGTCGCCTGGTCGGTCGAGTACTTCGCCGCCACCTGCTTCCAGCTCTGTGGGGAGCTGTCCTTCTCCAACGCCGCCTTGGCCTGCTCGACCTTGGCCTGGTCACTGTTGACGATCTCGCGGACGTCGCGGGTCTCCGGCTGGGAGAACTGCGACTTGTTGTCCTCGTAGTAGGTCGTGATCTCGGACTCGGAGACGGACGGCTTCTGCGGCACCACGTCCTTCTCGATCTCGTTGGTGATCAGCGAACGCTCGACCTCACCGCGCGCCTGCTGAAGGGTGTAGCCAAGCTGCTTGATGCCCTGCCGGAACTGCTTCTGGCCGCCGAACTGCGGCTGCTGGGCGATCTGCTTCAGCTGGTTCGAGATCTCGGTGTCGGAGATCGTGATCCCGCGCTCCTCGGCCTCGCCCATGATCCACCGCGACAGCAGCACGGAGGACATCGCCGCGTCCCGGAGCGTCGCGTACCCTGGGTCGGAGGGCTTGGGCTTCGGCTGTTGCTGTTGGGCGGCGGCCTGGGTCAGCGCCGCGTCGAAGTCGGCGTTGGAGATCGTCCCGTCCGGCGCGTCCTCGACCACGGCGACGGCGCCCGAGGGGACGCTCGGATGACCGATGCCATCGGCAACCCCGACGATCACGAACAGGGCGACGAAGAGTGCCCCGAAGATCGCCACCACGACCCACCTGTTCCCGGTGCGCTTGCGCACGAGGCGGGAGAATAACGTGCCGGGCTAAGCCGGCATTAACGACTCCGCCGAAATGCTCCGCTTCGCGTCCGCTTCCGGCGGGTCATGGCGCCGCCGGGGCGGCAGGTTCACTCGCTCGACTCGCGACTTCGTCGCTAGCCCGGGCCACGGCCTCGCCGGCCGCCTCGGCGAGCTCGAGCACCGCCGCCAGGCGCGCGTCCGGGTCGTCGGGGACCCGCAGGGACAGGGTCTTGGCGCGCGACTCGTAGATCGCCTCCGGGATGCGCTCCCGCAGGCGCCCGACGGCCGCCGCGTCGAGCTCCAGCGGGGTCGCCGACAGCCGTCCGCCTCGAAACTCGACCGTGCGGGCGCCGAGGCCGCCCAGCTCGATCCGGGCGCGTTGGAGCTCGAGCAGGTTCTGGACCGGCTCCGGGAGCGGGCCGAAGCGATCCCGAAGCTCGTCCCGCAGGGCCCGCAGCTCGCCGGGCTCCCCGGCGCCGGCGACCCGTCGGTGGACGTCGATCTTCGCCGCCTCGAACGGGATGTAGTCGGCGGGCAGGTAGGCGTCGACCTCGACGTCGAGCCGCACTCCGGCCTCCCTCCTGGAGGCCCCGTCCTCGGAGCGCAGCGCCTCCACGGCCTCGTCCAGAAGCGACACGTAGAGCTCGAATCCGACCGCGGCCACGTGCCCCGACTGCTCGGCGCCGAGCAGGTCGCCGGCGCCGCGAAGCTCGAGGTCGCGCATCGCGATCGCGAACCCCGAGCCGAGCTCGGTGTAGTCCGAGAGGGTGGCGAGCCTGGCCGCGGCCTCCGGGCTGAGCGCGTCGGAGGACGGGTACAGCAGATACGCGTAGGCGCGCTCTCGCGAGCGCCCGACCCGGCCACGGATCTGGTACGCCTGCGCCAGCCCGAGCTCGTCGGCTCGCTCGACGATCAGCGTGTTGGCCTGGGGGATGTCGAGCCCCGACTCGATGATCGTCGTCGCCACCAGGCAGTCCGCGTCGCCGCGCAGGAAGTCGAGCATCGTTCGCTCGAGCTCGACCTCGTCCATCTGGCCGTGCGCCTCGGAGAACTGGACGCCCGGGCAGGCGGCCCGCAGCCGTTCGGCGACCTCATGAATGGTTTCGATCCGGTTGTGGAGGAAGAACGCCTGGCCGCCGCGCTCCTTCTCGCGGAGGATCGCGCGTCGCACCAGCTCCTCGTCGTAGGGGCCGACGTAGGTGCGGATCGGCCTTCGCCCCTCGGGCGGCGTCTCGATCACCGACACGTCCCGCAGGCCGGCGAGGCTCATCTGCAGGGTCCGCGGGATCGGCGTCGCGGACATCGAGAGCACGTCCACCTTGAGCTTGAGCTGGCGCAGGAGCTCCTTCTGGCGGACCCCGAACCGCTGCTCTTCGTCGACGATCAGCAGGCCGAGATCGGGGGCGCGCACGTCGCGTGAGAGCAGCCGATGCGTCCCGATCAGGATGTCGACCTTGCCCTCCGCGAAGCGTGCCAGGATCGCCCGCACCTCCGCCGGGCGGCGGAGCCGCGACACCACCTCGATCTCGAGCGGGAACTCCCGCAGCCGCTCCCGGAAGGTCCCCAGATGCTGCTGCGCGAGGATCGTGGTCGGCACCAGCATCATCACCTGCTTGCCCTCCGAGGCGGACTTGTGGGCGGCGCGCAGGGCGACCTCGGTCTTGCCGTAGCCGACGTCGCCGCAGATCAGCCGGTCCATCGGCCGCTCGGCCTCCATGTCGCCCTTCACCGCCTCGATCGCCTCGAGCTGGTCGGTGGTCTCGCGATAGGGGAACGATTGCTCGAGGGTGAGCTGCCATTCGCCGTCGGGCGGGAAGGCGTGGCCGCGCCGGGCCCGGCGCTCGGCGTAGAGGTTGAGCAGCTCGCCGGCCAGCTCGCGCGCCGCCCGGCGGGCACGAGCCTTGATCCCCTCCCAGCGCTTCGAGCCGAGGGCCGAGAGCTGAGGGGCCTCGCCGCCGGCGCCGACGTAGCGAGTGATCTTGGCCAGCTGGTCGGTGGGAGCGAAGACGCGGTCGTCGCCGCGGTAGCTGAGCTCGAGGTAGTCGCGGGTGACGCCGGCCACCGTCTTCGTCTCGAAGCCAGCGAAGCTGGCGATTCCGTGGTCGGCGTGAACGACGTGGTCGCCGACTCGCAGGTCGGTGAAGGTGGCCAGCTGGCCCCGAGCGGGTGCCGGCGCGCCGGCCCGCCGCCGATGGACCAGCCGCCGGTAAGGGATCACCGCCAACTTCAGCTCCGGCGCCACGAAGCCATCCGACAGCGTCGCCTCCGCAAACAGAACGGCATCCCGCCCGCTCCGCTCCCCGTCCCCGGCGAGCAGGTCGGCCACCGACGACTGATCGAGGAACCGCGCCTCGAGCCGCTTCAGGTTGTAGCGGGCGCGCTCCGCCTCGCCGCGGTGCTCGAAGGCGACCACCACCCAGTACCCGGCGCCGAGCTCCTGCTCGAGCCTGCCCTCCGCCTCCGCCAGGCTCCTGGCCGCGGAGCTGGGCGCCCACGACCGCAGCCAGGGTTCCTGGTCGGAGCGCACGGTCGAGATCGCGATCGCGGCGCGTTCGGCCAGCGGTCCGGCCACGTCGACGTAGAGCCGGCGGGCGTCGGCGTCGTGCATGGTCGCGGTGACGTCGTCCCAGTGGTCGCGCAGCCCCGCCTCGACCTCCTCGGAGACGACGATCGCGGTCCGCTCGTCGATCAGGTCGAGCACCGCCCCGTAGCGATCGATCGGCAGCAGCTCGGCGACGTCGTCGGGCTCGTCCTCCAGCGCCAGCTCGGCGAGCTCGCGGTGCTCCGCCGAGAGCTCGGCCGCGGGCGACAGCTCGACCCCGTCCACCTCGCCGAGCGAGCGCTGGGTGAAGGTCGAGAACCAGCGGATCTGCTCGATCTCGTCGCCGAACAGCTCCAGCCTCGCGGCGCGCTCCTCGGTGACCGGGAAGACGTCGAGGATCCCTCCGCGGATCGCGAACTGGCCCCGCTCCTCGACCTGGTCGGCCCGCTCGTAGCCGGCCTCGACCAGCCGCTCACCCACCTCGGTCAGGTCCGCCTCGGAGCCCCGTCGGAGCGTGAAGCCCGCGGGGCGCAGGGAGGCGTCCGGAACCGCTTCGGCGAGGGCCACGGCGCTCGCCACCACCACCGCGGGCTCGCGCCCGGTGAGGGCGTCGAGGACGGCGATCCGGAGCCCGACGAGGTGCGGCGGCGGAGCGACGTGCGAGACGTAGCCGGTGCCCCGGGAGGGGTAATAGCGGACCCGTCTGCCGAGGTAGGCGCGAAGCTCGTGCGCCAGGTCGCGGGCGCCGATGTCGTCGGCGGCGACGACCAACACCGGGCGCCCGGCGAACCCCTCCTCGGCCTCCGCCAGAGCCGCCAGCACGTACGGGCGCACGAAGGCCGACATCTGGACCGCCACCGGGGCGCGATCCCGAGCGGCGTCGGCCAGGGAGAGGAAGCGCTCGTCCTCGAGCGCGATCTCGAGCAGGGGCCGAAGGCTCATCTCGGGAGCCCGAGCCTCATCTCAGGTGGGTTGGCACGTTTCGATTCTAGGGGCGGGGCGGCGATCAACTGACACGTGGCGAGGGCGCCGTCGCGGGGTGTACCAACCACCGTCGCGAAGTACCGACATCTGCCGCTTGTCGGTACTTGGCGATGGTGCTCGGGGCTGCTCAGGACTCGTACGGAAGCCCGGGGCCGGAGCGCTGCCACTCGACCTGCCCTTCGCCCTCGGCCCGAGAGCGGCCCTCGACGTCGTCCCACTCATGGAGCATTCGCTTCAGGCGGGCGACGGCCTCGGGGGGATGCTCGGCGACCGCGGCGGCCAGGGCCAGCGACTGCTCCTCGGTCGCCGCGGCGGGGGCGACCTTGTGCACCAGGCCCCAGCGCAGGGCCTGCTCGGCGTTCACCTCCTTGCCGCTCAGCAGCAGATACTTCGCCACCGACAGCCCGCACAGGGTGACCAGCCGGGCGGGGCCGACGGGAGCGCCGAGCGCCGCCCCGGGGAAGCGGAGCCGGAGGTTGGACCCGCCCACCCGCAGGTCGCAGGCGACGGCGACCTCCGCCCCGCCGCCCACGCAGGATCCGTGGCAGGCGGCGATCGTGGGGCGGGGAAAGCCGGTCAGCTCGTCGTAGAGCCGGGCGAACAGCTCCATCCGCCGCACCCGGCCCTCCTCCTCGAGCCGCTCCCGGACGTCGGCCCCGGCGGACAGCGCCAGGTGATCGGTCGAGGACAGCACCAGAACCCGGACCGCGTCGTCCCGGCGCGCCGTGTCGAGGTGGCCGAGCATCTCCTCGAGCATCGCCGTGTTGAGCGCGTTGCGGGCGTCGGGGCGATCGAGTCGAAGCAGGGCGACCCCCTGCTGGTCGACGTCGTAGGTCGTGACGCTCAATCGATCACCTCCCCGAGAGGATCCGTTTCCTCGGCGGCGATCTCCCGGATCAGGCGCTCCACCTCGTCGGCGGCGCGGTCGATCAGCTCTCGGACCCGGTCATCCGGCTCGGCGAATCGCGCCAGCACGTAGCGCGAGACGATCTCGGGGTCGGCCGACTCGGGACGCCCGACCCCGGCGCGGACGCGCCAGAAGTCACGGCCGCCGAGCCCCTGCGCGAGGTTCTTGAGCCCATTGTGGCCGGCGACGCCTCCGCCGAGCTTCGAGCGCACCTCCCCGAACGGCAGGTCGATCTCGTCGTGGAGCGCGATCACCATCTCCAGCGGCACCTTGAGCGCCCCCCGCGCCGGGCCCGCGGACGTCCCGGACTCGTTCATGAACGTCTGCGGCCGGAGCACCGCGACCCGGGGTCCGCCCGGCCCGGCCCGGCCCTCGGCGATCAACCCTCGATAGCGCTGCTTCGGCCGGGGCAGCTCCCACCGTCGCGCGAGCTCCGCCGCGACCTCGAAGCCGATGTTGTGGCGCGTCGCGGCGTACCTGGCCTCCGGGTTCCCGAGCCCGATCACCAGCACCCGGGCATCGCTCGAGGGGCCGTCTGCCTTCAACCCGCCTGCCCCGCGGCGCAGCCGGTCGAGCAGCGACAGCGGCCGCTACTCCCCTTGGCCCGACTCGCCGTCCCCGCCGGCTGCCTCGCCCTCGGGGGCGCCCTCCTCCTCGGTCGGAGCCTCCTCGCCCTCGGGCACCTCGCCCTCCTCGCCGACCAGCTCGGCCTCCTCCTCGACCTCGGGCTCGGGCTCCTCCTCGACGCGCGGGGGCGACAGCGTGGCGATCGTTACCTCGTCGGGGTCGACTCCCTCGCCGAGCGCGAACTCGACCCCCTCCGGCGCGGCGACGGCGCTCAGCTGGAGCGTGTCGCCAATCGTCATCCCGGAGGCGTCGGCCGGGATGCTCTCGGGGATCGCGGTGGGCAGCGCCTCGATCGTGATCTGGTGGGTGACGTGCTCGAGCACGCCGCCCTCCGTGACGCCCGGGGCCTCGTCGGCGCCCAGGAGCTCGATCGGGACGTCCGCCTGGATCACCTGGTCGAGCTTGACCTCGAGCAGGTCGAGGTGGATCAGGCGTCCGCGCACCGGATCGCGCTGCTGCTCCTTGACCACCACCGGGGTCGGGGTCGACCCGTCGAACCGCAGGTCGATCAGCGCGCCGCCGCCGACCAGCACGGCGCGCGCCTCGCGCTCGGGCACCTGGAACGCCCGCGGCTCGCTGCCGCCCCCGTACACGATCCCGGGAACCAGCCCGGAACGGCGCAGGCGCCGACTGGTCCGGGAGCCGAAATCGGCCCGTTCGGAGACGTTGAGGGTCGCGCGATCGCCAGCCATGATCGGCCCGGAGGATAGCTGGACGCACGGGGCCGGAGCTCTCGCCGGGCGCCTCCGAGCGGGCTACCCTGGTGCGATGGCCGCGGACAAGATCCCGAAGGGCAGGATCCGCCGCTCGGCGAAGCTCGGATCGGTGATCGGGGGCCAGGCGACCCGCTACGCGGGCACCAAGGCGGCGAACGTCGCCCGCTCGGAGGAGTCGGCCGACACCCGGTTGGAGGCCAGGCACCTGGAGACGGCGGTGAAGATGGCGTCGGTCCTCGGCGAGATGAAGGGCGCGGCGATGAAGATGGGGCAGCTGGCGTCGTTCATCGACACCGAGTTCCTGCCCCCGGAGTACGCGGAGCTCTACCAGGAGCAGCTCGCCAAGCTGCGCACGGACGCGCCCGCGATGCCGTGGGAGAAGGTGAGCAAGGTGCTCGAGGAGGAGTACCGCGGCGAGCCGCTCGACGAGCTGTTCGCCGAGATCGAGCCCGAGGCCTTCGCCGCCGCCTCGATCGGCCAGGTGCACCGCGCCACCCTCTGCGACGGGCGCGCGGTCGCGGTCAAGATCCAGTACCCGGGGGTGGCCGAGGCGCTGGAGTCCGACCTGCGCAACGCGGGGATGATCATGCGGCTTGCCCGGGCGATCGCCCCGGGCCTCGACGCGAAGGCCGTCGCCGAGGAGCTGCGGCTGCGGGTGATGGAGGAGCTCGACTACGAGTACGAGGCGCAGAGCCAGCGCACGTTCTCCCGCAACTATCGCGAGCACCCGTTCATCTATGTCCCGGACGTGCTGACGCGGCTGTCGCGTCGGCGGGTGCTGGTCACCGAGTACGTGGACGGAGCGGGATTCGAGGAGGTGAAGCGACGGCCCCAGGCCGACCGCGACCGGTTCGGCGAGATCGTGTTTCGGTTCAGCTTCGGCTCGATCTATCACCTGCAGCACTTCAACGCCGACCCGCACCCGGGCAACTACCTGCTGATGCCGGACGGCCGCGTCGCCTTCCTCGACTACGGGATGACCAAGCGTCTCGACAGCGAGCAGATCGAGCTCGAGCAGCGGGCGATCGACGCCGCCACCCGGCGCGACCCCGATGCGCTCCGTTCCTCGCTCCACGACCTCGGCTTTGTCAAGAACCCCTCCAAGCTCGACGCCGAGCGGCTGATGGACCACGTGATGGCGGTCGGCGGCTGGTACATGGAGGACCGCGAGATCGAGCTCACCCCGGAGCGGGTGATGAGGGTGATCGAGTCCACCTCTGACCCCCGCTCGGAGTACTACGACCTGATGCGGCGGGAGAGCGTTCCCGCGGACGAGCTGATGGGCCGGCGGATGGAGACCGGGGTGCTGGCGGTTCTCGCGCAGCTGCGGGCGAAGCGCAACTGGCACCGGATCAGCCGCGAGTGGATCTACGGCGACCCGCCGGCGACTGAGCTCGGCGAGCTCGAGTGGGCCTACTTCGAGGAGCGCGGCGTGCGCCGCATCCCGGGGCTGGCGCAGCGGACCTGACGCCGGCGCGATGGGCGTCGCGGGCGGGGGTACGGAGCTTTCGTGCGCACGGTGGCTCCCTCCTTGGCCGCGGCCGGCTCGGTAAGCGAGGAAAGGCGTGTTGACAGGGCGCGGGATCCGGAGGGTGCCCGCCAATCGAGGGGAACGTTATGCACCGTATACATGCTCATTGTTCCTCTCGCTGAGCGGTTCCCTCGAACCGCTACGCAGCTCGCGTGATCCTGCGCGTCTTCGAGGCAGCAGCCCATCGTGTGTGGGACATCCCCCTACCCGGCCTTGGAGGCTTGCGGTGCGCCGGCTCCCCCGGGGGCCGCTCAGGCCTGGGCCTGCTCGGGCGCGACGCGGTGGCCCAGCAACCGGCCGCCGACGAAGAACAGCGAGATCAGGAAGCCGAGCAGCGCAGCGATGGTCACGAACTTGAACCCGGCCTGGATCCCGGTGGCGAACGACTCGCGAACGATGCCCATGACCGTGCTCTGAGCCGACGAGCTGAGCTGGTGGAGCGCGGCGGTGCCGGAGTCCGTGCCGGCGAGGACGCCGTGCATGACGGCGACCTGGTGATCGGTCAGGTGGAGGGCGTGATCCGAGGCCTTGTCGGCGAGCTCGTTCTCGGAGCTGAGCGTGAAGATCGTCGTCGTGATCCCGAGCCCGATCGCCCCGCCGGCGATCTGGCACATGTAGATCAGGCCGCCGGCGAGGCTGGCGCGGGAGGGGTCGAGGGCGGTGACGCCCGCCGTCGTGACCGCCGAGTAGAAGAAGCCCGCGCCGATCCCGGTCACCGCCAGGCCGGCGATCAGCGACTCGTAGCCGGAGTCGGCGTCGACCATCGAGAGCAGGAAGGGCCCGAGCGTCAGGCCGAGCGCCCCGATCGTGATCGTCGCCTTGGCCCCGAGGCGCTGGTACGCCGGCCCGGCGAAGAAGGAGACGATCGCGAAGGTGCCGAGCATCGGGATCATCCCGACCCCCGCCTCGAGCGCCGAGTAGTTGAGGATCTTCTCCATGAACTGCGGCGCGTAGAGCACGGTGGCGAAGAACACTGCCGACATCAGGAGCACCGTCAGGCAGGCGGCGCGGAACCCCGCGTTGCGGATCACCTCGGTCGGGATCAGGGCGCTTCCCTTCATCCGCGGCTCGATGAGGCCGAAGCTGACGATCAGCAGGGCGGCGACCACCAGCATGGCGATCACCCGCGGGTCGCCGAACCCCCAGTCGGCCGCCTGGTCGAAGGCCAGCAGGACGAGCAGCAGCCCGGTCGACAGGGTGGCGATCCCCGGGTAGTCGATCCGCTGGTCGGCGACCTCCGGGCGCGGCTGGTGGACCTTGGCCCAGGTGACCAGGACCGCGAAGGCGGCGATCGGCACGTTGAGGAAGAAGATCCACCGCCAGCTCAGCTCGTCGGTGAGCACGCCACCCAGCAGCGGTCCCATCGCGTTGCCGACCCCCGCCGCCCCGAGGATCAAGCCGCCGGCGAGGCCCGCCTTGCTCTCGGGGAGCGCCGCATAGGTCATGCCGAGGATCGCGGGCCACATCAGCGCGCCCCCGAGCCCCATCCCGACCCTGGTGGCGATCAGCCAGGGAGCGCTCTGCGCGAAGCCCCCCAAAAGCGAGAAGCCGGCGAACAGCGCCGAGCCGACGAAGAAGGCCCGCCGCCGCCCGAACAGGTCGGCGAGGCGCCCGCCGGTGACGATCGCCATCCCGAAGACGAGGCAGTAGGCGTTGATCACCCACTGCACCGTCCCGACGTCGACGTTGAAGTCCTGCTCGATCGCCGGCAGGGCGACGTTCAGCGCCGTGAAGTCGTTGGCGATCACGATCACCCCGAGGCCCATCGCGAGGAGGGCCATCACGGTGCCGGGAGCGAGCTGGTCCGGGCTGGCCTCGGCCGCGGTCTCGGATTCGGCACCATCCCCGGCCCGACCTGGCGCAACGTCGGCGATCGCGGCGTGGCCGTGATGGGATCCGCCGAACGGCATCGGCGCCACTGTAGCCCGGCGACCGGCTGGCGGACGAGGGGCGCTAGCTCGGCTCGCCGAGCTGGACGAACAGCCGAGGATCGTTGGTGCAGATCCCATCGACGCCGAGCCGCGCCAGCGAGCGCATCCTCTCGAGGTCGTCGACGGTCCAGGCGATCAGCTCGAGCCCGGTGTCGTGGCTGGCGCGGACCAGGCGAGCGGTGATCACCGGCTCGTAGGCCCAGATCGACCGCACCCCGAGCCCCGGCGCTCGCCTGCGCACGATTCCCGGCAGCCGCCGCCGCAGGGAGACGAGCGCCGCGAGCACCAGCGGCTTCGCCCACGGGCTGGAGTTCCAGTCGCGGGTCACCTTGGGCAGCGTCCAGCCGCAGGGAAGGCCGGGCTCGAGCTCGGCAAGCGCCCGCAGGCTGGAGACCTCCATGGTCGAGATCCCGGCCCGGTCGAGCAGCCCTCGATCGCGAATCGCGCCCGCGACCTCGTCCTCGCGCCCGGCGATCTTCAGGTCGCAGTGGACCTCGGCCCGGTCGAGCGGCGGCTCGGTGAAGGCGTCGAGGACCGCGTCCAGGGTCAGCGGCTCCCGGCGCGCGGCATCGCCCCAGTCGTGGGCGACCAGGAGCGGCGGCGCGCCCGCCGGCACGGGCCCGGCGACCGCCCGTCGCCAATCACCCCCGTCGGCGAACTCGGAGCGCGGCCTGAGCACGTCGAGCTCGATCATCTCGGCCCCGGCGGCGACCGCCGCCTCGAAGCTCTCGAGCGTGTTCCCGGGCCGGATCGAGTCGGCGCCCTTGTGGCCGATCCGCTTCAAGCTGCGACACGATATGCCGCCCCCACCCGGCATGTAGAATTGCGGTGCTCACGGAGGGGCATGTGCGGGGACGAATGAGATCGGGGGTTGTTGCGCGGCTGGTGCCATTGGCGATCGCCGCGACCTTGGCGACGAGCGCACTCGCCGCGGCGAGTGCGAACGCCGACACCTACCGGGTCACCCGACACGACGACCCGCTTCCGGGCCGATGCAAGCCGGACGATTGCTCGCTGCGCGAGGCGATCCGGGCGGCGAACGGCCACCCGGGAAGGGACGTGGTCGTGCTGGCGGGCCGGCGCCCCCGCTACGAGCTCTCGCGACACAACACCGGGCGCGCCGACGAGGACGGAAACGCCCGCGGCGACCTGGACGTCGCCAACCCGATCACGATTCGGCACGGACCGGGCGGAAGGGCGATCATCGACGCCCACGGCATCGACCGCGTGCTCGACGTCCTGCCGGGCGCCGCCACGAAGCTGGCCCGGATCAGGCTGACCGGCGGCGACGTCGGCAGGAATGGGTCGGCGTCGGGCGGCGGCGTGGCCGCGCGGGCGCCGCTGAGGCTGGTGCGAAGCGCGGTGCGAGGGAACCGGGCGGACTCCGGAGGCGGGATCTTCGCCGCCGCGCCGCTGACGCTGGTGCGGACGCGGGTGCGCGGCAACCACGCCAAGGCGGGCGTGGGCGGCGGGATCGATGCGGATCGCGCTCGGGTCCGGATCGTCCGCAGCAGGCTCGCGGGCAACCGCGCCTCGGGCGCCGGCGGCGGCCTCGCGGTCGGCGACGGAACCCTTCGCCTCGCCAAGAGCAGCGTGGCGCGCAACGTCGCCGGTGCCGGGGCGGGCGGAATCTCCCTGTCCGCGGTCGCCGGCCGGGTGACGGAGAGCACGGTCGACGACAACCTCGCGCACGGCTCCGGCGGGGGCATCCACCAGTCGGCCTCGAGCCTGGTCGTGGTCAATTCGACCATCACCCGGAACCGCGCCGACCTCACCGGGGGCGGGATCCAGTCATCCGTCGCCGGGGGCCAGGTGATGCTGAACTCGGTCACGATCGCCCGCAACGTCGCCAACGCCTCGGGCCGCTCCGCCCTGGGGGGCGGAGCGTCGGTCAAGGGGGGCATCGTGAGCGTCGTCAACTCGATCATCGCGTTGAACCGGGCCGGCGCGACGCCCAGCGACTGTCACGGCGCCTTCGACTCCTTCGGCGGCAATCTGGTCGGCACGACCGCGGCCTGCAAGGGCTTCTTCGGCTCCGCCCTGATCGGCTCGGACCCCGAGCTCGGCTCGCTGCGCGACAACGGCGGCCCGACCGAGACGCTGGCGCTGAAGCCGGGCAGCCCGGCGATCAGCCGGGCGAACGAGGACCGCGCGCCGGCGGTCGACCAGCGCGGTCGCAGGCGCGCCGTCCACCCGGACAGCGGCGCCTTCGAGCGCCTTGACCGGCGCTGAGCGCCCACCCCGGATAGGGATCCCTCCCCTCAGTCACGGAAGGGAGCGGACGGATGAGATGTGGGGGGTTTCGGGAAACGCCGGCTCCCAGCCTGACGCCTTCGTCGTGAGGGTGACTCGCCAGCGCATCGAGGTCCGCCACCACGCCCGGATCTGCGGCGCCGACCGGGTGGTCGAGCCGCTGATCCACTAGCCGGGCGCCGGCGCCACGCGCACTTTCAGGACGTGACCCTGGGCACCAACGACGGCGACGCGGCCAATCGGCCTCCAGGGCTGGCCTGAACCCGAGCTGCGGTCTTCAGCGACAATCCGGCGCTGATGACCTTCGACGAGGCCCTCGCCGCGCTCCTGGCGCTGGTCGGTGAGCGCGTCGCGGTCCATGTCATGGACGCCGGGGAGACTCCGCACCTGGTGGCGACCTTCGGCGGCACGCTTCGAGCCGGCCATTCGGTGACCGGCGGGATGCCGGGAGACAACGAAGGCATCTTCGTCCGGCTCGAGGCGGGCGACGAGACCGCGGCGATCAGCCTTGACCGCCAGGTCTACGAGGGTGGGATCGCCCACGAGGACGGATCGATCACGCTGAAGCTCGGCGGGGTGGAGTTCGTGATCGCCAAGCGGGACTAGGCGAGCGGCAGTCGAGCTGGCATCGATGAACCGCTCTTCCGGTTTCGCGGAATCAGGGGGGATCTGAGACGCGGACCCTGCAGCCCGCATGGATCGGCCAAATCGGATAGGAATCCCCGGCGAGGCAATCCGCAAAGGGAGGAGAACGAGGATGAAGCTGCGTAGTGTGCTGATCCTGTCTGCCGTGGCGGGGGTGATGGTGCTCGCGGGGTGCAGCGACAAGACCACCGGCAGCACGCAAACCCTCACCTTCACCGAGTTGGACAAGGGGTCGGACTTCGCCCCGATCGGGAAGGGCACCGACAGAAGCACCCCGCCCGGCAGCGGATTCGCCCTCTCCATCCCCCTCCAGGACTCTTCGAAGAAGACCGTTGGGGAGTTGAACGCGACCTGCATCGCCACCAAGCCCGGCGGCCAGAACCTCCACGGGACATGCTCCGGCGTTGCAAACGTGCCTGACGGGCAGCTGGCCCTCGCCGTGGGCGGCGATGTCGGCGACAACGTGACCGGCGCGATCACTGGTGGCACAGGCAAGTACGAGGGAGCAACCGGCACGTTCACCTCGAACTCCAAGGGCCAAGGGTCGGAGGACACGTTCAACGTCACCCTGCCCTAGGCGGTCGAAGCCGCTGGGCTGCGGACTGACGAGGTCGCGAGTTAGGGTCTGATCAGCCTACGCCTGACCCGCTCGCAGTTAGGCGCGACCTCCGACTGCTCGTTGGTGACCACCCTGTCGATCCCTTCGCCGCAGGAGATTCGGTTGTGGTCGCGCAGGTCGACGATCCGGTCGTCGCCCCGCTGCCCAGCCATCCGGTCGTTCCCCCGGATACCGGTGATGTGGTCGTCACCTCCACCGCCGGACAGCGTGTCGGTCTTGTTGCCGCCCCTGATCTGGTCGTCACCGCGACCGCCGTCGAGGTGGTCCCTGCCCCCGCTACCCACCAGCTGGTCCCTACCCGGACCGCCGGATGCGGAGTCGTTCCACCGCTGACCGGCGATGTCGTCGTTGCCCTTACCGCCACTGATCGAATCGCTGCCGTCGCTGCCCTCGATCACGTCAGCGCCCCTTCCGCCGTTGAGGACGTCCCTGAACGTACCGCCGAAGAGCTTGTCGGCGCTCCGTCCACCGTAGACGTAATCGAGCTTCGCGTCTCCGAACAGGCAGTCCGAGCTGTAACGGCCCTTGATGACGTCGGATCCTCCGTCGCCGCGCAACAGGTCACGTCGAGGCGTCCCGAGCATCGTGTCGTCCGCCTCGTCGCCTCGCAGGGCCTTGCCGGTCGGGTTGCAGCCTGGCGGGTACTTATTCGGCGGGATCGGGGTGACGGCGGCGTAGGCCGTCGCTGCTGCGAAGACCGTCACGACCGCTACGGCGGTGATCACAGGTCTCGTCATCGCACGAGAACCATCTCACCCGCAGTTTTCCCGAGCACTACCCCAAGGGGTAGACCGGCGACACCTGCGCCCGGCGAAGTTCACGGATCGCCCAGCAAACCGCATGGGAATGCGGGTACCGCTAGAAGAGCTGGTTCTCGCCGGCGAAGATCTCGCTCACCGAATCGTCGGCGAAGATGCGCCGGATCGAGTCGGCCAGCGTCTGGGCCGTGGAGAGCACGGTGATGTTGTCCGGGGCGCCGGGGCGCAGCGGGACGGTGTCGGTGACGACGATCCGCTCGATCCCCGACTGCTCGTAGGCGAGGCGCTCGAAGGCCGGACCGGAGAAGACGCCGTGGGTGGCCGCCGCGATCACCCGGGCGGCGCCCTCGTCGAGCACCGTGCTGGCCGCGGCGCAGAGGGTGCCGGCGGTGTCGATCATGTCGTCGACCAGGACCGCGGTCTTGCCCCTCACGTCGCCGACCACGTAGCCGATCTCGGCGACCTGCTGGGCCGGGCGCTCCTTCTCCATCACCGCCCAGTGGCAGCCGATCTTGCGGGCGAAGTTCCTCGCCACCTTCACCCGGCCGGCGTCCGGCGAGACGATCACAAGCTCCTCGGTGAACGCCTGGTCCATGAAGTACTGGGTGAGCATCGGCATCGCGGTCATGTGGTCGACGGGGACCTCGAAGAAGCCCTGCGCCTGGCCGGAGTGGAGGTCCATCGCCAGCACCCGGTCGACGCCAACCGCCTCCAGCGCCTTGGCGACGACCCGGGCCGAGATCGGCTCCCGCGGCTGGGACTTCTTGTCCTGGCGGGCGTAGCCGAACCAGGGCATCACGGCGATGATCCGGTGCGCGGAGGCGCCCTGGGCGGCGTCGATCATCACCAGGAGCTCCATCAGGGCGTCGTTGGGGGTCATGCCCTGGCCGGCGTTGGCGGCGGTCGATTGGACCAGGAAGACGTCGGCGCCGCGGATCGACTCCTCGTAGCGGCAGTAGACCTCGCCGTCGGCGAAGGTCCGCAGGTCGGCCTGGCCCAGGTCGACGTCGAGCTTGCCCGCGATCCGCGCCGCGAGCTCCATCGAGCAACGTCCGCCGAACACCATCAGGCGCTTGGTGTAGTCCTGCGGGATCGAGCTGACCACCTGGGGACGCTCCTCAAGCGTTGCCATCAGTCCTTCGACTCCTCTTTCGCCTCGCGCGCCTTCTTCTCGGCGTAACCCTCGACGTTTTCCTGCTTCGGCCGGGTGATCCCGAGCGCTCCGGGCGGAACGTCCTCGGTGACCACCGAGCCAGCCCCAGTGTAGGCGGCGTCGCCGACATTTACGGGAGCAACCAGCGTCGTGTCAACCCCTATGCGGGTGTCGCGCCCGATCTTCGTCCGGTGTTTGCGGAAACCGTCGTAGTTGGCGGTGATCGTCCCGGCGCCGAGGTTGGAGCCGGCGCCCACCTCGGCGTCACCGACGTACGACAGGTGGGGGACCTTGGCGCCCTCCCCGATCTCGGAGTTCTTGACCTCGACGAAGGTGCCGGCCTTGGCGCCCTCCCGGAGCGTCGCCCCGGGTCGCAGATAGGCGAAGGGCCCGACCTGGCAGCGGTCGGCGACGTCGCACTGGACCAGGTAGGAGTGCGGGACTTGAACCTCGGCGCCGAGGGCCGAGTCGATCAGGGTGGTGTGGGGGCCGACGACGCTGGCCCGCCCCACCCGCGTCCGACCCCGGAGCGTGGTCCCGGGCTCGATCACGGCGTCGGGCTCGATCTCGACGTCGGCGTCGATCCAGGTCGCCTCCGGGTCGGCGACCGTGACCCCGGCGAGCATGTGGCGCTCGAGGATCCGGCGGCGGGCGATCGCGTTGGCGATCGCCAGCTCCGCCCGGTTGTTGACCCCGAAGTTGACCGTCAGGTCGTCGGTGCGATGGGCGATCACCCGTCCCCGCGATTCGCGGATCAGCGGCAGCACGTCGCCGAGGTAGTACTCGCCCGCGACGTTGTCGTTGCCGAGCCGATCGAGGGCGTCGGCCAGCGCCGCGGCCTCGAACGCGAACTGGTTCGTGTTCACCTCGCGGATCGCGAGCACCTCGGCGGGGACGCCCTCCGGGTGCTTGGTCTCGACGATTCGCTCGAAGTCGCCGCTCGCGTCGCGGACGATCCGCCCCAGCGACTCCGCGTCGTCGCGCTCGACGCTCATCACGGTCGCCGCCGCGCCGGCGTCCCGGTGGGCCGAGACGAGCTCCTCGATCACCGCGGCCGAGACCAGGGGGTGATCGCCGTTCAGCACCACCACCGTCTCAGAGTCGCGGACGATGTCGAGCGCCGCCCGCACCGCGCCGCCGGTGCCGTCCGGGTTCGGCTGGACGACCGTCTCGGTTCCGTCCGGGAGTGCCGAGCCGAGGTCGCGCTCGGGCGAGACGATCACGCAGACGCGCTCGGCGCCGGCGTCGCGCGCGGCGATCGCCGGCCAGGCGATCATCGGCCGACCGCAGACGGGGTGCAGCACCTTCGGCACCGACGAGTGCATCCGAGTCCCCTCGCCGGCGGCCATGATCAGGACCGTGGGGCCGCTCACCTGCGGAATCGTAAAGCGAGCGCGGGTGCGTGGTCGGTTCGACCGCGAGGTGCGTTGGCTGTCTTGCGGGGAGGATCCATGAAGAGGGCTGTCCTGATGGCCATGGCGTTGATGGCGCTGGCCGCCGGTGTCGCGGTGGCACGGCCGAGCGAGCCGCCGCACTACCCGACGACGATCACCGTCGAACGCGTGGCGGTCTCCCCCAACGGCACCATCGTCGTCAGCGGCCGGGTGCGCTCGGGCGTGCACAGGTGCGACCGGTTCCGAGAGATCGACTTGGTGCGAACGCGTCCGGGACCCGATCAGTTGCTCGACATCGGGGTCTCGAGCATCTTGGGTCGGGAATGGGCGGTGCGCAGCCAGCCCGGGGCGGCAGATGGCTCACGCATCGCAGTGCGAACTCCCAGGATGTGGCAAGGGAGCGCGACCCTCACCATCGGCCCCAACGGACACAGTCACGAACGCCGCCACGTGAAGCGGATCTGCGACCCCGACCGAGCGCCCGTCGACTACGCGCCGTAGGCGGATGGTGGCCGCTTTCCAGCGCCGGTCGATCGAAAGGAACATCGAGCACGTATATGGTGCACAAACGCACCTTCGCGGCGCTCGACGCTCGAGGCCCTCGGCTGGCGAGTCAGCGGAGCTGGGGAGCCCGGATTCGAACCGGGATTGCATGGACCAAAACCATGAGTCCTGCCGATTGGACGACTCCCCAGGGTCGCGCGGATAGCGTAACCGTCGGGTAACGCGTCTCCCAGCCCCCACCCAGCCTGATCCGTCAGCGGCACCAGCGCGTAGAGAAAGAGACTTGGCCAGCGAGTACGTGTTCATCGACGAGTGGGATGTCGAGGCTCCGCAGGAGGCGGTGTTCGATGCGCTGGCGGACGCCCGCACCTATCCGGAGTGGTGGCGACCCGTCTACATCGCCGTGGAGACGGACGGGCCGCCACAGGTCGGCCGGGTCTCGCACCAGGAGTTCAAGGGCCGGCTCCCCTACCACCTGAAGACCCGCTCGACGATCGTCCGCCTCGAGCGCCCGAGCGAGTTCGAGGTCAGCGTCGTAGGTGACCTGAGCGGCCGCGGCGTCTGGACATTGGCTCCGACGGACGGCGGAGTCCACATCCGCTTCGATTGGCGGGTGCTCGCCGACCGCGCGCTGCTCCGGACGCTGACCCCCCTGCTGCGACCGCTGTTCCGCTGGAACCACAACTGGTCGATCAAGCGCGCGATCGAGGGACTGGAGCCCTACGCGCGCTCGGGCGCCTAGTCGTCGCTCGGACGGGGGACCTGGCCCGCCTCGGCGCCGGGCTCGGTCGCGGGGCCGCGCGGGGGGGCGATCCCGAGCACCCGCATCGCCTTGAGGCCGAGGCTGAGCTTCTCGCGCCCCTCACTCGAGGTGATGTCGTGGCCCCCCAGCTCCCTGACCCGCTCCAGCCGATAGCGGATGGTGTGCCGGTGGGTGAACAGGCGGGAGGCGGTCTGGGCGACGTTGCCGTCGTTCTCCAGGTAGGCCTCGACGGTGGCGACGAGCTCGGTCTCGTACTGGTCGTCATAGGCGACAAGCGGGGCGAGCGTCTCCTCGTAGAAGCGCTCGAGCTCGCCCGGGTCCTCGCTCATCGCCGGGAGCAGCAGGCGGTAGGCGCCGGTGTCCTCGAAGGCGAGCAGCGCGTGGCCCTCGGCCTCGGCGACGTTGGCGGCCAGCAGCGCCTCCTTGCCGGCCCGGTAGAGGTCGACCGGATCAAGCGCGCAGCGGCTCCAGGCGACGATCACCGCGAATCCGGTCAGCGCCGCGCTCAGCTCGCGCTCCAGCCGCTGGGCGGCGCGCTCGAGCTGCGCGTCGTCCGCGGCGGAGACGATCGTCGCCACCTCGGCGGGCTCTCCCTCGCCGAGCGTGCCCAGGGCGCCGGCGCCCACCGAGCGCAGCGCCCGAAGCGCCACGGTCAACACCCGGGCGCGCCAGTCGCCCGACTGGGCGGAGTGCGGGGTCGCCCGGGCGACCACCACGCCCGCCCCCGACCCGACGTCGGTGCCCAGCTCGGCGGCGCGGGCGACGATGTCGCCGCGGTCGGTGACCTGGCGAGCGAGCACGGCGCGCACGAAGGCGCTCGCCGCTTCGTCGCTCGCCCATTCGGGCGCCCGCGCGCGCTCGACCTCGAGCGCCAGCAGGGTCGAGACCATCCGCGTCACGGCCGGGGCCGGAGCCTCGCTCCGCGCCCGGTAGCGAAGCTCGCCGACCACGGCGTCCGCGACCCGCAGCTCGGCGGCCTCGACCCCGTCCCCCTCCGAGAGCAGCTTCGACTCCTCGGCGGCCGACGAGGCGGCGACCGCCAGCACCGCGCTGGAGCGATCGATCAGGGCGACGCTCGCCCCCAACGCCTTGGCGGCGGCGCGCGCGACCGCCGGCAGGCCGGCGCCCGACTCGATCGCCCCGGAGAGGGCCTCGAGCGTCGCCTCGCCGCCCTCCTTTGCAGGAGGTTTCCGGCTCGCCGGCTTCGAGCTCACCCCGGAATCGTAGTGGGCTTCGGGGGGGCCGCCGGCCCCCCGGGCAGGCACCCCGAGAGCGGGAAGCGACTCAGTCGACCCCCGGGAGGACGGACGTGATCTGGGGCCAGAAGTAGACGATCAGCACCCCGATTGCGATCCCGAGCAGGATCAGCGCCACCAGCACGAACACCGAGAGGACGACCGCGGTCGCCTTCTCCCAGGTGCGTCCGTAGGAGCTGAGCGCCGGCACCAGGATCAGGACGCCGAACGCGAGCAGGCTGATCGCGCCGGCGCCGCCGAACAGGAAGTACTCAGTCCCGATCGCCAAGCGGGCCATGGTGCGGATTCTGGCGCAAGTGGGTGACGACCATCGCCACGACGGCGCAGGCGGCGAAGGCCGCGACGCCCAGCGCCCACCCGGCGCTGACGTCGCTCAGATAGTGGACCCTCAGGTAGACCCGCGACAGCCCGACGATCACCGCCAGGCCGACGCCGGCGAGCAGCAGAGCGGTGCCACCCGCCATCCCCGGGCGCAGGCGAACGGCGAGGGTGAGCGCCAGCCAGGGATAGATGATCGAGTGGGCGGCGTGACCGCTGGGAAACCCGGAGCCCGTCGAGGACGTCAGTGGGTCGGGAGGCCGGGGGCGATCGGTCGCGTCCTTGAGCTCCTGTACGCCCGCGTAGATGATCGCGACGGCGGCGAGCAGCACTGCCGCCTCGACCCACCGGCGCCGAATACACAGCAGCACCGTCGCGACGAGCGCCAGCGGCAGGATGACCGCCGAGGAGCCAAGCTGGGTCACCACCTTGGCCAAATCGGTCAGCCAGGGCGTCTGCAGGGCGGCGGCCAGGTCCGCAGCGGTGCGGTCGCCGGGCGTCGGCCCAGGGTCCTGGACGAGGACCACGGTGTAGGCGATCACCACGTAGAGGGCGACCGCCAGCACCGCGACCAGGGTCGTGAACTCGAGCCCGAGCCCGCCGGGGGTCAGCCGGTCGATCACGAACCGCGCCTGCGGCCGCAGCCGGCGAGCGAAGCCGACCAAGGGGCGGAGGGCGGCGCGGCGCTCCATCCCCGCCACCAGCCGCCGCCGGTTCTCGGCGTCGCGCAGGAAGCGAACGGCGACGACGATCACGACGATCGTTGCGACCGCGGTGCCGAACAGGAAGGTGCCCTGGCCGGCCGCGTGGGCGGCCGCGTCGAGGCTCTGCGAGGCGAAGTAGCCGATCAGCGCGAAGGCCGCCGCCCAGAGCCCGGTTCCCAGGACGCAGAATGGGAGGTAGTACGTGTAGCGCATCCCCGAGCTGCCGGCGGTGAACGGCGCCATCGCCCGCACCAGCCCGATGAACCGCCCGATCAGGATCGTCTTGCCGCCGTGGCGCGAGAAGTAGTCCTCGACCCGGGCGAAGCGCTCGTGCGTGATCCTCACCTTCGGGCCGTGGCGGAGGATGAACCCCCGCCCGAGCCGGCGACCGAGCATGAAGCTGGTCGAATCGCCGAGGAAGGCGGCCACCCAGATCACCCCGATCGTCAGCACGATCGAGGTCTCGCCCTGCCCGGCGACCGCTCCTCCGAGGATGATCACCGTCTCGCCGGGGAGCAGCAGGCCGACGAACGCCCCGGTCTCCAGGAAGGCCGCCGCGCCGACCAGGAGGTAGGTCAGCGCCCCGAGCTTCTCCGAGACGTCCTTGAGCGCCTGCTGAAGGTCGATGTTGGGCACGACGCGGGTGAGGACCACGAATCCGGCGATCACGGCCGCGGCGATCCCGAGCTGCAACAGGTGAGAGCGCCGGCCCTCGCTCATCGCTCGATCTCGGGCGCGGCGACGATCGCGCTCGCGTATCGGGGCGGCAGCTCGGCGGCCGCCCGGTCCGCCGCCACGATGTCCTCGAACAGCCCGAACGCCGTCAGCCCCGAGCCGGCCACCAGCGTCACCGCCGCTCCCGCCTCGGCGAGCGCGGCGAGCGCCGAGCCGACCTCGGGTCGCAGCGAGCGCGCCGCGGGCATCAGGTCGTTGACCAGCAGCTCCGGATAGTCGAGCGGCGAGGCGCCGGCCGCGGTTGCGGCGCGAAGCCTTTCCGCGAGCCCGTCGAGCTCCTCGGCGGCCCGGCCCGATCCGAGGCGATCGAACTCCGCATAGACGTCGGCGGTGGCCAGGCCCTCGCCCGGCACCAGCACGACCCCGAAGTCCGCCGGAGCCAGGAGCGGCTCGACCACCTCTCCGGCTCCCCCGACCAGCGCGAAGGAGGGGTCGAGCTGGGAGGAGACGTCGGCCCCGAGACTCGCGGCGAGCTCGGGGATCCGCTCGACTTCGTCGCCGGCCAGCCGCAGGACGGCGGCGGCGTCGGCGCTGCCCCCGCCGAGGCCGGCGGCGACGGGGATCCGCTTCTCGATCTCCACCCGGACGGCCGGCCGCCCCCAGCCGCGAGCGCGAAGCTTCCGGAGCGCCTCGGCCGCCAGGTTGGGGTCGTCGATCCCGGGGCAGACCACCTCGTCGCGCTCGGCGTCGGCGACCACGATCCGGTCGGCGAGAGTCAGCGGGCAGAACAGCGAGCGGATCTCGTGCAGCCCGTCGGCGCGGCGCGGCCCCACGTACAGGCAGAGGTTGAGCTTCGCCGGCGCCCGCAGGGTCATTCGGCCCCCAGGCGCGCGAGGAGGCGGGCGAAATCCGCCGGCGCGAGCGCCTCGGCGCGAGCGTCCTCGTCGATGCCCAGAGCGCGCAGGGCCGCCCGCGCCGAGCGTCGCGAGGGGCCGCCGGAGAGCTCGAGCGACCCCGCGAGCGGCTTGCGACGGTGGCCGAAGGCCGCGCGCACCAGCCCGGCGAGCTCGGGCGAGGCCCCGGGGCCCCGGCGAACCAGTCGCAGCAGCGCGGAATCGACCCGGGGTCGGGGCGTGAACACGGCCCGGTCCACGGTCCGCAGCAGCTCCACCTCGCAGGCGAGCTGCACGAGCACGCTCGGGGCGCCGTAGGTGCGCGAGCCCGGGCCGGCCCGCAGGCGGTCGGCGATCTCGCGTTGGACCATGACCGTCCACCTACCGACCCCCGGGAGCTCGGCGATCGTCCGCAGGAGCACCGGGGTGGCGATCGAGTAGGGGAGATTGGAGACCACCGCGGTCGGCTCGGGCGCCAGGGCCGCGAGCTCGACCCGCATCGCGTCGCCGGGCAGGACCGAGACGTTCTCCAGCCGGGCCGCCAGGGCCCGGAGCCGCTCGGCGAGGCCGGGGTCGAGCTCGATCACGTGCAGGTGGGCGACCTCCGCGGCGAGCCGCTCGGTGAGCGCCCCCTCCCCTCCCCCGATCTCGAGCGCCACGTCGGCGGGGTCGAGGGCGGCGTCGCGGACGATCGCCCCGAGGAGGTTCGAATCGGCGAGGAAGTGCTGGCCCAGTCTCGCCGCCGACCTCACCAATGGAAGATCCTCGCCGCGTTCGCCTCCACCGCCCGCTCGAGCTCCTCGTAGCCGACGCCCCGCTCCGAGGCCACGACCTCGGCCACGTCGATCACGTGCGCGGGCTGGTTCGGCCGGCCGCGAACCGGCTGCGGCGCCAGGAACGGGGAGTCGGTCTCGACCAGGAGCAGCTCCTCGGGCACCGCTCGCGCGGCCTCGCGCAGCTCGGCGGCGTTCGGATAGGTGACGTTGCCGGCGAACGAGCAGTACCAGCCCCGCTCGGTCGCCTCGGCGACCCGGTCGGGCGGCGCCGAGCAGCAGTGGAGGATCACGGTGACGCCCTCGGCCGCCGAGGCGAGGGTCGCGAAGACCTCGTCCAGGGCGAGGTCGGAGCCGCGCGGATCGCGCACGTGGATGACCAGCGGCATCCCCTTCCTGCGGGCGATCCCGATCTGGGCCTCGAACGCCGCTCGCTGATCGTCCCGGTCGGCTCCGTCCCGGTAGAAGTCGAGGCCGGTCTCGCCGATCGCCACCACCCCCTCGGCGGCGGCCACAGCCTCGATCTCGGCGGCCGCCCGCCGGTCGAACCCCGTGGCCGAGTTCGGGTGGCGCCCGACGGAGGCGAACACCTCCGGATGGGCCCCTGCGGCGGCGATCGCCTCGCGATTGGAGGCCTCGTCGAGGCCGACGGTGAGGATCCGCCGCACCCCGACCCGGCGCGCCCGCCCGACGAGCTCGGCGTCCGCCGGCTCGCAAATGCCGAGGTGGGCGTGAGTGTCGACCACGCGGCGGAGTCTAGGCGCGCCGATACCCGCGACCGCCCGGCGAAGACGCCCTCAGGCGGCGGGCGCCGCCTCGATCTTCGGGAACAGCGGCGGCAGCTCACCGACCCGCTGGCCGCCGGCGCGGGAGCCGAAGGCCGCCAGCCCCCGGTCCGGCTCGGCGAGGGCGTCCAGCAGCCGGTCGCCGGCCTCGGGGATGTAGGCGTGGAGCAGCAGGGCGAGGACCCGCAGGCCCTCGGCCAGGCTGTAGAGGACTGCATCCAACCGATCGCCTGCTCCGCCCTGGTCCGCTTCCTGCTTGGCCAGGTCCCACGGACGGGTCTCCTCGACGTAGCGGTTGAGGCGCCGCACCCGGGCCCAGATCTGCTCCAGTGCCTGGGTCAGCTCGGCGCGGTCGAGCAGGTCGCGGACCGCCTCGTCGAGCCCGGCGAGCCCGTCGGCGCCCTCGAGCAGCGCCGGGTCGGGCGCGGCGTCGGGGACCACCCCGTCGCGGAACTGGCCGACCATCGCCAGGGTGCGGCTGGCGAGGTTGCCGTACTCGTTGGCGAGCTCTGTCTCGTAGCGCGCCTCGAAGCCCGCCGCCGAGACCGAGCCGTCACGCCCGAACGGCACCTCGCGAAAGCAGTAGTAGCGCAGCGCATCGGCGCCGAAGCGGTCAATCACCTCGAACGGGTCGAGGACGTTGCCGAGCGACTTCGACATCTTGTGGCCCTCCATCAGCAGGAAGCCGTGGATGAACATCCGCCTCGGCACCTCGTAACCGGCGGCGAGCAGGAAGGCCGGCCAGTAGACGGCGTGGAACTTGAGGATGTCCTTGCCGATGATGTGGAAGGCGGGCCAGAAGCGCTCGGTCAGGTCCTCGCCGTCGCGGGCGTAGCTGAGCGCGGTCACGTAGTTGAGCAGGGCGTCGAACCAGACGTAGATCACCTGGCTGGGGTCCCACGGCAGCTCCACACCCCAGGTCAGCTTCGGCCGCGACAGCGAGACGTCCTCGAGCCCACCCTCGATGAACGACAGCGCCTCGTTGTAGCGAGCCGCCGGGCGGACGAAGTCCGGGCGCTCGGCGTAGAGCCGCTCGAGCTGCTCCTGGAAGGCGGAGAGGCGAAAGAACCAGTTCTCCTCACGCTTGCGCTCCACCGGGATCTTGTGGATCGGGCAGGTGTTGCCCTCGCCGAGCTCCGACTCGGTCTTGAAGTCGGCGCATCGGGGGCAGTACCAGCCCTCATAAGAGCCCTCGTAGACGTGCCCGTAGTCGTGGACCCGCTGGACGATCTCCCGCACCTTGGCCTCGTGCTCGGGGTCGGTGGTGCGGATGAAGAAGTCGTTCGAAGCGTTGATCCGGGGCATCAGCTCCCTGAAGTGAGGGGCGTTGCGGTCGGCGAGCTCGCGCGGCTCGAGCCCGAGCTTCTCCGCCGCCTGGGCGACCGGCTCGCCGTGCTCGTCGGTGCCGGTGAGGAAGAACACGTCCTCGCCCCGCTGGCGCATGTGCCGGGCGAGGATGTCGGCGGCGATCGTCGAGTACGCGTGGCCGAGGTGCGGCTCGGCGTTGACGTAGTAGATCGGCGTGGTGATGTAGTAGGACACGGGCGAAGCAGCATATGGGCAGCGCCGTCCTCGTTACGAGACCCGAGTTGCGCTGCTCTATCCAGCGCAACTCGGCTTTCGCGTGCGCTGCGTCAGGCCAGCAGGGTCTCCTGGCCCTTCGGCGCGCGGCGGCGCCGCGGGATCCCCGCCGCCTCGGTCAGCGCGGCCTCTATCTCGCCCAGGATCGCCTTCTCGGAGCGCGAGGCGACGATCGGCTCGGTGAGCCCCTCGACGTGGACGTAGGTCCGCCTGCCCTCGCCGCGCTCGCCGGCCTCGAGCGGCACCAGCGCGTAGATCCGATCGGCGCGAGCGAACTTGCCGTAGCCGAGCGAGATCAGACGGGGCTCGCGCTTGGTCGCCATCTCCGGGTAAGCCTACCCCGGAGAGGCGCTCATTCCGACCTGCGCTCGAGGCGCTTCAGCTTGGCCTTGGCGCGCCGCGAGCAGTCGGGAGCGAACGGCCGCTGGGCGAGCACGCCGACCTCCCCCGCGGGCCCGGCGATCACGAAGGCGGTCGCGTCCTGGCCATCGTCCGCGGCCGAGACCTCGTCGCCGTCGTTGAGGAGCTGCTCGACGGTGCAGAACGGATCGCCGCCCATCTCGTAGCCGCGGGCGGTCTGCTTGAGGTGGAGCGCATCGACGATCTTCGAGTCCGAGACCCCGCCGCCGGCGCTGCACCCGGCCCCGGCGAGCGCCAGGGCCACGGCGCTCGCCACGGCGACGAGGAGCGACGCGAGGGTGCGGGCCCGGCGTGCCACGGTGCGCGCAACATAGACGCAAGAGGGGCGGCATCCGAGCCGCCCCTCTTGCCCATCCCTCGGATCGAGGCCGCGAGGGCGGATCCGGCTAGTGCTTCACGCGACAGGTCTCAGAGGAGTTGACCGTCTGGGTGGCACTGGGGTTCACGTAGGTGAACCGGGTCTTCATGTTCCACGTCTTGTTTCCGTCGTGGCAGCGGGCGCTGACATAGCGGCCCCGCTTGACGCTGACCTTGAAATCGCTCAGCGGCAACCCCTGGGGGATGTTGTTGACGTCGAGCTGGGTGCCGTAGTCGCCGCTGGCTCCCTTGAGCAGACCCTGGAGGAGCACGGTCGTGTTGCCGTTCTGGTTCGAGGCCGGGTTCGAGCAGTTGATCAAGCCCGGCACCTGAAGCCGGGTGAAGAGGACCAGCGTCGGCCGGCCGCCGGACGGCTTGCCGTTGAAGGCCAGGACGCAGCCGTTGACGTCACCCGGAGTGGTCAGGTTGGCCTGGGCGCGGCCGCTGCCGACCTGGGCGTCGCCGCACTTGGCCATCGCCTGCTTCATGGTGATGTTGCCGGAGATGTTCGCCACGTTGCAGCGCGGGATCCTCGTGGTGCTGATCTTGAGGTCGTCGTCGAAGTAGAGCTGCGTCCGGAAGGTCTTGGTGCCGACGCCGGTGTAGTCGGTGTGGGTGTGCACGGACAGCTTCCCCTTGGCGTAGGTCCGCTTCGGCACCTTGTCCGGGGTGAACTGGAAGGTCGCCGTCGAGTCCCCCGATGCGATCGCGATGCCCGCCAAGGCGAGCGCCCCTGCGACCGCCCCTGCCAGAACGACAACGAACATCCTGCCGATGCGCATGCTCGTCCTCCTCGTCCGGGCCGGCCGCAGGCCGGCCCTGTTCCGTTCCTCTGAAGGTAGCAACACCGCTCGGCGGCGGATAGTTGCGGAATGCGGAGGGGCGGCCCCTGGGCCGCCCCTCCTGAATTGCTTCGCCGAGCCGCTGCTCGCTCATGCTCTCCTACTGGCCGCTCAACCGATCGTGCACGCCTTGGAGGAGCTGACCGTGTCGGACTGACCGTCGCTGTAGGTGAACTTGCCCTTGATGTCGAGCTTCTTGTTGGCGTCGTGGCAGCGAGCGCTGATGTAGCTGCCGTGCTGGGTCGTGACCAAGAAGTCACTCAAGGGCAGGGTGTGCGGGATGTTGTTGACGTCGAGCATCTTGCCGCCCTGGAAGTCAGGCCCCAGCGAGGCCGGGTTCGGCTTCACGACACCCTCGAGCAGCACGGTCGTGTTGCCGTTCTGGTTGTTGGCCGGGTCCGCGCAGTTGATCGAGCTCGGGACGGCGACCTGGAACCGTGTGAAGATCAGGTCGGTCGGCTGGCCGGCCGTGGTCGGCTTGCCGTTGAAGACCAGCACGCAAGCCTTGACGGTCGAGGGGCCGAGCAGCGCCTGGGCCGTCCCGGTGCCCACCTTGGCGGTGGCGCACTGTGCCATCGCCTGCTTCATGGTGATGTTGCCCGAGATGGTCGCCTTGCCGCACTTCGGCACCGCCGTCGTGTTGAGCTTGCCGTCGTTGTCGAAGTAGAGCTCCGTCCGGTTGGTGTAGCCGCCCTGCGGGGCGCTGCCGGGGTGCGCGTAGGTGCCGTGGGTGTGGGTGATCAGCGCCCCGGCCTTGTAGGTGTTCTGCGGCAGCTTGGTGGGATTGAACCCACTGCCCTGCACCGACGAGGTGTTGCCGTTCGGCGCCGCCATCGCGATCCCCACGAGGGCCACGGCGGCGACCGCTGCGAGCGCCAAGGGCGCCCCGTAACGCATCCGAATGCGCATCTCGAATCTTCCTCCTTGTCCCCGGGCGGCTCCGGACCGCCCGCTTTCCCCACGGGTAAGCCTACCCGCTGATCGAAGGGACAGAACGCTACCGGCAAGACACGATCGGTGCGCCGGTTGGCGGACCGACCCTCAGGAAACCGCGGGGGCGGCAACCTGCCGCCGCCCAGAACGCGAGAGGGGCGGCACCTGGCCGCCCCTCTCGTGGTGTCCTCGGCTCGAGGAGCCGGAGACTCAATTCGCGCTCTCGCTAGGTGCAGGCACCCGTCTTGGAGTTGACGACCT
>JAHEXV010000074.1 GCA_023251935.1 bacterium | reverse complement strand
TCGCCGACGACCGCGAGTGCATCGAGGTGGTGAAGACCTACCTCTCATTCTTCCCCGCCAACTGCGAGCAGCGCCCGCCCGTCCGCGGGACCGACGACCCCGACGATCGGATGTCCGAGGAGCTGCTTGACATCGTTCCCGAGTCCGCTCGGCACCCCTACGACATGTACGCCGTGATCCGGGAGATCGTCGACGACGGGGAGATCCTCGACATCAAGCCTAAGTTCGCAAAGACGATCATCACCTGCCTGGCCCGGTTCGGGGGCCAGCCGGTCGGGATCGTCGCCAACCAGCCGAAGCAGCTCGGGGGGATCCTGGAGAACGACTCCGCTGACAAGGCGGCCAGGTTCATCAACCTCTGCGACGCCTTCAACATCCCGCTCGTCTTCCTCCAGGACGTGCCCGGCTTCATGGTCGGCTCCAAGGTGGAGCACGCCGGGATCATCCGCCACGGCGCGAAGATGCTCTACGCGGTGTCGCGGGCGACGGTGCCGAAGATCACCGTGGTCGTCCGCAAGGCCTACGGCGCCGGCTACTACGTGATGTGCGGCAAGGCCTACGAGCCCGACCTGATCGTCGCCTGGCCGACCGCGGAGATCTCGGTGATGGGCCCGGAGGGGGCCGTGAACATCATCGGCCGCTCGGTGATCGAGGCCTCCGACGACCCGGAGCGGACTCGGGCCGAGATGCTCGCCCAGATCAAGCGGTCGATCGACCCCTACATCGCGGCCCGCAACGATGTCGTCGACGACGTCATCGACCCGCGCGAGACCCGCCCGACGATCATCCGTGGCCTGCGGATGGCGGCCGACAAGAGGGTCGACCGCCCGTTCAAGAAGCACGGGGTGATGCCGGTCTGAGGGCCGGGAGGTTCGACAAAAAACGGCGGGCAAGTGGGGGAGGCCACCCTGGGTCGTCGATTGTCGGATTACTCGGCCTCAGGTCGAGTAATCCGACAACGGACGGGCTTCCGGATGCGAAGGACGGGTTTCTGCCGCATAGCGGCAGTAACCCGTCCCGAACCCATCTGAGCTCCTACCCAACCGCTGCCTATGGCGCCTTCGTGGCGCATAGCGCCAGTAACGCGCCATCGGCCGATGCCGCCTCCCTACCTGCTCCGTTTCTTGAGCTGTTCGCACCGCCGGAGGCGCCGTGAGCCGGTTCGAGGACCCGGTGATTCTCAGCTGCTCGATCAGCGGCGCGATCGCCAATCGCGACCAGTGCCCGGCGATTCCGTACACGCCCGAGGAGTACGCGGCCGAGGCGCGGCGGATCGTCGACGAGGGCGGCTCGCAGATCCACATCCATGCCCGGACACCGGAGGGGGTGCCGAGCTACGAGATCGAGGACTTCCGCGCGATCACCGAGGCGATCAGGGCCGAGGTGGACGACGTGATCGTCAACTACTCGACCGGCGCGATCGGGGTGCCGATCGACAAGCGGATCGCCTACCTGCGCGCGCTGCGCCCCGACGTGGCGGCGCTCAACATGAGCTCGATGAACTACGCCAAATACTCGCGGCGGCGCAAGGAGTTCGTCTTCAAGGCGGTGTTCGAGAACTCGTTCGACACGATCATCGAGTTCCTGACCGCGATGCGCGAGCTGGGAATCCGTCCCGAGCACGAGTGCTTCGACGCCGGCCACATCGCCAATCTCGACCCGCTGGTCGACATGGGCCTGCTCGCCGAGCCGCTGAACGTCTCGCTGGTGATCGGGGTCAACGGTGGCATCCGGCCCAACGCCAGAAACGTCGCCTTCATGGCCGAGCAGATCCCGGGTGGGGGCGAGGGACCGAACAACTGGCAGGTGATCGGGATCTCCCGCGACCAGTGGAGGCTGATCGGCGCGGCACTGGCGCTCGGGGGCAACGTCCGCGCCGGGCTCGAGGACAACTTCTATCTGCCCGACGGCGAGATGGCGCGGTCGAACGGCGAGTTGATCGCCAAGGCCCGGCAGATGGCGGAGGACGTCGGCAGGCGCGCGGCGACGGTCGCCGAGGCTCGGGAGAGGCTCGGCGTGCCCCGGAGGGCTGGGGCGGAAGCGGCGGGGTGAGCCGACCTGACGGGCGCGCTGGATGACATCCGCGTTCTGGACCTCACCCGGCTCTTGCCCGGCGGCTTCTGCAGCCTCCTGCTGGCCGACTTCGGGGCGGACGTGGTCAAGGTCGAGGACACGGGGATGGGGGACTACGTCCGCTGGGCGCCGCCCTACTACGGCTCCGACGCCGAGCAGGCGCTGGGCACCCGCTCGGCGCTCTACCTGGCGCTGAACCGCGGCAAGCGCTCGATCAGGCTCGACCTGAAGTCCGACCGCGGTCGCGAGGCCCTGCTGCGGCTGGCTCCCCGGTACGACGTCGTCCTGGAGAGCTTCCGGCCCGGGGTCCTGGAGCGGCTCGGCTGCGGGTATGAGGCGCTCCGCGAGGTCAACCCGCGGATCGTCTACTGCGCGATCACCGGATACGGGCAGACCGGCCCGAACACCGGTCGCGCCGGGCACGACATGAACTACCTGGGCCTCAACGGCCTGCTCGGGCTGACGGGCGAGCCCGACGGCAGGCCGATCCAGTCGGCGGGCCAGATCGCCGATCTCGGCGGCGGCGCGCTGATGGCCGCGTTCGGGGTCATGGCCGCGCTCCGCGAGCGCGAGCGCTCGGGCGAGGGCCAGGTGGTCGACGTTTCGATGACCGACGGATCGCTGGCCTGGCTGGCGATGGTCGCCGCGCAGTATCTGTGCGACGGGCGGGTGCCGAAGCGCGGAGAGGGTCAGCTGGCCGGCGGCCTACTCTGCTACTACCCGTACGAGGCCGCCGACGGCTGGGTCACCTGCGGCGCGCTGGAGCCGAAGTTCTGGCGCGCGTTCTGCAAGGGGGTGGGACGCCCGGAGCTGATCGACGCGCAGTTCGAGCCGCCGGGGTCGGATTCCTGGCGCCAGGTGGCGGAGATCTTCAGGGGCCGGACGCGGGCCGACTGGCTGGCCTTCAACGATGAGCACGACGCGATGATCGAGCCCGTCCTCGACCTCGACGAGGCCCTCGACTCCGAGCTGGTCCGGGAGCGCCGGATGGTGGTCGAGCTCGAGCAGCCGCGGCTCGGCACGGTTCGGCAGCTTGGGGTGCCGGTGAAGCTCTCCCGCACTCCGGGGGCCGCCGTGCGGCCGGCACCGGCCCTCGGCGAGCACACCGACGAGGTGCTTCGCCAGGGCGGGTTCGGCGATGACGAGATCGCCGACTTGATCGAAAGCGGCGCCGCGGCGGGGCCCAACGAGGCCTCCGAGCAGGAGACGTTCCTCGCGTGAGCGCGCCCCAGACGAGCAACGGGGAGCTACTCAAGATCTCCGAGCTCGCGGAGCGCTCCGGCGTCCCGGTGGCGACGATTCGCCACTACCTCCGGGAGGAGCTGCTTCCGGAGCCCGTGAAGACGAGCCGCAACATGGCCTACTACCCGCCCGAGTTCGTCGATCGGATCCGGCTGATCAAGCAGCTTCAGGAGGAGCGGTTCATGCCCCTGCGGGTGATCCGAGAGCTGCTCGAGCGCGAGGACGCCGAGCCGGAGCGACTGCGGGCGATGATCGACCTCGAGGATCGGATCCTCGAGCGGGCGCTGGCGGGCGAGCGCGAGCGCATAAGCGCGGCCGAAGTTCGCGGCCGCTACGACGTCCCCCAGGAGGTCCTCGAACGCCTCGCCGAGCTCGGTGTCCTGAGCCCCGACGAGGTCGGATACTCGCCTTCGGACCTGAAGATCATCGAGGCGATCACCCGCTTTCGCGCCGGCGGGTACGACGAGCGCCTCGGCTTCACCGTCTACGACACGCTGCGCTACAAGCGAGCGCTCGAGCCGCTGGTCGCCGAGGAGGTGGAGGTGCTCACCCAGCGTCTGGCCGGGGACCTCGACCCGGAGCGCGCGATCCAGATCGTCGAGGCCGGCGTCGGCCCGCTCAACGACCTGATCGCCGCGCTGCACACCAAACTGCTGGTCGCCAAGCTGACCCGACAGCGCGAGCGGCACGGCTGATCGGCGCTGACCTCATGGCCCCTTCCGGGAGGGCTCGTCGGTGATGGGCGCCCGGACCGCCGCGATCGCCGCCCTCGCCGGCGGGTCGCTCGCCATCGCCTCGCTGGAACGGACTAGGTTTCGCCGGGTGAGAACCGTCGTGATCACAGGCGCCTCGGGCGGCATCGGCCGGGCCAGCGCGCTTCGTCTGGCCCGGAACGGATTTCGGGTCTTCGCCGGATATCGCAAGGAGGCCGACGCCGCCGGCTTGGTCGCCGAGGCAACCGGCGAGCTCGAGCCGCTGCGAGTGGACGTCACCGATCCCGGCCAGGTCGACGCCGCCGCGCGCCGGGTGAGCGAGGCGGTCGCGGGCCAGGGGCTCTGGGGCCTCGTCAACAATGCGGGGATCCCGATCCCGGGGCCGGTCGAGTCGCTGCCGATCGACGACCTTCGCCGCCAGCTCGAGGTCAATCTGGTCGGTCAGATCGCGGTCACCCAGGCGCTCTTGCCCTCGCTTCGCCAGGCCCGCGGCCGAGTCCTCAACATGACCTCGGTGGGCGGACGCGTGGCGACCCCCTTCATGGGCGCCTACCATGCCTCGAAGTTCGGGCTCGAGGCGATCTCGGATTCGCTGCGCCGCGAGCTCACGCCACTGGACGTGGACGTCTGCGCGATCGAGCCGGGCAGCATCGCCACCGCGATCTGGGACCGAGGGCGCGAGCAGGCCGACGGCGTGATCTCCGAGATGTCCCCCGAGGCCGGCGAGGTCTACGGGGCGGAGCTTGGCGCGGCGCTGAGGATGGCGACCCGCATGGGTGAGCGTGGTCTGGACCCGGATCGGGTGGCGCGCGTGGTCGAGCGTGCGCTGACCGCTCGCCGGCCGCGGCCACGCTACGTGGTCGGGGCCGACGCCCGGGCGATGATCCTCGCCCAGCGCGTCCTGCCGACTAGAGCGTTCGATCGGCTGCTCCGCCGGGGGATGGGTCTCCGTCGCCGCGGTTCGCGAACCTATACTTCCTAGATTGACTGGTCAATCAGCCGGCCGGTCAGGTTGCAGATGGAGATGCGCGCCGCCGCCGTACAGCTCAACTCGACGGCCGACAAGGCCCGCAACCTCGAGGTTGCCGAACGCCTCGTGCGCTCCGCGGCGCGCGACGGCGCCGCCCTGGTCGTGCTGCCGGAGAAGTGGAACCTGCTCGGAGATCCGGCGACGCTCCTCGAGGGGGCCGAGCCGCTCGACGGGCCGACGATCGATGCCGCCCGATCGTGGGCGCGCGAGCTGGGCATCCACCTGGTCGCCGGCAGCATCGCGGAGCGGGTGGCGGGCCGCGAGAAGCCGTTCAACACCTCGACGCTGATCGGCCCGGGCGGCGAGCTGGAGGCCACCTACCGGAAGATTCACATGTTCGACGTCGACGTCGGCGGGGTCGCGTATCGGGAGTCGGCGCACGAGGACCCGGGCGACGAGCCGGTCACGGCCAGCCTGGTCGGCGGCCTCGAGGGCATCACCCTCGGGATGACCGTCTGCTACGACCTTCGCTTCCCGGAGCTCTACCGGATCCTGGCGGTGCGGGGGGCGACGGTGATCACCGTCCCGTCGGCGTTCACGCTGGACACCGGCCGCGATCACTGGGAGGTGCTGCTTCGGGCTCGCGCGATCGAGAATCAGGCTTTCGTCGTCGCCGCCAACCAGATCGGGGAGGCGCCGCCGCACTACCGTTCCTACGGGCGCTCGATGATCGTCGATCCCTGGGGGCTCGTTCTCGGGCAGGCGCCGGACGAGGAATGCCTGATCACCGCCGAGCTCGACCTCGAGGCGCAGGGTCGGATCCGCGCGACGCTGCCGTCGCTCGCCAACCGCCGGCCCGAGGCGTACCGGTGGCCCGAGGCCGAGGAGCTGAGGGTCTGATGGTGGCCGATGGACGCTAAGGCTCCCCCGGTCGAGAAGCGCCGTCAGATCCTCGATGCGGCGATCCACGTGTTCGCCCGCCAGGGGTTCCATGCCTGCCGGGTCTCGGACATCGCGGACGAAGCCGGGGTTGCCTACGGGCTCGTCTACCACTACTTCAAGTCCAAGGACCAGGTCCTCAATGAGCTGTTCACGGAACGCTGGTCGCTGCTGCTGGCGGCGATCGAGGAGGTCGACGGGGAGTCGATCGGCGCCCGCGAGAAGCTCGACGCTGTCGCCCGCTTCATCATCGACTCCTACCGCTACGAGCCCGACCTGATGAAGGTGATCATCGTCGACGTCACCAGGGCGGCGAACTCGTTCGGACGCACCCATCTGCCGGAGATCCGGCGCGCCTACGAGATGATCGCCAAGATCGTCGCCGACGCGCAGCGGGCGGGAACCTTCCGCCGCGACGTCGATCCCGAGTTCGCGTCGATGTGGTTCTACGGCGCGATCGAGCAGCTCCTGTCCGGGTGGGTCTTCGACCTGATCCCCGGCGGGGAAGCCGACTTCGATCGCGCCCGGGAGATGCTCGTCGAGACGATCTGCGGTGGACTTGAGCCGCGCGACGGCGTCCCCGCGGACGGATAGAAGGGCACGGCGATGTGGGAATCGCTCGGCAGGACCCAGCGCCAGGACCGGGTGCTGCACGGCGCGGCGAAGGCGTTGAACGTCGGCGTCGGGCTCGTCGCCCTGCCGTTGTGGCTGTTCGGGCAGCGGCTCAGGGAGCCGTTTCAGCGCCTGCTCGCCCGGCTCGACGCGGAGCCGGCGCCGCTGCCGGTGGCCCAGCCGCGCGAGCGCTCGATGGAGGCGCTGATGGCCGACCTGGAGGCGATCCCTCACGGCCTGCGCCACTCCGATGTCGCGATGGTGCGCAAGGGGCTCGCCGACCTCTCCACGTTCGTCCTGGCCAACCAGCGTGAGGCGGCGAACCTGGGATACGCCTACCCCGCGCGGTTCTCGGATCACGTGTTCGAAGGAGCCGACGGGGAGCGGATCGCGGCGACCGTCGGAATGCAGGAGATGGAGGGGCGCCCCGGCCTGATCGTCGTCCACGGCCTGTTCTCGTCGCGGCGCTTCGACTACGTCCGCCAGGTCGCCGTTCGCGCCTATTACGAGTGGGGCTTCAACGTGCTGGCGCTGGATCTTCGAAGCTTCGGGCTCACCAACCTCACCAGCCAGGCGCCGACCACGGTCGGGTGGAAGGAGGGCGAGGACATCGTCGCGGCGGGCCGCTACCTGAAGCAGCTCGGGGCCAGCTCGGTCGGCGCGCTGGGAATCTCGCTCGGCGCCTCCGCCGTGCTCGGCGCCTGCCACACCGGGGGGGCCGAGGCGGGCCTCGACGGAGGGATCGTGGCGATCTCGCCGCCAGCCGACCCGAAGGCGATGGCGAAGCGGCTCTCCGTGCGCCTTCCCCGCACCGACCCCTCGTACGTCCTCAACCTCGGCTTCTGGGCGATGCTGACGTCGCGGATCCGTCAATCCGACTGGGAGGGGGTCGACGACTTCGTCGACCCCGTGGAGAGGGTCTCGGCTCCTCACTACGGGGTCGATCCGGAGGAGCTCTGGGAGCGCGCCGCCGCCAGGAATCACATCGCCGCCGCCAAGGTGCCGGTGCTCGTCCTGCATCCGGAGGACGACGAGATCATCCCCGTGGAGCACGCCAGGATGCTCGCCGATGCGGCGCGGGCCCAGGAGCTGGTGCGGGTCTGGATCCTCCCGGGCGGAGGCCACGGCGCGATCGACACCGTCGATCGCGCCTGGTTCTACGCCGTCCTGCGCGGCTTCTTCGAGCGATGGGCCACCTATGAGGAGCCCGACGAGGCCGGCGGCGACGGCCCGCGCTCCAGCCGATCGCGGTCCAAGCTGATTTACTCCGCCGCGAGGTAACCGAGGTGGAGAACGACATCGTCAGGAGACTGCTCTGGTCGGGACTCGTCGCGGGGATCAGCGCCCTCGCGACCGTCGTCGCCCACCGGGCCGCCGCGGCGATCTGGACCCGGGTCTTCGGGGAGGAGCCGCCCGAGTGAACGCGGAGGGCCCGGTCGGCCCCGAATCCCCCAACCAGGACAGATCGGTCGGGGAGCTCGTCCTCGACGTCTCGGAGCGCGTCTCGATCCTGCTCCGCGAGGAGATCGAGCTCGCCAAGACCGAGATCCGGGAGAAGGTCTCGAAGCTGCTCCAGGGCTCCGTGGTCGGGATCGCGGCCGGGGTCTTCGCCCTCATGGGCCTGGCGATGCTCATGCACGGCATCGCCTGGCTGCTCAACGACCTTTTCTTCTCCGACCACGTCTGGGTCGGCTTCATGATCGAGGCGCTGTTCTGGTTCTGCGTCGCCGCCGGGGCCGGCTGGTTCGCCTACCGCTCCGTGCAAGCCGGTTCTCCGCCGACTCCCGACCTGGCGATCGAGGAGGCCCGCCGGACCAAGGAGACCCTGGAGGCGGGGACTCGATGAGCGGCGGCCAAGACCTCTACGTGGGCGGGGCCGGCGGGCCGGCGGACCGGGCCAGACCGCTGACGCCCGACCGAAACTCCGACCAGATCCGGGCCGACATCGAGCACCAGCGCACCGAGCTCGGGCGGTCGGTCGAGGCGCTTCGCGATCGGGTCGGAGAGCTCACCGATTGGCGGCGGCAGATCCGCACCCACCAGCGCGAGCTCGCGATCGGGGCAGCCGTGGTCGGCTTCGCGATCGGCGGCCTGATGGCCTTCCGCAGGCGGTAGGAATAACTCCGCCGCCTCCTCCGCTCTCGAATAACTCCGCCGACATCCTCCGCTTCGCGTCCGGTGGCGGCGGGTTAGGGCCTGTTGCGGGGCGGCAGGCCGTAAGCGCCCGCGCGACTTCGTCGCTAGTTTGAACGTCGTCCGGGTCCGTGCCTAGGGTGATCGCCGATGGACCACTCGCCGGTGTCGGCCCGCGTGGTGGCCAAGGTCGTGCTGATCGTCGCCGCCGTGGTCGCCGGCCTCTACTTCGCGTACCTGATCAGGGAGGTCATCGGGCTGTTCCTGATCGCGGTCTTCTTCGCGGTCGCGATCACCCCGGCGGTCAACTGGCTGAACCACCGCCGGGTGCCGCGCTGGGTGGCGATCCTGCTCGTCTACCTCTCGATCGCGGCCAGCATCTTCGGAATCGGGCTGCTGATCGTGCCCCCGGTCGTCAACGGCGTCACCGACATCTCGGATGACCTGCCCGGCTACGTCGACGACCTGCGCCACAACGAGACCTTCCGCGACTACGACAATCGCTACCACATCACCGACAAGCTCCGCGAGCAGGCCCAGGAGCTGCCGAACAAGCTTGGCGACGCCGCGGGCACCCTGCGGGACGTGACGGTTGGAGTCTTCAACCGCTTCGTGCAGCTGTTCTCGATCCTCGTGATCACCTTCTTCCTGGTCAAGGATGGCCACCGGCTGCTCGACTTCCTCTACCAACAGGCGCCGCCGGAGCGGGCCCGGCGGCTTCGGAAGATCGCCGTGGACATCTCCGACGCGATCGCCGGCTACGTGTTCGGCAACTTCGTGATCAGCATCCTGGCGGGGCTCGTGACCTATGTGACCCTGCGGATCCTCGGCGTGCCGTTCGCGGTCCCGCTCGCGATCCTGTTCGGCTTCTTCGACCTGATCCCGCTGGTCGGCGCGACCCTCGGCGGGATCCTGGTCGGAATCGTGGTCGGACTGGTCAGCTTTCCCGTCGGCCTGATCGTCTGGGCCGCGGTCCTGATCCTCTATCAGCAGGTGGAGAACAACCTGATCCAGCCGTACGTGTATGGCCGCGCGGTCGAGCTGCATCCCCTGATCGTGATCGCCGCGATCCTGATCGGCGCCGCCCTGCTCGGCGTCCTCGGCGCCCTGATGGCGATCCCGGCGGCGGCCGCCGTGCAGGCGGTGGTCCGCGACTACTGGCGATTCAGGCACGGGGAAGAGCCGCCGCCCGCCGCCAGCGAGGCACCCGCCGAAGCGGGCTAGCCGGGCGACTCCGGACGCCGACGAAAGGTCACTCGAGCACCAATACGGCGCAGGTTGTTCCTCTCACGGTGAAAAGTTGCTTCTCTCGGCGGGGTGGTTGCGGGGCCGGCGTGCTATCTTGATCACGCTGGCCAACAAACTAGGGAAAAGGATCCCGGCTTTGACTCCCTCATCCGATCCGCGCCGCAATCTGAGCCCGCGATTCACGAGCTTGGTCCGGCGCGAGCTCCAGGAGAGGCGCTTCTCGGCCCTGGCCGCGGCGGTCCGCGACCACGAAGCCCGCGCCGCCGAGCAGGTCGTCAGGGAGTGCCCCCACGACCAAGCCCTCTACCGCCGGCTGCGGGAGCTATCCGACGGGGTGGGTTGACGCAGCCGCCGGCCCCAGCAGCCAACCGAGAAAGGACCGAGGATGCCCAACGCCGAAGCCACACCGCCCACCCAGGAGCTGCCCATCCCCGATGCGCGGGAGTCGCGACCGCGGCGACCGGCCCCCCAGCCGCGCTTTCAGGCGCTGGCGGCGGCTGTCCGCGCCCACCGGATGGTGACCAGACACGCCGCGATTCCGATGCGCGCCAACGACCCCGCCCTCTATCGACGCCTCGCGGAGATCGAGGCCTCGCCGCCGATCCCCGGCGACGGTTGATCGGCCGCTAATCGAGCATCCACGGCGGGACCCCGCCGACCCCGATCATCCCCGGTCCGACGTGGGCCCCGAGCACAGGGCCGACCTCCGAGACGAACGCCGGGTCGGAGCCGAAGATCTCCCGCCCCTCCTCAACCAGGCGCCGGGCCGTCTCGGGGTCCTGGATGTGCTGGACGACCCAGGCGTCGGCGCCGTCGGAATGGCGCTCGCGGGCGAAGTCGACCATCCGCTCCAGGGCGCGGCGGCGGGTGCGCACCCGTTCGACCGGGGTGATCTCCTCGACCAGGGTCAGGATCGGCTTGATCTGGAGCGCCGACCCCAACCACGCCTGAGCGGCGCCGATTCGCCCGCCCTTTCGGAGGTATTCCAGGGTGTCGATCGCGAACCACATCGCGAGCCTCTCACGACAGCGCTCGGCGACGGCGAGCGTCTGGGGCCCGTCCGCCCCGGCCGCCGCCGCGTCCGCCGCGGCGAGGACCACCAACCCCAGGCCGCCGGCTGCCGATCGACTGTCGTAGATGTGGATCCGCTCGCCCCCGCGGTTCTCGTCCACGAGGCGCTGCCGGGCCTGCTGGGCCGACTCGCAGGTGCCCGAGATCCCGGCGGAGAGGTGAATCGAGACGATCTGGAGGCCCTGCTCGAGCAGCGGCGCATACACGGAGGTGAAATCGCCGACCGAGGGCTGGGACGTCGTCGCCCCCTTGTCGCTGCGGCGCAGGCGCTCATAGAACTCCGCGTACTCGGACTCCTCGATCTCGATCTCGGGTCGCTGCTCCCCGGCGAGCGAGACATAGAGGCTGATCCGGTGGATGCCGTGTTGGGCCACGAGCTCGTCCGGTAGGTACGCCGTCGTGTCGGTGACGACGGCGGTCGTGGGGCCGGGGCTCACCGACCCCTTGTATCACGGCTCTACCATCCCGTAGCTCGTG
>JAHEXV010000073.1 GCA_023251935.1 bacterium | reverse complement strand
CGGGCCGCGCGAGCGGCGCGCGACGCCGCCGACGAGCCGCTCGCTCGAGCGGACCGCCTGCGGCGGCGGGCCGGGGTGACGGCCGGCGGACCGATCACTGCGTACGACCAGCTGACCGCCAACCAGATCAAGTCGAGGCTGCGCCACCTGAGCCCGGCCGAGCTCCGCCAGGTTCGCGCCCGCGAGAAGCGCGGCAAGGCGCGCAAGGGCGTGCTCGCCGAGATCGATCGACGCCTCAAGTAGGGCGCTGGGCAAAATCCCTCCGCGCCCGAGCCCGGCGGCGGGCTCAGATGGCCCCGGCGAGCGCGGCGAAGTCGAGCTCTCCCCCAACCGTGTCGGCGAGCAGCTCGCCGGCGTCGAGGCGCTGGCCCTCGTGCCACAGACCACGTAGCCACTCGCCAGCCGCCGCAGACTCGAACCAATCCTCGCCGTAGGCCTCGCGGAGCGCCGCCCGCCACCGAGCCTCCAGCGCCCAGGCCTGCAGGTAGCAGGCCGCGTAGAACCCCTCGTCGACGTCGGCCAGCCAGCTGTCGCGCGGCCAGGGCACGCGAAGCGCCGCGGTCAGCAGCTCCGAGTAGCGAGCCGGCATCTCCTCGAGCCGGGACGGGCTGCCGTGGAGCTCGAGCTCGTAGGCGAGCTTCGCCGCGTACCGGCGCAGCAGCAGCAGCCTCGAGGCACGAGCCTGGGCGACCGCGGGCAGGGGATCCTCGACCGCGAGCCGCTCACGCAGCCAGGTCGGCTCGGTGACCAGATGCTCGAGCAGGAAGGCGAACGATTCGGTGACCGAGTTGTCGCCCAGCCGCCGAAACTCGAACGCCAGGCGGGGATCGGTGTGCGCGTAGTGCTCGGCGTGCCCCGCCTCGTGAAACAGAGCCGCGTAGTCGTCTCGACCGCCGTGGGGCGCGATCACCAGATAGACCTCGGCGGGCACCCGCGGCGTGGAGCAGAACGCCCGCGCCGACTTGGTCGGTCGCGGCTCGGTGTCCAGGTGGATGTTGTCCTGGCCGTCGAGTCCGACGCCCAATCTCGCCAGAGTGGACCTGAGCGAGTCGATCAGCCCGCCGGCCTCGAACAGCGAATCGAGATCCGTGGCGCGGAAGAAGCGCGGTAGATCGCAGCGCCGAAGCTCCCCCAGCGAGAGCAGGCCCCGGCGCTCGAGCTGGGGGTCGACGAGCTCCGGGTAGAGATCCTCGGTGGCGTCGAGGAACCGCGCCGTCTGGTGCGCCAGCGCCTCGAGGTCGAGACCGCGAAGCTCGGCGTAGGCGTCCGCATAGCTGGCCCAGCCGAACGCCCGACAGAGATCGTGGGCGCGTTCGAGCGAGGCGCGATGCAGCGGGTTGAGGCGCTCGGCGAGCACCTGCTCCCGCAGCTCCTCGAGCACCCCGCGGCGCTCGGCGTCGGCCTCATTGGCCTGCTCGATCGGGATCGTGCGGTAGGGAACCGGCCCGTCGCCCGGGTCGACCTCCAGCGTCGCCTCGAGGCCGGCCAGCTCGGCCGATTCGCGCCTCGTCTCCGCGCCGACAACTCCCTCGAAGCAGAAATGCAGCAGGTAGCGGAGGCGGCGGCGCTCTTCGCCGTCCGTCGTCCCGGCGGCCAGCTCGCGCAGTCGACCCATGGCATCGCGGGTGAACAGGTCCGCGTAACCCCGATAGATCGCCTCGATCTCCAAATCGGGCTTGTGCCCCGCCAGGTGCAGGTAGTACTCGCGGCTCAGCTCCTCGCAGAACCGCTCCGCCCGCCGCCGGTATTCGTCGAGGTCGAACCCCAAGGGCTGCAACGATAGGCGCGTGGTGACCTCTGCAACCGTCCGAGCCCCGCGACCGCGTCGCGGCGAGGAGCTGTTGCTCGAGATCGAGTCGCTTGCCCATGGCGGCCGTGGCGTGGCGCGCGCCGACGGTTACGTCGTCTTCGTCACGGGCGGCCTGCCGGGCGACCGAGTCCGGGCCCGGCTGGAGAAGGCGAAGCGAGACTTCGGCGAGGCGCGCGTCCTCGAGCTGATCGACCCGAGTTCGCACCGGGTCGCAGATCGATGCCTGCACGAGGGCGAGCCCTGCCCCGGCGCGCCGTGGCAGGGACTGCCCTACGAGCGCCAGCTCTCCGAGAAGGCGCGCCTGGTCGATGACGCGCTGCGCCGCCTCGGTGGCCTGAACGGATTCGAGCTCGAGCCGATCGAGCCCGCGATCGAGCCCTGGCGGTACCGCAACAAGTTCGAGTACTCGTTCGGCGAGCGCGACGGTGAGCTCGTGCTCGGCTTCCACCGGCGCGGAAGCTGGGCCGAGGTGATCGACGTCGACGATTGCCTGCTCGCCTCGGAGCGCAACAACGCCGCGCGCAACGAGGTTCGCGACTGGGCGCGAATCGAGCGGATTCCCGCCTACGACCGGCGAGATCGGTCCGGCGTGCTGCGGAATCTCGTCGTCCGCGAGGGAGTGCGCACCGGCCAGGTGCAAACGCGCCTCGTCACCTCGCCGGCGAGCTTTGCCAGGCCCCCGGTCGACCTCCACACCGTGGTCGAGGGCCGGGGCGACGGGACCGAGGGCCCCACCGGGGCTCTCGGCCGGGAGCTCTTGGAGGAGGAACTCGCGGGGCTGCGGTTCTCGATCTCCCCCGGCGCCTTCTTTCAGACCAACACCGTGATGGCCGAGCGCCTCCATGCGGTTGTCGCGGCGCATGCCGGGCTGTCTGGAGGAGAGCGGGTATTCGACCTCTACTGCGGGATCGGGACGATCGCGCTCGCTCTCGCCGGCCGCGCGGGAGAGGTATGGGGGATCGAGGTGGCGCCCGGCGCGGTGGCGGACGCGGAGCGCAACGCGCTGCGAAACGGGATCGTCAACGCGCGCTTCGTCGCCGCCGACGTGAGACTCGGGGTCCGACCCCTGCTAGAGCAAGCCGGACGGCCCGACGTCGTGATCGTCGATCCGCCCCGGGCCGGCCTCTCGAAGAAGGTCGCGCGCAGGGTGATCGAGTGTGATGCCCGCCGCGTCGTCTACGTCTCCTGCAACCCGACCACCCTCGCCCCCAACGCCTCCCAGCTCTCGGCGGCCGGCTATAGCCTGCGGCGGGTGACGCCGGTCGACATGTTCCCGCAGACGCCGCACGTGGAGTGCGTCGCGCTGCTGGAGCGAACGTGAGCGCCCCGTCCCGAGGGAGTCGAGGCCGGGTTCGAGGCTTTGGAGTCGCCGCCGGGCTGGACCCGGCGATCGCCGGCCCCCTGGCAGCCCGTTGCGAGCAGCTGGGCTACTCCTCGCTGTGGTCGAACGACCATCCCGCGGCGCACGGTCTCGACACCGCCGCGGCGTTCGCGGACGGCTCCGCGGATCTCGAGCTGGGGGTGGCGGTGATGGCCCTGGACCGCCATCGGCCGGCCGAGATCAATGCCAGGATCGACCAGCTCGGCCTCGATCGAGAGCGTCTTTGGATCGGGCTCGGGGCCGGTTTCGGCGCCAAGCCGCTGACCGCGATGCGCGAGGCGCTGCCGGAGCTCCGCGAGGCGATTCCCGGGGCCCGGCTGGTGCTCGCCGCGATGGGCCCGAAGATGTGCGCGCTCGCCGGCAGCGGTTTCGACGGTGCGTTCTTCAACTGGATGCTCCCCGAGTTCGCCGCCCGCGCTCGCCGGCAGGTGCACGCCGGGGCCCGCGAGGTCGGCCGCGAGCCGCCACCGGTGTTCGGCTACGTGCGCACCGCCGTCGGCGAAGACGCCGCCGAGCGGCTCGCCAAGGAGGAGTCCTTCTACCGCAACCTGCATGACGGCTATCGCAACCACTTCGAGCGACTCGACGAGCCGCCGGGAAGCGTCGGCGTCGCCGTCGCCGACCGCGAGACTGCCGATGCAGAGCTGAGCCGTTACGAGGCGCTCGACGTGGTGGTGGTCCGAGGCCTGGCCAGTGCGACGCTGGAGGCGATGAGCGCCGTCGCCGAGGCGGCGGCACCCTCTTAGGGGCGCCTAGTAGGTCGGTTCGCCGTCCTCGCCCTCGTCGTCTGGGATCGCGTCCGCCTCGGCGACGCAGATCGTGCACAACACGAGGCTCGAACCCTGGTCGAGGATTCGCTCCTTCTCCTCGCCGGTCAAGGTCGCGCCGCAGTTCTGGCAGCGCTCGGGCAGCTCCTCGATCGAGTGCTCTTCCAGCTCCATACACCCGAGACTAGCTCGCCCGGGCTAGGGACGAAGTCCCGGTAGAAGCGAGTACGACCTGCCGCCCCGTAACGCGTCCGAACCCGCCGACACCGGACGCGAAGCGGAGGATGTCGGCGGAGTTATTTCCTAGTACGGCGGGAGCTCCGAGTACCACTCACCAAGCGAGCGGAACGCGGCCCAGAACTCGCGCTTGGACTCCTCGGAGTCGAGCGACTCGTCGATGTCGGGCACGTACAGCGCCTCGACCGTGGGCGTCAGCTGCTGGATCGAGCCGAGCTCCGGCTCCAGCGGCCGGGCGAGCGGCACCTCCACCTCGTTCAGCGCCTCCAAAGCCGGCTGGCCCATGACCACGACGATGCGCGGTTGCACGATGTCGAGCTCCTCGGCGATTCGCTCCACGCACTCGCCCGATGCGAGGCTCGGATCGTCGACCGGGCACTTGACGCACAGCGTCCCGTAGACGACCAGCGGATCGATGTTGAGGCGCTTGAAGCTCTTGCGAAGCGCGTTTCCAGCCCGGCCGTAGAACGCCACCCCCTCCTCGATCTCCGCCGCGGTCGGCGCGTACTTGAGCAACAGGATGTCGGCCTGAGGATGACCCGAGCCGAGCACGGGCATCAGGTTCCCGCGGGGACAGTCCGAGCACTCCTGGAGCCGATGGGTGAGCTGGTTGAGCTCGCGGATCGCCCGCTCGAGGTACTTCTCCTGAATCTCGTCGTCGGTGGTCGGCAAGCTGGCTCTCCGAGTGGCTCTGGCGCTCGACTGGTGGACTTGCGCCTTCTTTGACGGCCCCGGCGCCGCTCCTTCCACGTGCATCAGCCCTTGCCTTGCGCGCGCCGCCGCTCGGCGCGGCGACCGGCCGCCGAGCGGTGGGCCCGCGGCCGCCCGCCCTTCACTGGTCGCGCCGTCCTCGACGACGCGGCCCGCCGGGCGTTGTTCGCACGACCGGTCGTTTGGAGCAGCTTCAGCGCCTGGACGTAGATCAGGTTCTTGTGCTTGCGGACGATGTCGGCGTCGCGCATCGCCTCCAGGAACTCCTCGGGACCGTCGAAGTCGTGCAGGCGGATCATCACGCTCCCCAACCCCTGCGCGACGTGACTGTCGGATCCCGCCCCGGGGACGATTCGATACTTGGCGGCGAAGCGCTCCGCCTCCTCGTTGAAGGCGGTCAGCGCGACCCGCGGATTGAACACCTCGAGGACATCGATCTCCTCGACGATCTCGAGCAGGTGCTCGTAGTCGGGGACCGAGTGAAGGCGATCGAAGGGATGGGGGACGTAGACGAGCCCGCCCTGCCTTCGGATCTCGGCGATCGCGTTCTGCATCGTCAGGCCCTTGGGGATCTTCTCCTCGACGAACAGTCCGATCACCTCACCCTGGCCGGCGGTCTTCACCTCCTCGGCGACGATCACCTTGAGGTCGCCCATCTCCTCGGCGAGGTCGCGGGCCGCCAGCGCACCGGAGATCTCGTTGTGGTCCGTGATCGCGATCGCGCCGAGGCCTCGATCACGGGCCGTGGCCAGAAGCACCTCGACCGGGGTGGCGCAATCCGGCGAGTGGTCGGTGTGCATGTGGAGATCGACGAAGATTCGCCGGCGAGCCGACAGCCGTCGCCGCACCGCCCGGTCGCCTTCCGGATCGTGGCGCCGCGCACAGAGGCGACGGTAGATCCCCTCCACCTGGTCGACGGCCGCATCCCAGTCCGGGACGGAGCCCCGCCCGCGGCGCGCGAGCTCCCGGCGCAGGCTCGGCTCGGCGGTCAGCCGCTCGAGCTGGCCCGCGAGCGTGATCGCGTCTCCAGGCGGGAACAGCAGCCCTCGCTGCCCCCCACCGGCGAGCTCCTCGTACAGCGGCAGGTGCGAGGCCACCGGGACCGTCCCCGAGGCGAGCCCCGCGCGCAGGAGCCCGGGAGCCACTCGAGGGCCGCCCGAGGCGACGCAGACGATGTCGGCGGCCGCGATCAGCTCCCCCGGTGACGTCTCCCGCGGGCCGACGACGTGAACCCGGTCCTGGAGGCGGCGCGCGATCCGAACCTCACCGGCGTCGGGCAGCCAGATCGCAGTCTCCCACTCCAGGTCGAGCGGCAGGCGGCGCAGCGCCCGGAGGAACAGTCGCAGGGCCCCCCGTTCCTCCTCCAGACAGAAGGCGATCCTCACCGGTCGCTCCTCCTCGGCCTCGGCCGGCACTGCGTCGCGATCTCCCGGCCAGCTGGGGGAACCGGAGGCCGCGCCCGGCGCGACCAGCTCGTAGGTTCCCGGGAAGAAGCGCTCCATCAGCTCCGACGTCGCCCGGGTGCTGACCGTGCGGGCGTCGAGCCGGCCGAAGAAGACCTCGACCAGCGGCCGCGCCACCTGGGTCGAGAGGACGCGCTCGCTCGGCTCGTGGAAGCTGCCCACGTTCAGCGAGCGCGAATGCCGCAGGGCCACCGAGGAGGCGCTGGGGGCGAACGGATCGTGCACGTGCACGATGTCGAGCCCGACCCCGCCGAGAAGCTCATCGAGCGGCCTGCTGAGGTCGATGGGCACCGGCGCGGGGCGAGGCCCCGGACCGCGGGGCATCGCCAGGCTCGAGCCAACCGCCAACACCGGCGGGCCGGACTCCCCTCCAGCGCGCGCCCCGGTCCACGACCCGTCGAAGAGCGCCTCGGGGCGCTGGCGGGCGGCGCGGATGACGCGGCGCGACTCGCGCACCGCCGCGCGTGAGCCGGCCGGGGCGGCCACGACGACCCTGTGCCCCCGATCGGCCAGGCCCGCGGAGACCCGGCCGACGAACTCGTTCACCTCGTGCGGCGATCCCCAGGGGTGGGGGCTCACCTGGGCGATCGAGAGCGGCTCGTCGGTCACGGCGCCAGCATAGAAGCGGGCGGGCCGCGGGGCCCACCCGACCGGGCTAGGTCCCGGCTTTGAGCTCGGTGGCGCGCTTGCCTGCTGGCTTGCGCGCGTGCCCGCGGATGAACTCCTCGGTCTGCTCGCGGGCCTGATCATCCGGTCGCTGGGCGTGCGGCGACTTCATCAGGTAGCTGGAGGGACCGTCGAGCTGGCCGGCAATCCCGTTGTTGAGCGCCAGCTTGATGATCCGGACGGCATCGATCACGATCCCGGCCGAGTTCGGCGAGTCCCAGACCTCGAGCTTCAGCTCGACGTTCAGCGGCACGTCCCCGAACGACCGACCCTCGAGCCGGATGTGAGCCCACTTGCGGTCGGTGAGCCAGGCCACGTAGTCCGACGGGCCGACATGGACATCCTGGGGCGGCAGCTCATGGCCCATGATCGAGGTGACTGCGTTGGTCTTCGACTGCTTCTTCGAGTCCAGCCGTTCGCGCTCGAGCATGTTGTAGAAGTCCATGTTGCCGCCGACGTTGAGCTGCGAGGTGCGTTCGAGGCGAACCCCCCGGTCGTGAAACAGCCGCGCGAGCTGTCGGTGGACGATGGTCGCGCCAACCTGCGACTTGATGTCGTCGCCGACGATCGGCAGGCCCGCCTCGCGGAAGCGCCCGTCCCAGTAGTCCTCGCGAGCGATGAACACCGGCAGGCAGTTGACGAACCCGACGCCCGCCTTCAGCGCCTGCTCGACATACCACTTGGTGGCCTGCTCCGAGCCGACCGGCAGGTAGCAGACCAGCACGTCGGCCTTGGTGTCGCGGAGGATCCCGACCACGTCGTCGGTCGGGCCCGGGGCCTTGGTGATCTTCTCCTTCAGGTACTTGCCGAGCCCGTCGTGGGTCATACCGCGGTGGACCTTGACCCCGAGCTCGGGGACCTCGGCGAACTTGATCGTGTCGTTCTGCCCCGACCAGATCGCCTCCGAGAGGTCCTTGCCGACCTTCTCCGCATCGATGTCGAACGCGGCCACGAACTCGATGTCCCGCACGTGATAGCCGCCGAGGTCGACGTGCATCAGGCCCGGCACCTGCTCCGCCGGGTCGGCGTCCTTGTAGTAGGTGACGCCCTGGATGAAGGAGTTGGCGCAGTTGCCCGCCCCGACGATCGCGACGCGGACCCTGCCGTCATCGACTAGATGGCCGTTGGCGGCGGCGCCGTTGTGTGTCGATCCGGTGTCGGTGCTCATTGCGTGGAAGGTCCTCCTCGCGGCGGGTCGGAGCCTCCTACTACGCCGCGCTGTCGTCCGGGTTACACATTGTGGGTCGTCGGAACCGCAAGCTCAGGCATCCAGCACGCTGATCTCTCTCCGCACGTGCCAGACGCGCTGTCCCACGGTGAGCGCGGTCAGCGCCGCCATAGCGTAGATGGCCGGAGCGAGCAGCTCAACGTCGAAGACCCCGGCGCCCTTCGCGAACACGAGCCCGATCGAGAGCACGACGACGCGAACCGGCCGGGTGGCGATCCCAACCTTGCACTCGACCCCCAGGGCCTCGGCCCGGGCTCGGGTGTAGGAAACCATCAGCGAGCCCAGGACCGCGACAACGCAGCCGGCGGCGGCCACCGCGTCCCCCTGGTCGGCGAAGTACCAGGCGACGGCGGTCAGCACGATCCCCTCCTCGATGCGGTCCAGGGTGGAGTCGAGGAAGGCGCCGAACAGGGTGCCCTTGCCCGACATCCTCGAATAGCGGCCGTCCAGGGTGTCCATCACCGAGCCGACGATGAACGCGAGGCCGGCGAGGAAGAACAGCCGCTCGACCACGAGGACCGCCGCGGCCAGGTTGAGGATCAGACCGCTGAGCGAGATCGCATTCGGCGTCAGGCGGGACTCGATCAGGCGCCCGCGCGCGTACGAGCGCAGCTCCTCGGTCGTTCGCACGTCGCGAAGCTGCCCACCGCCGGGAAGTTCAGCTGGCACGCGGGGGACGCTAGATGATTGATTCCCGTTCCGGCGCGGCGGCTACGCGGGCGGCCGGAGGCTGGGTAGGGAACAGGCAGGCGCCGACAGCCGGACCAACGGTCGAGAGGTCACTTGAGCACCCATACCGTGCAGATCGTTCCTCTCGTCGGCGCGTGAGGTCGCCGGAGTGATTCGCTCAGGCAGGCGCCTCGTCGATCGCCTCGTCGTGCCACGACCAGGTGTCGGGCCGCAGGCGCGCCAGCTGGTGCGCCGTCGCCGCGGCCATGCAGGCGACCGCCGCCCCGGCGGCGGCGTCGAACCAGAAGTGATTCGCGGTCACCACGATGACGAAGAAGACGACCAGCGGGTAGATCGACCAAAGGGCCCGCGCCCAGGCGCTGCGGACCAGGTTCATCGCCGGGACCGAGATCAGCAACGAGAAGGCGATGTGCATGCTCGGCACCGCCGCGTACGGATTGACCAGCACGCTGGCGAAGGACGAGTCCTGGTTCGTGTGGGTGAAGGCGCTGATCGTGTCGGTGAACCCCGCGCCCGGAAACATCCGGGGCGGTGCGGTCGGGAACAGCGCGTAGCCGAGCAGCGCCAGCCCCATCGCGACCATGAACATGTTGCGCACGAAGTTGAAGTTCTCGTTGCGGAACAGGTAGAGCCAGACAAGGAACGCCGCGGTGATCACGAAGTGGCTGTTGAAATACATCCAGTTGGCGACCTCGATCACCCACTGATGGGTCAGGAAGGCCTGCTGCAGCCCCGGCTCGAAGAAGGCCCCGACCGAGCGCTCGAGATGCATGACGTGGAGGCCGTTCGCGATCGCCGCCGCCTGGCGCCCGTCGGCGACCCCGCGCACCACCTGGTAGAGGTTGTAGGCGAGGAAGAACAGCGCGGCCTGACGCAGCAGGTCGCGCCAACCACGGGGCAGTCGGCGCCCGGCGCTGTGGACGAGGCGAGACACGGGGTTGCGAAATTGTAAACACGCCGGTGGTCCCGGCTCGCACATATCCTCGCGGGATGGCTTGGAGGCGACCCGAGAAGCGGCGCGTGCGGGCGATCCGCGACCGGCTCCGCACGCTCTACGGCCGCCCGATCAACGAGCCTCACGGTCACCCGATCGCCGAGCTCGTCCGCACCGTCCTCTCCCAGAACACCTCCGACTCTAATCGAGACGTCGCCTACCGACGACTCCGCGAGCGCTTTCCCACCTGGGAGGAGGTACGCGACGCCCCGGTCGAGGAGTTGATCGACGCGATTCGCCCCGGTGGGCTGGCGAACACCAAGGCGCCGCGCATCAAGGCGATCCTCGAGCGGTTGGGCGACCACCCCGATCTCGACTGGCTCGCCGGGGCGCCGCGCCAGCCCGCGATCGAGTTCCTCACCTCGCTCCCGGGCGTCGGGCGCAAGACCGCTGCCTGCGTCCTGATGTTCGCCTTCGATCGCCCGGAGATCCCGGTCGACACCCACGTCCACCGGGTCGGCGGAAGGCTGGGACTGCTGCCCGAAGGCGCGTCGTTCGACCAGGCACACGACGAGATCCTGCGCGTGGTCGATCCGCGGGACGCCTACGAGCTGCACATCAACCTGATCAGGCACGGGCGGGCGGTCTGCCGTCCGCGCCCGCGCTGCCCCGAATGCGAGCTGCGCCGCATGTGTCCCTACTGGAGGCGGTCGGGGATGCAAGCCACCTGATCGATCGCGGCCGACGACCCGCCGCCCGCTAAAGCATCCCCCCTCGCCTGCCGATAGGCCAGGCGCAGTTTCTCTCGCAGCGGCCCGGCCTTCACCGCGGGTCGGCGTGATCGGCGCCCCGCCTCACCGGTAAGGGCCGCCGGCGCGGGCTCCGCGCCGAGGATCGTTGGGGTTGACGACGCCTCCTCCAGCCTCAGCGCCTCGGCGCGGAGCTCGGCCGGACGGTCCGTGCAGACCGCGTCCGGGGAGGCGAGGTCGCCCAGGCCGCCGGCGCTTCCGGCGCGTAGTCCGCGAAGAGCACCAGTCGCGAGCGATAGCCGTGCGCCGCGGCGGTGGCGCAGGCCACGGAGTGGAAGCTGATGACCTCGATCCGATGGCATTCCGGACGGCGGCGGCATAGCTCGCAGATCGCGGCGCGGTGCGCCGCGCGAGCTCCCGATCGGCATGCGCCTTGACCTCGACTTGGAGCGACAGATCGGGGGGCGCCGAGCTCAACAGCTCATCGAGCAACAGCGGTCGCTCCGCCGTGGGCTCCCCGCGGCGATCGCGGAGCGATGCGCCAGCGATCTCCGCTGAGGTGCGCTCGTGGGCCCAGCCGTGGATCGTGGTGCCGAGCGACAGCAGGGGATCGTGGAGCACGACTAGCTTGCCGTCGGACGTCAGGCAGACGTCGGTCTCGAGACCGTCGACGCCCGCGGCGAGCGCGCCGGCAAGCGCCTCGGCGGACGAGTCGGGACCATACGCCCGCCCGAGGCGGTGTGCGTGAAGGCGGGGCATGGCCATGCAGGCATCGCACTAAATCCCTGCTCAGACGGTGTTACCAAAGTGTGATGGGAGTCACTGGCCAGCGACCAGCGTGCCGATCAGGCGTGGGTGTCCGTCGATCATCGGAGCATCGGCGATCTCAAACCCAACGAAGCCAGCTTGACGGGCGAGTCGGGCCAGGCTCTCCCCGGTGAA
>JAHEXV010000072.1 GCA_023251935.1 bacterium | reverse complement strand
TGCGTACACGCCCGGGCGCGGGGTGTTACTGGGCACACGCGCGCTTGCGCGGCGCCGCGGCGGCGCGTGCCGCGGCGGCGGCCTACCAGGCGCGCTCGAAGAGGCGCTTGAGCTCCGCGCGGTCGGGGGGCTTCGGGGTGTTGGCGAGCTCCGGGCGCGAGAGGATCGCGTTCAGCGCCGTCTCCAGCCGGCTCGGGTCGGGATCCAGGTCCCGCAGCCGGCGGCGGCCGCCCCCGAGGGACTGGATCCGCGACTGGATCTTGCCGGGGTCGGTGCCGAGCGCGTCGGCGAGCGAGCGGATCTCGTGCGGGGCGCGCTTGCGCATCGCCGCCATCGTCCGCGGCAACATGGTGGCGTTGGTCTCGGCATGCGGGATGCCGAGCACCTGGACCAGTGTCTGGCAGACGACGTGGTGCAACGCGTAGCCGGCCGAGTCGAGCGCGTGGGCGCAGAGCAGCGCGCCGAGGGCGAGCTCGGCGCGATCGCGCTCGTCGGGGGATTGGTCGAGCGCCGCGGCGATCAGCTCCAGGCCGCGGAGCGCGGCCAAGGTGGCGACCGGATTGGCGAGCGGCCCGTACAGCGCCTCGGCTCCGTGCGCGAGCGCGTTCATCGCGCTGGCGCGGAGGCGACGCTCATCGAGGGTCGTCATCTCGACCGGGTCCGTGATCACGAGCACCGGCCGGACCAGATGAGGCGCTTGGGCCTCCCGGCCGGCCGGGAGGCGATGGATGGTCGTCATCTCGGCGCCGGAGAGGGTCGTCGGCATCGCGCAGACCCGCCCGCCGCGAACGGCGGCGATCGCCTTCGCGGTGTCGATCACGCGGCCACCGCCCAGCGCCACGAGCGTGGGATTGCGGACCGTGTCGATGAGCGCCGCGGCTGCGTCAGGCACCGGGCCGCCCGGCACCTGGTGGACGGCGCTCGAGCGCTCGGCCAGCTCGACCGACGCGGCGCCGAGGGCGCGCGGCGTGGTCAGGAGCTCGAAGCGCCCCCAGATGCCCCGGTCGAGGAGGTCGGGCGCGTCAGCGAAGGCCCCGGCCCGGAAGACGATCGTCCGCTCCCCGTCACGCCAGGTGAAGTCGTGCTCGCTGGCCATCGCCTTAGAGCCCGGGGCGGGGCTCGAACCCGCAGCCTTTGCCTTACAAGGGCACTGCTCCACCAGTTGAGCTACCCGGGCAGGTGGAGCCAGGGTATCCGGGCCCGGCTAAGACTCTGCGCCTACAGCTTCACCTCGCGCGAGGCGAGGTGGAGGCTGACCTTGCGCTTCACCCGCTGAAGGGCGTTGTCGACCGTCTTGGTGTCGCACTCGAGGCGTTCGCCGATCGCCTCGTAGGAGTGCCCGTCGAGGTAGAGCGACAGGACGTGGCTCTCGAGCTCGGAGAGCACGCTCGACATGCACGAGACGAGGCTCTGGAGCTCCTCGGTCGCGATCACCCGCTCGGAGGGGTCCTCGCTGCCGGGGCCCGGCAGGACCTCCTCCAGGGTGGTCTCGGAGTCGGCGGCCCCGGCCGGGGTCTGGGCGAATGACACGTACTGGTTGAGCGGCGCGTGCTTGTTGCGGCTCGCCGTCTTCACCGCCGTGATGATCTGTCGGGTGATGCAGAGCTCGGCGAAGTTGCGAAAGCTCGACTCTCGGTCGGTGCGATAGTCGCGAATCGCCTTGTAGAGGCCCAGCAGGCCCTCCTGGATCAGGTCCTCCCCGTCGCCGCCGAGCAGGAAGTACGACGAGGCCTTGAGGCGCACGAAGCCTCGATAGCGCTTGACGATCCGGTCATAGGCGTCGGGGCTGCCTCGCTTGGCCAGCGCCACCAGATAGGCATCATCAAGCTCAGGTTGAGCCTCTGACTTTCGCGCCGCCGCGGCGACCGGGCCGGGCGGGACGGCTGCGAACTCGTGCGTCGGGGTCGGTGCGGCCACAGGATTCCTCCGTTCGGATGGGAAAACCGTGGCGCCCGTACCTCCCCTGGGCGCCCTCTCCTTAGGGTGATCCAGGGTCGAGACTCGACCTTTAGTTCACCCTTATTTGGCGGAAGTCTAAGCACAGGGGCGTTCTTCTGTCAACCGGCCGGCCCGGACGGCGCACGATTCGTTGCAGATCGCGGCTTCCGTCCGCGGACGCTGTTAGCGCCGAGAGCGCCCCTCGCTCGCGCCCCCCGAGCGCTGTCTGACCGACTCGACGAGCAACACCGCCGCGGCGGCGGAGACGTTCAGCGAGCCGATCCTTCCCCGAGCGGGGATCGAGACCAGCAGGTCGCAGCCGTCGGCCACCCGCCGGCGCAGGCCCTTGCCCTCGCTGCCCAGGACCAGGACCACCTTGCCGCTCAGATCGGCGTCGCTGTAGGTGGCCGGCGCCCCCGCCTCGGCGCCGTAGACCCAGGCACCGGCACCCTTCGCGACCGCCAGCCAGTCGGCGAGGTTGGGCACCTGCGCAACCGGAAGATGCTCGACCGCGCCCGCCGACGACTTGCAGACCACCGCCGTGACCGCCGCCGAGCGCCGCACGGGTATCACCACCCCGGCGGCGCCGGCGGCCTCGGCCGAACGGCACACGGCCCCGAGGTTGTGGGGATCGGTGACCTGGTCGAGCGCCACCACGAGGGCGTCGGGCGACTCGAGCAGAGCGGTCGCCTCCACGTAGGGATACGGCTCGACCTCGGCCACCACCCCCTGGTGGTCGGGCGATCCGGCGAGCCGCGTGAGCTCGGACGCCGGCAGGTCGTCGGTCGTCCATACCCGCAGCACCCGCCGCCGGCCGCGCGCCGCCTCGTCGACTGGCCGACGACCGTAGACCAGCTCGCGCCTCGGGCCTCCCGCACCACGAGCGCGGCTCATCCGGACGGGCGCCGAACCAGCCGTGGGCCCTGCGGCGTATCGCGGACCTCGTAGCCTCGCGAGGCGAGCTCATCCCGGATCAGGTCGGCGCGCGCGAAGTCGCCCGCCGCCCGCGCGGCCTCGCGTTGCCGCATCAGATCCTCGGCCTCCGGATCCACGGCCTCGTCGGCGGCCAGCAGCGCTTCGAGCCCGAGGAGAGGCAGCATCCGCTCGAGAGCTGCGCCCGCTCCCGCCAGGCGCCTTCGATTCCCCTCGCCGATCAGCTCGAACAGCGCGGCGAGCGCCCTCGGGGTGTTGAAGTCGTCGGCCAGCGCCTCCAGCAGCGCCTCCCGCCGGGCGGCGACAAACTCCTCTTCGCCTCCACCCTCGGCGCGCGGAAGCTCGCGGATGAAGTTCCGGATCCGCTCGACCCGCGCCGCGGCCTCGTCGAGCGCCCGTTCGGAGAACTCGAGCGGCTGGCGGTAGTGGCCCGAGACCAGGTACGCGACCACGGTGTCGCGTCCATAGCGGTCGAGGGCCGCGGACAGCTGGAAGATGTTCCCGAGCGACTTCGACATCTTCTCCTCCGAGATCCGGACCATGCCGTTGTGCATCCAGAGTCGGGCGAGCGGCGCGGCGCGCGCCGCCTCGGTCTGGGCGATCTCGTTCTCGTGATGGGGGAAGATCAGGTCGCTGCCGCCGCCGTGGATCGCGAAGTCGGGGCCGAGGAGCTTCTCGGCCATCGCCGAGCATTCGATGTGCCAGCCGGGCCGGCCCTCGCCCCAGGGAGAGGGCCAGGCGCTGTCCTCGTCGGGCTTGCGCGCCTTCCAGAGCGCGAAGTCGAGCGGGTCCTCCTTCAGCGACTCGGTGCCCGCCTCCTCGCCCTGATCCATCTCCTCCGGGTCGCGGTTCGAAAGTCTGCCGTAGGCCGGGAAGCTGCGGACCCTGAAGTAGACATCGCCCCCGGACTCATACGCGTGGCCGGCCTCGACCAGCGCCTCGATCAGGGCGACTATCTCCGCGATCGTCTCCGAGGCCCGCGGCTCGTCGTCGGGACGGCCGAGCCCGAGCCGGTCGGTGTCCTCGATGTAGGCGCTCGTCATCCGCTCGGCGAACCGCTCCGACGCCTCCCCGGCCTCGCCCGCGGCCGCATAGATCTTGTCGTTGATGTCGGTGACGTTGATGACCAGGCGCGGCTCGTACCCGATCGAGGCCAGAAAGCGCCGCAGGAGCATGAAGATCACGTACGGGCGGGCGTTGCCGATGTGGATCCGCGAATAGACCGTCGGGCCGCAGGCGTAGATCCCGACCCGCGGCGGATCGCGCGGCTCGAGCGGGCGCAGCTCTCCGCTCAGGGTGTCCCTGATCCTCACCTCGCGCATCGTCTCGCTGATGCTATTTGCGGCGAGCGGCCGCCCGGTGGGTCGTGCCCACTAGGCCAGCTCGCGCTTCAGGATCTTGCCGGTCGCGTTGCGCGGCAGCGACTCGATGAACTCGACCTCGCGCGGCACCTTGTAGCGGGCCAGGTTCGACTTGACGTGGTCCTTGACGTCGTCGACGCTGAGCTCGGCGCCCTCGTTCAGGACCACGAACGCCTTCAGCCGCTGGCCGAAGTCCTCGTCCTCGACCCCGATCACGGCCACCTCCTTGACCTCGACGCGGTTCGAGAGCAGATCCTCGACCTCGCGCGGGAACACGTTCTCTCCTCCCGAGACGATCATCTCGTCGTCCCGGCCGTCGATGAACAGGCGCCCCGCCTTGTCGAAGTGGCCGACGTCTCCCGACGACAGCAGGCCTCCGAGCACCTCCTTGCCGCCGCCGCCGGTATAGCCCTCGAAAGCCATCTCGTTGCCCACGAACACCCGTCCGGTCTTCCCGGGGTCGACGCCGCGGCCCTCGACGTCCACGATCCTCACCACGGTGCCGCGAGGTGGTCGTCCGGCGGTCCCGGGCGCGGCCCGCAGGTCCTCCGGGGTCGCGATCGTCGCCCAGGCCACCTCGGTGGACCCGTAGAGGTTGTAGAGGTTGTCGCCGAAGGTGTCCATCCACCTGGTCGCCAGCTCGCCCGGCAGCGCCGAGCCGCTGGCGGCCGTCACCCGCAGGCGGGGCAGGTCGTACTCGGCGAGCGTCTCGGGGGGCAGCTCGAGGATCCGCTGCATCATCACCGGCACCACCACCAGTGCCGTGGCACCGGTGTCCCGCGCGACGCGCAGGGTCTCCTCGGGATCGAAGCGGCGTCGCAGCACGTAGGTCGAGCTGAGGGACAGGCCGAGGACGAAGTGGGCGAACCCCCACGAGTGGAACAGGGGGGCGACGATCATCGTCCGCTCCTCCGCCCGCAGCGGGATCTTCGAGAACAGCGCGGCGAGCGGGCTGAGGGTGTCGGGCTGGGCCCGCTGAGCCCCCTTCGGCGCCCCGGTCGTGCCCGAGGTCAGGATCACGAACCGACTGGATTCGGTTGGCGGATCGAGGTCGGCGTCGGCGGTCGAGGAGATCAGCTCGTCGAGCGAGGCATCTTCCGCCTCGCCGTGCTCACGCCAGGCGACCAGGCGCTTCAAGCCGATCTCCTTCCCCGCCTCGCGGGCCTGCCCGAGGAGCCCGGCGAACTCCTCGTCGTAGATCAAGACCACCGGCTGCTCGCGCTCCACCACCTCGGCGAGCTGCGGAGCCGCGAAGGCGGTGTTCATGTACAGGCCGTTGGCGCCCAGCTTCGAGATCGCGAGCGTCGCCTCGATCAGGCCGTGGTGGTTGCGGCACATGACTGCCACCCCATCGCCCTCGCCCACCCCCTGGGCCGCGAGGGCGCGCGCGAGCGCGTTCGAGCGGCTGTGAACGGCCGCGAACGTCAACGCCCCCGACTCGTCGAGGATCATCGGAGCGTCGGGATGGTTGATCGCTGCGGAGGTGATCCCGGCCGCCGGGGAGGCGCCCCAGCGGGCCAGGACCCGCATCATCAGCGCCAGCTTGTCCGGGCGCACCGGACGGAGCACCCCGGCTTCGGCGAGCGTTCTGACGTTGAACGGAACGTCGCTGAGAGGACCGAGCGACCCCAGCTTGACCCGGCGGCCGAGGTAGTCGAACGGACGGCTGACGACGTCGGAGCGAAGCTTGTCGCCCAGCGCGCGAAGCATCGAAGCGAAGCTTATGCGCCCGGCGGCGCGCAACAGCGCCAACCTAGTTGAGGTCGATGAGCGCCACCGCCACGCAGGCGATGCCCTCGCCTCGCCCGAGCCAGCCCATCCCCTCGTTGGTGGTCGCCTTGACGCTCACCGCCGCGGACAGCGTCTCGGCGAGGTTTCGCTCCATCTCGGCGCGATGGGGGTCGATCGCCGGCTCCTCGCAGATCACGGTCGCGTCCACGTTCACCACCCGGCCCGGAACGCTGCCGAGCGCCACCGTGAGCAGGTCGAGCGAGTCGGCGTCGCGCCATCGCTCCTCATCCGGAGGGAACAGGGTTCCGAGGTCCCCCTGCCCGGCGGCCCCGAGGATCGCGTCGATCACCGCGTGGATGAGGACGTCCGCATCGGAGTGGCCGCTGAGCCCGAGCTCATACGGGACCTCGACTCCGCCGAGCATCAGGCGCCGGTCGGGCGCGAACCGGTGCGCGTCGTAGCCGACCCCGAGCCGGATGCTCACCGTCGCGTGCCCCCGCTCGTGCTCATCCCAACGGCTCCAGCGCCGGCCGCCGGCGCTCGAAGGTGACGATCTCCTCGATGCCCCAGTCGCGCATCTCGGCTACTGCGCGCTCATACGCGTACCCAACCTCGACCGGCGCGTGGGCGTCCGAGGAGAGCGTGAAGGACGCCCCGGCCTCCAGGCACATGGCGGCGAACTCGGCCGCCGGGTAGAGCTCGGCCACCGGCTTGCGTAGCCCCGCGGTCGAGACCTCGACCGCCACCTCCGCCTCGGCGATCGCCTCGACAGCGGGCTCATAGTAGAAGCGCGGGTCGCGCTCGGGCCGGGGGCGCGCCCGTCCCCAGACCTTGACCAGGTCGGGATGCGCGAGCACGTCGAACAGGCCGCTGCGGGCCGCCGCCGCCAACGCCTCGAAGTAGCGACGCCAGACCTCGTCCGGGTCGCCCTGCCGCGTCCAGATATCCCAGCCCTCGTGATCCACGGCGCGATCGCCGACGAAGTGGACCGAGCCCAGCACGTAGTCGAGGTCGTGGCTGTCGAGCAGGTTGGCGGTCCTGTCCTCAGCGCCCGGCACGAAGTCGACCTCGAGCCCGAGCCGGAGCGACGTCGTCCTGACGAACGTGCAGTAGGCGTCCAGGTCGTCGTGAGCCTGCTGCTCCCAGAACGGATGCCGCCAGATGTCGAGCGCGGCACGGAATCTGTAGACGTGCTCCGAGCAGCCGAGCTCGCCGATCCCCGCCTGCTCGGCCGCCGCCAGGTAGCGGTCGACGTTCTCGACCGTGAAAGCGACGCGGTCCGGGGGCTGGTCGTCGTCGTCGTCGCGCAGGTGGACGTGGTAGTCCGTCAGCATCGTGTCTGTACGCTAACCGGCGCATGGTCCACCTGCGGATCGTGGTCCCGAGCTATCAGGCCGAGCACGCGCTCGACCTGCTCGAGGCGACGTCGTCGGTCTGCAACGTGATCTACCTCGAGCGGGCCGCCAAGCGCCCGCAGGGCGACGTGATCCTCTGCGACATCACCCGCGAGGAGGCGAGCGTGGTGATCTCCGACCTGCGCGAGCTGAACATCGATCACGAGGGGTCGATCGCGATGGAGATGATCGACTCGCAGGTCTCGGACGCGGCGATCGCCGCCGAGAAGGCGACCGCGGGCCTTCCCTCTGACGCCGTGGTCTGGGAGGAGGTCGAGGCACGGACGTCGGAGAACGTGGAGCTCTCCGGCAGCTTCCTGGCCTTCATGGTCCTGGCGATGCTGATCGCGATGGTCGGGATCCTCACCGATCAGCTGATCTTGATCATCGGCGCGATGATCGTCGGCCCGGAGTTCGGCCCGATCGCCGGAGTCTGCGTCGCCGCCGTCCAGAGGCGCAGGGACCTGCTGAGGCGGTCGTTGCGCGCGCTGGCGATCGGGTTCACGGTCGGGATCACGGCCACCTTCTTCGCCACCCTGCTGCTCGATGCGGTGGGCCTGGTGCCCGATGACTTCTCTCAGGTCGGGCACCCGTTCACGCAGTTCATCTCCAGCCCGAACGAGTGGAGCTTCATCGTCGCCTACCTGGCCGGCACCGCGGGCGTGTTGTCCCTGACCTCGGCCAAGTCGGGGGCGCTGATCGGGGTGCTGATCTCGGTGACCACCATTCCCGCCGCCGCGAACGTCGGCGTTGCCGCGGCGCTCGCCGACTGGCACGAGTGGGTCGGGGCGATGGAGCAGCTCTCGCTCAACCTGGCAATGATCCTGCTGGCCGGGATCGGCACCCTGTACATCCAGCGCCGCCTCTACCTGCGAAGGCGCGTGGCCCACCTCCACGATGAGGCGCGGGAGGCGGCGGGGCTGCCGCTGGGCCGGAGCAGACGGGTCGGAAGCGCCACCTACAAGAGCCCCAATGTCTAGGACCGCACAGGACCTGGCGACCCTGGCCGCCGCGTTCGCCGCCTCGAGCGCGCTCGCGGCGGCGCTCGGCGCGGCGAACTTCGGCACCGCTCTGTCGTTCGGCCAGATCGGCTTCGCCGCGGCGCTGCTGTGGGTGCTGCTGCGTCGCTGACCGCCGCGCCCCGCGCGCTCGAGGTCCTGAATCGTGCCCGCTCGGTGCCGATCGGGTTCGTGGCCACCTACGGCGACCTCTGTCCGGAGGCGCCACGCTTCGCCGGCATGGTGCTGGCGGCGTGCGAGGACCCAGACGTTCCCTGGCAGCGGATCGTCCGCGCCGACGGCTCGCTCGCCAAGGGCGCGCGGCAACGACGCCTGCTCGAGGCCGAGGGCGTGCCCTTTCGAGGGGCTCGCGTCGACATGGCCACCGCGTGGGCGGACCCGGCGGCCCTGGCCGACGACCGCACCGCTGGGTAGGAGGGGCTTGATCCGCGCCGCGTCCCCGTCGAGCGGACCGGCACGTGCGGATCAGCACCTCATCCAGCCCGCTCGGCGAGCAGCAGCTCGGCGACGCGCAGGTCGAGCGGGGTGGTCACCTTGAGGTTCTCGGGCCCCGAGGGATGGATCAGCACCGTGCCGCCCGCCAGCTCGATGAGCATCGCCTCGTCGGTCGCGGCCGCGACGCCACGCGGATCGCTCGCCAGCGCCTCCCGAAGCGCGCCCGTCCGGAACACCTGAGGCGTCTGCGCCGCCCACAGGCAATCGCGGCTTACCGTCTCGGCGACGGTTCGCCCGGCTTGCGACAGCTCCCCCCTCGCCGGGCGCGGCTCTCGGGCTCGCTTCACGGTGTCGGTGAGCGGCGCCGCGGCGATCACCGCGGCGGCGTCGGAGCGCGAGACGAGCTCGGCGACCAGCTCGTCGATCAGCTTCGCGGTGACCAGCGGACGAGCGGCGTCGTGGACGGCGACCAGCTCCGTTTCGACCTGCTCCAGGGCGGCCGCCACGGACTCCGAGCGGTGCTCGCCGCCCGCCACGGTGACCACCCCCTCGCCCAGCTCCGCGTGGTGGCCGGGCGGCAGAGCCACAACGATGACGCCAACGCTGTCCGCGCCGGCGAAGGCCTCGAGCGACCATTCGACCAGCCGCCGGCCCGCCAGCGGCACGAAGGCCTTCGGGCCGCCGGCTCCGAGTCGCTCACCCGAGCCGGCGGCCGCGATGACCGCTGAGACTGCCGGGCGCTCAGGCAGACGCCGTGGCGCCGAAGCGCTCCTCCAGCAGCTCGTCCAGATAGGCCTCGGCCCCCTCCTCGTCCTTGCCGAGCGCGTACATGAACTCGGACGCGAGGATCTTCTTCGCACGGGTGTACATCTGCTTCTCTCCGGTGGAGAGGCCCTTCTCCCACTCGCGGATCGCCAGGTTCCGGACCACCTCGGCCAGCTCGAAGACGTTCCCTGTCTTGATCTTCTCGCGGTTGTGCTTGAACCGGCGGTTCCAGTTCTTCGGCATGTCCGAGACTTCGCCGGTCAGCACAGCGATCACCTTCTCGACGTCTTCTCCGTCGATGACCCGCCGCAAACCCGCGCGATGCGCGTTCTCGCAGGGGACCATCACGGTCATGTCGTTGTGAAGGATCTTGATTGTCAGGTAGTCCCGCTTCTCGCCGAGGAGGTCCTTGGTCTCCTTCTTCAGCACCACGCCGGCCCCGTGATGCGGGTAGACGACGTTGTCACCTACGTCGTAGGTGCACGCGACGGGGCCGAGCTCGTGCTCGATGTCTGTCGCTTCCTCGGTAGCTAGCTCAGGAATTTCGGCCTCCTTCAGTAGTGACGGCCGCGATCGCGGCCGTCTGGTTCACGGGTAGCGGTCGATGATGTCGACCTCTTGCAGGGTCCGAAGACCCTCGCGGATCTCACGCGCCCGGGCCCTCCCGACTCCATCCACGGACTCGAGCTCCCCCTCGGTCGCGTTGACGACCGCGTCGAGGTCACCGAATCGGTGGACGATCTTCTGGACCACCAAGCGCGGCAGCCGCGGGATCCGGGAGAGCGCCCGGTAGCCGCGCGGCGAGACCGCCAAGTCGACCGTGCTGGTCTTGCGGTCGTAGCCGAGCAGCTCGGCGAGGCAACCGAAGTCGAGCAGTTCCTGGTGAGGCAGCGCGGCGAGCTCCGCCAGCGTTCGCTCCAGCCGCTCCTCCGACTCGGGCACGCTGTAGTCGCGGACCAGGGCGGCCCGATCGCTCATCACGCCGACCACCGTCTCCTCGAGCTGCATCTCGATCAGACGCCCCTCGGTGCCGAGCTCGATGATGTAGCGCTCGACCTCGGCGGCCATCCTGGTCACCAGTTCCGCGCGCTGGATCACCGAGAGGACGTCGTGCAGGGTGCAGCCGCCGAGGAACTCGACGCTCGTCAGGCGAGCGGAGACCTGGTCGAGGCGGGCGCGGTACTTCTCCAGCGTCGCGAGCCCCTGGTTGGCCTTCGAGAGGACCGTGGGGATGTCCTGGAGGATGTACTTCATCCCCTCCACGTAGAGCGAGACCACATCGCGGCGCTGCGAGATCGCGATCAGCAGCGCCTTGGTCTGCTTGGAGACGCGCTCGGCGGTGCGGTGCCGGGTGCCGGTCTCCATCGACAGGATGGTGGGATCGGGCATCAGCTGGACGTTGGCCCAGCAGATCGTGTTGGCGCCGGGGTCGAGCACGATCGCCCCGTCCATCTTCGCCACCTGGTAGAGCAGCCCCGGCGTGTAGTCGATGTCGAGCTTGATCCCGCCGCTGAACAGGAACGAGATGTCGTCGAGCTCGCCGATCACGATCAGGCCGCCGGTGCGGGAGTGGATGATGTTGTCGATCCCCTCACGGAGCGCCGTCCCGGGGGCAACCGTGTCGAGCGCGCGCAACAGGCGGGGATCGAGACGGGCCTCAAGCTCGTGCAGATCATCCCCGACGTGCGAAGCCATCCTGCAGGCCATGATCGCAAACGGCCCTGAATCTTGCCGCCCGCCGAATTCCGTGTGGAGAGGTCGGATTACCCGAAGTCAAGGGCCCGATTCGGGGTCCGCATCGCCGCTCACACCCCAGCGGGGAGCCCCGGCCGTCCGGTCAGGCGGCGGGGCGAACGGCGGTGGGCTCGAAGCCGTGACGGAGCGCCTCGGCGAGCGTGGCGACGCCCTCGAGGCCTTCGATCCGCTCCGCCGAGCCGGGGCCGAGCGCGGGCGCGAGCCCGAACTTGCGGGCCTCGGCGACCCGCCGCGCGGGGTGGGCGACGAACCGCAGCTCGCCGGTCAGGCCCACCTCGCCGAAGCAGGCGAGCGGCCGGCCGTCGGCGGCGCCGAGCCGCGCGCCCCGCTGGGCGGAGGCGAGGGCCAGCGCCACAGCCAGGTCGGCGCCCGGCTCCTCGACCCGGACGCCGCCGGCGACGTTGACGAACACGTCCGCCGCGGCGAGCGACGGCCCCCCACGGCGCGAGAGGACGGCGATGATCATCGCCAGCCGGTTACGGTCGATCCCGGTCGAGACGCGGC
>JAHEXV010000071.1 GCA_023251935.1 bacterium | reverse complement strand
GCCGCGACCAGCGGTCGATCGTTGGCAACATCTACAAGGGGGTCGTCGACAACGTTCTGCCCGGCATGGAGGCGGCGTTCGTCGACATCGGCCTCGAACGCAACGGATTCCTGCACGTGGACGAGATCGTCCTTCCGGGCGGCCAGCAGGGGCCGCGCCGCGGCCGCGGCAAGGGGCGCAGGATCGACGAGCTGCTGAAGCCGCGCCAGGAGGTCCTCGTCCAGGTGGTCAAGGACCCCCTGAAGACGAAGGGGGCGCGGCTCTCGATGCAGCTCTCGATCGCCGGCCGGTACCTCGTCTACATGCCGCTCGGCGGCGGGGTTGGCGCCAGCCGCCGCCTCTCGGACGCCGAGCGGGAGCGACAGCGCAAGCTGCTCCAGAACATCCACAAGGGCGACGGCGGCGTGATCGTCCGGACCGCTGCGCAGGGCGCTCGCAAGGCCGACTTCGAGCGGGACATCGACTACCTGCGCAAGCTCTACGAGGTGGTCCAGCGCCGCAGCGAGGACGTCAAGGCTCCGGCGATGGTGTTCCAGGAGGCGGACCTCTCGATCCGCGTCCTACGGGACGTGCTCGTCAAGGAGTTCGACGGGGCGATCATCGACGACGCCAAGCAGCACCAGCGGGTGACCAGCTTCTTCCAGCGCACCGCCCCCGAGCTGGTCGACGAGGTGGAGCTCTATGAGAAGCGCGAGCCCCTGTTCGAGCAGATGGGCGTCGAGGAGGCCTATCGCTCGGTGCTCTCGCGCCGCGTCGACCTGCCCTCGGGCGGCTACATGATGATCGACTACGCCGAGGCGCTGACCGTGGTCGACATCAATACGGGCAGCTTCACGGGCCGCGGCAAGGGCCGGCTGGAGGACACGATCACCCGGGTCAACGTCGAGGCGGCCGAGGAGGTGGTGCGCCAGCTGCGCCTCCGGGACATCGGCGGGATCATCGTGATCGACTTCATCGACATGGCGCGGGCGCGAAACCGCGACCAGGTCCTGAAGACGCTGCGCAGGGCCCTCGACGCCGACAAGACGAAGAGCTACGTGATGGACGTCTCGCCCCTCGGCCTGGTCGAGATGACGCGCCAGAACGTCACCGACGGGGTGCGCGAGATCCTCACCAAGCGATGCCCGACCTGCGATGGAGAGGGCGTCGTGGAGTCCGAGGAGACGGTCGCGATCCAGGTCGTGCGCCGTCTGCGCGAGATGCTCAGCGAGCAGAAAAAGGGGGCCGCTGACGCGTTCCTGGTCAGGGTCAACCCGCGGGTCGCGGCGGAGCTCCTGCGCGAGGAGAGCCCCTTGCACGAGCTCGAGCAGGGGGCGGACAAGTACTTCCACTTCGAGGGTGGTGAGGCCCTGCCGCTGGACACTTTCGAGATCGTCGACCGCGGCACCCGCGCCGAGATCGAGGAGCGGGCCCTGCCGTTCCAGGTCGGCGAGGAGGTGCTGGTCAGGATCGAGGAGCCGCACATGTACAACGCCGAGGACGCGGTCGCCCGGGTGGACAGCTACATCGTCAGCGTCACGGGCGGCGGTCCGTTCGTCGGCGACCGCCGCCTGGTGCGGATCGAGAGCGTCGGTCGCTCGGCGGCGACCGCCGCGCTGGTCGGCGGGCCGGGCGGGGGCGCCGCCCCCGACGCGACATCCGGTGGCAAAGCCGAGGACGGAGGGGGCGACGGTTCCGTACAATCGCCGGCCTCCAGACGGCGCCGCGGCCGACGAGGCGGCAGGCGCCGTTCCCGCGCAAGGGCATCCAGCGATTCCGGGTCCGATGGCGAATAGCTACGCGATAGTCGAGAGTGGCGGCAAGCAGTACCGCGCCGAGAAGGGCACCAGCCTGCTCGTCGAGCACCTGTCCGCCGACGAGGGGGCGAAGGTCAACCTGCGGGCGGTCATGTATCGAGGCGACAAGGACGTGGTGCTCGACGCCAAGGAGCTCGAGAAGGTGAAGGTCGAGGCGGTGGTGGCGGAGCATCTGCGGGGATCCAAGGTGCGCGTCTTCAAGTACAAGCCCAAGAAGGGCTACCGCCGCCGCGCGGGCCACCGACAGGAATTGACCAGGCTCGAGGTCACCGAGGTACGGCTGCTGACCCGCAAGCCGGCGGCGAGGGCCGAGGCCAAGCCGGCCGAGAAGAAGCCCGAGGCCAAGCCGGCGGAGGAGAAGGCCGAGGTGAAGCCGAAGGCTCCCGCGAAGGCCAAGCCGGCTGCCCCCGCGAAGGCGGGGCCCGCGGCGAAGAAGCCGGCGGCCAAGCCGAAGCCCAAGAAGAAGCCGGCCGCGAAGAAGCCCTCCGCACAGGGCAAGTCCCAGACCACCCGGGGTTCGTCCTCGACGGCGGACCGATCCTCATCTGCTAAGAAGGACTGAGTCATGGCGCACAAGAAGGGACTCGGATCGAGCCGAAACGGGCGTGACTCGAACCCCAAGTACCTCGGGGTGAAGGTCTTCGCCGGCCAGCAGGTCGGCGGCGGCGAGATCATCGTCCGCCAGCGCGGCACCCGGTTTCGCCCCGGGGATGGGACGGGATTGGGCCGCGATCACACGATCTTCGCCGCCCGCGCTGGCGTGGTCGAGTTCAAGACCGGCCGCAAGGGCCGGGTCGTCTCGGTAGCCGAGGGCGAGTAGCGCCCCCTGAGCACCCTGTCGGACCACGTCGCCAAGAACCGCGCCTATTGGGAGCGCGAGAGCGACGCCTACCAGACCCGCCACGGTGAGCAGATCGCCGGGGGCCTCGGGTGGGGCGTCTGGCAGATCCCCGAAGCCGAGCTGAGCGTGCTCGGCGACGTATCGGGCCTCGACGTCATCGAGCTCGGCTGTGGGGCCGCGCAGTGGTTGATTGCTCTCGCCGGTCTCGGTGCCAGGCCCGTCTCGACTTCTCCGCGAAGCAGCTTCATCACGCACGGGAGGCGATGCGGGTCGCCGGGGTCGACTTCCCGCTGGTCGAGGCGGGCGCGGAGGATCTGCCCCTCGGGGATGAGAGCTTCGACGTCGCCTTTTGTGACCACGGGGGCATTCAACTTCGCTGATCCAACGCGGACGGTGCCCGAGGCGGCGCGGGTGCTCAGGCCCGGGGGGCTGCTCGCCTTCTGCATGCCCTCGCCGGTGATCGACCTCGTGTTCGAGGTCCAGGCCGAGATCGTGGACCTGGTCGAGTTGCGGCCACCGGAGGACGCTGACTCAACCTACGACTTCGTCCCCCTCGAATGGGCACGCCGCTGGCCGGCTGAGAACATCTGGAAGGCGCGAAAGCCCGTTCGGTAGGAACATGGGCGGCGAACGGGCTGGGTGGGAAGGGCGCCCCGGGGTCGGTCCGGTCGCACCTCGGCGGGGACTGAAGAGTTTGGTAGCCCTGGGCTACCAAAGGGATCAGAGAGTGCCGGACGAGGAGTGGTCCCTAAGCTCGCCACGATGCTCTACGACAAGGCGAAGATCTACGTCGGGGGTGGACGCGGCGGCGACGGGTGCGTCAGCTTTCGACGCGAGGCCCACGTCCCGCGTGGCGGGCCCGACGGCGGCGACGGCGGGCGCGGGGGGGACGTGGTGCTGGTCTGCGATCCGTCACGTCGCGACCTGGCGTGGCTCCATCGCGCCCGCCACCTCAGGGCCGGCCGCGGCGGTCACGGGCAGGGCAAGCAGCGCCACGGAGCTCGGGGGGACGACAAGCTGGTGCCGGTGTCACCGGGCACCCAGGCGGCGGGCCTCGAGGGGCGCCGTTACGAGCTCCTCGAGCCCGGCCAGCGCGCGGTCGTCGCCGCGGGCGGTCTCGGCGGGCATGGCAACAAGCGATTCGCCACCTCCACTCGCCAGGCGCCGCGGTTCGCCGAGAAGGGGCTCGAGGGCGAGGCTGGGTGGATCGAGCTGCGGTTGAAGGTGCTGGCGGACGTGGGGCTGGTCGGACAGCCGAACGCCGGCAAGTCGTCGTTGTTGCGGCGCTTGACGCGGGCGAGCCCGAAGGTCGCGGAGTATCCGTTCACGACCGTCGAGCCGGTACTCGGCACGCTCGAATCGGACCAGCGCCAGCTCGTCCTCGCCGACATCCCGGGCCTGATCGAGGGAGCCGCTCAGGGCGCCGGACTCGGGCACGAGTTCCTGGCCCATGTCGAGCGCTGCCGCGTCCTCGTCCACCTCGTGGACGTCGGGGGCGAGGATCCGGTCGGTGCCCACGAGGCGGTGCGCTCCGAGCTGATCGAGTACGGGGCGGGGCTCGAGCTGCTGCCGGAGCTGCTCGTGCTCTCGAAGCGGGATCTCCTCCCGGCCGCCGACGCCGACGCGGCGGTCGCCGAATGGAGCGACCGCCTCGGGGGCGGGGCGATCGCGGTGCTCGCGGTGTCGTCAGCGAGCGGGGCGGGGGTCGAGGAGCTGCGACGCGTTCTATTGGACATGGTGCCGGAGGCCGCCGCCATCACCACCACCGCGGAGCCCGAGTTCGAGGCCGAGCACATCGTCTACCGGCCGGCCGGCGAGCAGGGCTTCGACGTGAAGCGGGTGGGGGGCGGCGTGTTCGAGGTCCGCGGCCGAGGGGTGGAGCTGCTCGTCCGTCGCCACGACCTAGAGAATCCCGAGGCGGGCGCGTATCTGGAGCAGCGGCTGAGGGAGATCGGGGTGATTGCCGCGCTTCGGTCCGCCGGCTTCGAGCGGGGCGACGAGGTGCGGATCGGCGAGCAGGCGTTCGAGCTCGACCCGGGTGCGTAGACGGCTGATCGGTCCGGTCGGGCTTCGGCCCCCGGCCCCTACCTACACTTGCCCGCGATGACCGTCGTCGCCAAGCTCGGATCCTCGATCGTCGCCGACGACGACGGCGCCCTGCGGGCCGCCGTCCTCGACAACGTCTGCGCGCAGGTGGCCGAGCTGCATCGCGACGGGGAGAACGTCGTCCTCGTCACCTCGGGGGCGATCGCGCGGGGCATGCGCCTGCTGGAGCTCGACCGGCGCCCGAGCGCGATCGACGAGATGCAGGCGGCATCCGCGGTCGGGCAGGGGTCGCTGTTTCGCGCCTACGAGGAGCGCCTCGTCGCCGACGACATCCACGCGGCCCAGGTGCTGCTGACCTCGTTCGACATCTCGGCTCGCATGCACTACCTCAACGCCCGTCAGACCCTGCGGCGGCTGCTCGAGTGGCGCGCGGTGCCGGTGGTGAACGAGAACGACACCACGGCGACCGACGAGATCACCTTCGGCGACAACGACTTCCTCTCGGCGCAGGTGGCGATCCTGCTCGAGGCACGGCTGCTGGTGCTGCTGACCGACACCGCGGGCCTGCATACCGCCGACCCGCGAGGCGCGGCGGACGCCAGGCTGGTCGAGGAGGTGCGCTCGTTCGGCGAGCTCGAGCGCTATGAGATCGGCGACCGGACCTCGGCGTTCGGCTCCGGCGGCATGCGAAGCAAGGTCGCGGCCGCCGAGATGGCGAGCGCCTCTGGCATCCCGGTCGCGATCTGCGACGGCACCGCGGCGGGCAGCTTCCTGGCGGCCGCCCGCGGCGAGCGGGTGGGCACCCGATTCGCGGCGCACCCCGAGCGCACCCCGAGCTTCAAGCTCTGGCTCCGCTACGCGAAGCCGAGTCAGGGCAGGGTCGTGGTCGACGGCGGGGCGGCGCGCGTCCTACGAGAGCGAGGCTCCAGCCTGCTCCCGGTCGGGATCACCGGTGTGGAGGGCGAGTTCGCGGCCGGGGACGCGGTGGAGATCGTCTGCGACGGCGAGGTGGTGGGCAAGGGAATCGTCAACTACTCCTCCTCGGAGCTGGCCCGGATCAAGGGCCTGCAGTCGGCCGAGGTGCTCGAGCGGATGCCGAACGCCTCCGAGGAGGCGGTGCACCGCGACCACTTCGTGCTCACCTAGCCGCCCATCCGGCCCGGTCCTGGCGCTTTATTGGCGGTATCCGCCATAAAGGCGCCATGGCGTGGGCTCCGTTCGTCATCAATCGAAGCCACCCCGCAAGCTACCCTGTCGCGCATGGCCACTGCGACTCGAACCGTCGCCGAGGCGTGCGCGTCGGCGAAGCGGGCCTCGCGCGAGTTGGCGATCGCCAGCTCGGAGAGCAGGAACGCCGCGCTGGTCCGGCTCGCGGAGCTGCTCGCCGCGCGCGGCGACGAGATCCTCGGGGCCAATGCCGAGGATCTGGCCGACGAGCGCGCCGCCGGGCTTACCGAGGCGTTGATCGATCGCCTGACCCTGGACGAGGCGCGGATCGCGGCGATGGCCGACGGGGTGCGGGAGATCGTTCGCCTCCAGGACCCGGTCGGCGAGCTGATCGAGGAGCGCACGCTGGCCAGCGGCCTGCGGATGAAGAAGGTCAGGGTCCCGCTGGGCGTGATCGCGGTCGTCTACGAGGCGCGGCCGAACGTGACCGTGGACTGCGCGGCGCTGACGCTGAAGAGCGGCAACGCGATCGTGCTCCGAGGGTCGAGCTACGCGGCGCGCTCGAATGCGGCGCTGGCCGCCCTGGTGCGCGAGGCGGTCGGCGAGGCGGGACTGCCGGAGGGCTCGGTCGAGCTGCTCGACGGAGGCGACCGCACCGAGCTCGCCGAGCTGGCGACTGCCGAGGGGCTCGTCGACCTGATCATCCCCAGGGGCGGAGAGGGGTTGAAGGAGGCGCTCACCGCGGTGGCCAGGGTGCCGGTGATGTACGCGGCGGCCGGGAACAACCACGTTTACGTGCACGCCGACGCCGATCTCGAGATGGCTCGGCGGATCGCCTACAACGCGAAGGTTCAGCGGCCCGGGGTCTGCAACGCCGCCGAGACGCTGCTGGTCAACGCCGAGGTGGCCGATCGGTTCCTGCCCGGGATCCTCGCCGACCTCGCCGACGCCGGGGTCGAGGTGGTGGGGGACGAGCGCGCCCGGGCGGCGGCGGCGGCGGTGGGCGAGGCGACCGAGGCCGATTGGGAGACCGAGTACCTGGGGATGAAGATGGTGGTCGGCGTGGTCGACTCGCTCACCGAGGCGATCACCCATGTCAACCTCCACGGCACCGGCCACTCCGAGGCGATCGTGACCAACTCCGACGCCGCGGCCGAGGCGTTCACAGATGGGGTCGACGCCGCCGTGGTCTACGTCAACGCGTCGACGCGATTCACCGACGGGTTCGAGTTCGGGATGGGGGCGGAGATCGGCAACTCGACGCAGAAGCTCCACGCCCGTGGGCCGATCGGGCTCCGTGAGCTGACCACCTTCAAGTACGTCGTCCACGGCCACGGCCAGGTCCGCGAATAGGGGTATCAGGTCGCCGCGATCGGGGTTCTCGGGGGCGCGTTCAACCCGCCGCACATTGGGCACCTGGTGCTGGCACAGGAGGCGGCGTTCCAGCTCGGGCTCGAGAAGGTGCTGCTGGTCCCGGTCGGCGAGTCGCCCTACAAGCGGATCGACCCGGAGCCGGGTCCCGGGGTCAGGCTCGAGATGGCCGGGCTGGCCACCGGCGCCGACGACCTGCTGGAGGCGTCCGACCTGGAGACGAGCCGCGGGGGGCCGTCGTTCACCTTCCGTACGCTGGAGCTGTTGACCGACGCCAGGCCCACGGATGACTTCGTCTTCCTGCTCGGAGCCGACGTCGCGGCGGGGCTCGAGGGCTGGAGGGAGCCCGCGCGGGTGCTCGAGCTCGCGCGGCTCGGGATCGCCTCGCGGCCGGGGACGGCGGCGGAGGAGGCGGAGGCGGCGGTCGAGCGGCTCGGCCGGGGCGAGCGGGCCGAGATCGTGAAGATGCCGGAGATCGGGGTCTCGTCGACCGGCATTCGCCGCCGCGTGGCGGCCGGGCGGCCGATCCGCCATCTGGTCCCGGACGCGGTGGCCGAGTTGATCGTCAGTCGAGGGCTGTATCGCCGGTGAGCGCCGCCCGGGATAAGGGAGTGGTCCAGCTCGAAACGGAGGCCCTCGCGAAGCGGATCGCGGCGATCGCCGACGCGAAGCAGGCGGACGACCTGGTCGCGCTCGACATGCGCGAGTTGGTCGGCTACACGGACTTCCTGATCATCTGCACGGCGCGCAACGAACGCCACGCGAAGGCGGTCCACGACGAGGTCTACCAGCGGCTGAAGCACGACGAGGGGCTGCTGCCGGCGAACGTCGAGGGCGAGGGCGAGGCGCGGTGGATCCTGATCGACTACCTCGACTGCGTCCTGCACGTGTTCGTTCCCGAGCTGCGCGAGCGCTACCGGATGGAGGTGCTCTGGGGCGAGGCGCCGCACCTCGATCTCGGCCTCGAGGCGCTGCGCGACAGCGCCTGACGAATCGCCCGAGGCGCCAGCGGCCCTCCCCGGGCTGCCGTCCGACGAGGCTCCTAGCCTGCTGAGCATCGGCGAGGGTCGTTTCAAGAGGTCCCTGCTCGGCTACCGCCCGCGTGAGGTCGATCAGGCGATCGCCGACCGGGATGTGACGATCGCCGCGACCGCTGCGGGGTTGGCCGATGCGGAGCGGCTGGTCAACGAGCGCGAGCTGGAGCTCGAGGCCCGTCAGGCGGAGCTGGCGAGGAACCGGCGGCGGATCGAGGAGCTCGAGCGAATCGCCACCCGGCTGGCCGAGCGGGTGGTCGAGCGTGACCAGGAGCTGCGGGCGGTACGGGCGGAGATCGTCGCCCTGCGCGCCCAGGGCGACGAGGGCCTGCGGGCGCTGGCGGCGCTGGCCGATGACTTGGAGGCGGTGCGAAGGCAGGCGCGGGCGCAGGCGACGAGGATGCGGCTGCGGGCGCTGCGGGATGCCGCCGTGCTGGCGGAGCGGATGGGCAGGCTGGCGGGCGACCCCGACGAGGTGGGCGAGCGGTTGATGAGCTCGCTTCAGGAGGCGATCGAACGGGTCGGCACGGCGGGCGAGGAGGAGGAGGATCCGCGGCTCGCCGCGGCCTCGAACGGCCACCTGGAGCGCGAGCCCGGGGAGCTGTTCGAGGGGCTGGTGGAGGTTGAGGTGGGGCCGCTGAGCGACTTCTCGCAGCTGGTGGGGTTCGAGGATGCGGCGGCGGGGATCGGCGCGACCTCGGAGGTCTCGGTGAAGCGCTTTGCTCAGGGTCGGGCGACGCTGGCGATGAGGTTCAAGCATCCGGTCGAGCTGCTCGGCGAGCTCGAGGAGCGCGCCCCGTTCGAGTTCCGGGTTCGCGACACGCGCTCGGACCGGGTGATTCTCGACGTCGGCGAGTAGCGTCCCGCCGTCGGCGGGCTGGGAGCCGAGCGGATAGCGTTCCGGCGCATGGAGGAGCTGACCGCTCGCGCTAACGGGATCGAGATCGTCTATCAGACGTTCGGCGATCCGGCGGATCCGACTGTGCTGCTGATCATGGGGCTCGGCGTGCAGATGCTGGGGTGGGACGAGGAGCTCTGCGGGCTGCTGGCCGGGCGGGGGTTTCAGGTGGTGCGGTTCGACAACCGTGACGTCGGCCGCTCGACCCAGATCCGCGGCGGCCCTCGGGTGGATGTGATGGCGGCGGCGGCCGGAGATTTGAGCTCGGCGAGCTACACACTCGCCGACATGGCCGACGATTGCGCCGGGCTGCTCGATCATCTCGGGGTCGAGCGGGCGCACCTGGTGGGCGCCTCGCAGGGCGGGATGATCGCCCAGACGCTGGCGATCCGGAACCCGGAGCGGGTGCTGTCGCTGACCTCGATCATGTCGACCACCGGCGACCCGGTGGTGGGGCAGCCGCACCCGGAGGCGCTGCCGACCCTGCTCACCAGGCCGCCGGCGGGTCGGGACGGGTTCGTGGACTTCGTGGTCCGCGCGTGGGGGGTGATCGGGTCGCCGGGATTCGACGCCGACGAGGAGGCGCTACGGGAGAGGGCGCGGGCGAGCTACAACCGCGGGATCCACCCGGACGGCACCGCTCGGCAGCTGATCGCGATCCTTGCCTCGGGCGACCGGACCGAGGCGCTGCGCCGGCTGGCGCTGCCGGCGACGGTGATCCACGGGACGGACGATCCGCTGATCGACGTCTCGGGGGGGAAGGCGACGGCGGCGGCGATCCCGGGCGCTGAGCTGGTGCTGATCGAGGGTATGGGGCACGACCTGCCGCGGCAGCTGTGGCCCCGCTTCGTCGACCTGATCGTCGCCAACGCCGCGCGGGCCCAGGGACCGCTCAGGGAGTCGCGCGGTGGAGGCTCCGCCACGCATCCGCGAGCTCGATCCGCCTCATGATCGTGGGGTGGCTCTCCAGCATCAGCGTCGCCCAGCCGGGCGAGGTCGGCTGAACGAGCGCGACGCGGGTGAAGCGACGGAAGAGGGCCTTCGCGGCAGCGGGGTCATGGGTGGCCTCAAGGGCGGACCAGTCGGCCTCGGCTTCGAGCCGCCGCGAATAGGCGTTTTGAAGCGGCGAGGCGACCCAGAGCAGCGCCACGACGATGAACAGGGCCAACGGGACGGCCGTCGGCTCGTAGATCCCGCCGCGGCGTCGTGTTACGAGGGCCACCATGAGGGCGATGGGGATGGCCAGGAGGGCCGTCCACGCGAGCTCCTTCAGCACGTGGTCGTGGGCGAGGTGGCCGAACTCGTGCGCGAGCACGACGCGGACCTCCGCTGGCGTAAAGCGCTGCAGGAGGGTGTCCCAGACGATCACCCGCCTGCTGCCGTCGATACCCGCCGCCTCGGCGTTCGGAGAGCCCCCCAGGTCGTGGGTGTCCTGGACGCGAACCGGCGTGCCGGAAACCCCCTCGTCCGCGGCGAGCTGCCGGGCCTCGGCGGCGAGCGCTGGGTCGCGGAGGGAATGAAGGCCCGGTAGCAGGTAGGGCTGCACGAAGGCGAACAGGAGCGTGATGGCGAGGAGCGCCGGGACCGCCGCAACCCACCAGGCCCGCCGCCAGACGCCCGCCAGGGCCATCACGATCAGGAGCGCGAGTGAGATGAACAGGAACTCGCCGCCGGCGCTCAGGAAGTCGTCGATCGCCCAGGTGACGTAATCCAGGTTCGAGACGTCGTGCTTGCGCTCCCACCAGAGCGCCGCGAGGCCGAACGGGAACTGCGCCAGCCAGACGAACGCGAGGCCGAGCATTCCGAGGAGCATCCCGGTCCCGATTCGCCCGGCCGCGGATTCGCGCGCGAAACGGGCGCCCTTGAGCGCGAAGAGGCCAACCGCGAAGAGCGTTGCCAGCGAAGCGAGCAGGGCATCGACGCGAAGGAACGCCTGGTAGCTCGCGGCGCGATCGAGCTCGGCGTCGCTGAAGAAGCGATGCGGGTCGAGGGCCGGCAGCGCCAGGTCGCTCGGGACGCTGGTGCGCCAGAGGCGAAGGGCGGCGAAGATCCATGCCGCGGTCAGGGCGGCCGCGCCGAGGGTCACGAACGCGCGCCGGACCGCCGGAGGCGGTGCGCTCAAGCGGTCTCCGGGATCGGGACGGGCTCGTGGCGCGACTCCGGCGAGGGGCCGCTGAACGGGTAGGCGTCGGTGAGCAGCCACAGGTAGGCGTTGACCTGGGCCTGGTAGCGGAGCGCGAACACACCGAGGTTGCGCAAGCCCTGGGGCATGCGGCCGAGGAACAGGCCGGTGAACCAGCCGAAGAGGGCGACGACGCCGGCAGCGTCTTGGAGGGCACTCGAGATGATCAGCGCCGGGACCCCGAGGATGATCCGGAAGCCGGTCTTCCACCGGTTCTGGCGGACGGGCGGCGCGATCGAGAGATCGACGGGGTAGCTGCCTTCGCGCCCCGTGAAGCCGGGGAACGGGTTCGCCACCAGGCCGATGAAGGCGAAGTTGTAAGTCTCGTAGCGGAGGTAGGCGGAGATGAACCGGTGCAGGGAGGTGGCGGGGCGGCCGGTGAACAGCGTCACGAACCAGTTGGCGACGATCGCGAAGATGGTGACGATGCCCCAGAGGATCAGCCAGACGAGGTGCGGAAGCCAGAGGAGGAGGCGGAAGAAGACGGTCAGACGGGAGCGGCGCAGGTCGTCGTCACACGAGATG
>JAHEXV010000070.1 GCA_023251935.1 bacterium | reverse complement strand
CAACGACGTCGTCCTCGCGGTGGTCGCCGGCGCGATCCGAAGCTGGCTCGGCGCCCACCACCAGCCGGCCGAGGCGATGCGCGTGCAGGTCCCCGTCAGCATGCATCATCGAGACGAGGACGCCGCCTCGCTCGGCAACCGCGACTCGTTCCTGTTCTGCGACCTGCCGGTCTCCGAGCCGGACCCCCGCAAGCGGCTGGCGTCGATCAACGCCGAGACCCGCAGCCGCAAGGAGCACCACGACCCCGCCGAGCTCTACTCCTTCTTTCATAGCCTCTCGCACGTTCGGCCGCTCTATCGTCTGGCCTCGGGGCTGGCCTCGGGGCCACGGGAGTTCGCGCTTTCGGTCTCCAACGTGCCTGGGCCGCGCGAGCCCGTGCGGCTGCTCGGTGGCGGCGTCGCCGAGCTTTATTCGATGGCCGAGCCGGCCGACCGCCATGCCCTCCGCGCATCGGTGGTCTCGCTGGCGGGACGGATGGGATTCGGCTTCTGCACCGACCCGGGCGCCGTGCCGGGGGTCGCGGATCTGGCCGACGGCCTCGACGCGTCCCTGGCGGAGCTCTCGGCCCTCTGCTGACCGTGGCCCCGGGTGCGAAGCCAAGTGATGGGACAATGGCGGTGATGGCGGCTCGTGCCCAGAAGCCCCTCGAGCTGATCCTCGCCCGCAACCTCTTGACGAGCCTCTCGACGCCCGCCTTTCTGGTCGACGAGAAGGCCCAGCTCGTCTTCTACAACGAGGCCGCCGGGGCTCTGCTGGGGCGCCCGTTCGAGGACGTCGGCCGCATGAGCCCGGAGAAATGGATCTCCACCTATGGCCCGATCGGCGAAGATGGGGAGCCGATGCCCCTGGACGACCTGCCGACGACTCGGGCGATCCGCAACGGGCGGCCGGCCCATGCGTCATTCCGGATCCGCTCGGCCGACGGAGCCGAGCGTGAAATCGCCTCCAGCGCCTTCCCGATCGTCGCCTCCGAGAGGGGCTCCTCCGGGGCGATGATCCTGTTCTGGCCGACCAACGACCAGGGAAGCGAAGGGGACGAATGAAGATCCGGGTCTGGGGCGCGCGCGGCTCGGTTCCGGCCCCGGGGCCGGAGATGGTCCGCTACGGCGGCAACACCTCGTCCGTTCAGCTGCTCCTGGACAGCGGCGAGCAGCTGCTGCTCGACTCGGGCACCGGGATCCGGACCCTGGGCCTCAGCCTCGCCGCCGCGCCGCGGGTCAACATCCTGCTCACCCACCTCCATCTCGATCACATCCAGGGCCTGATGTTCTTCCCGCCCTGCTTTCGCTCCGACGCCGAGATCGCGATCTGGGGGCCGGCCTCGCCGGAGGCGTCACTCGAGGATCGGATCGCCCGCTACATCTCGGCGCCCCTGTCGCCGGTCGAGGTCCGCGAGCTGCCGTGCTCGGTCTCATTTCGAGACACCCCTCCGAGCCGGTGGCGCATCGGCTCGGCGACGGTCGTCTGCGAGGCCGTCAACCACCGCGGCCCCACCCTCGGATTCCGGATCACCGAGGGCGACACCACGGTCTGCTACATCCCGGATCACGAACCGGTCCTGGGCACAGAGCTCGCCGACCTCGACCCCGAGTGGATCTCCGGCTACGACCTCGCCCGGGACGCCGACCTCCTGATCCACGACTGCCAGTACGCGGACGAGGAATACCCCGCCCACATCGGCTGGGGGCACTCGGGGATGAGCGACGCGCTCACCTTCGCCTCCAGGGTCGGTGCCCGCCGGGTGCTGCTCTTCCACCACGATCCCCTGCACTCCGACTCCTTCCTCGACCGCCTCCGGGGAACCGCCCGCCGTCGCTGGGAGGAGCTGGGGAACGATCCGGCCCTGGTCGAGATGGCGATGGAGGGCGGGGAGCTCGAGGTCGCGGGAACCGCGCTCCCGGCGGGCGTTCCCGCCTAGAGCCTCGACCCCCTCGGTGCGCGGCCCCGCGGAGCCGCCCGTGGCTGGGTGGGACGGGAGGCGGTCACCCGGGGCGGTCACCCCGGCCGAGAGGGTCATTTGAGCACTCATGCGGTGCAGAACGTTCCTCTCGCCGGGTGGGACCGATCCGTGAGGGTGGCCATTCGGTCCATGCGGGCGAGCAGCCCAATCCGACAGCCGGTACAAGGCGAGGCGCGAAATTCTCGACAGGGGGCCAGAGATTTGGCGGGCGACAGCCCCTACCTTCGCGACTGAGGCGTGAAGAAGACCGAGGCCTACATCCGTCACGAGGCCTTCGAGCCGATCCGGACCGAGCTGCTCGAGAGGGGCTCCCCGTCGCTCTCGATCAGCGAGGTCAAGGGCTCCGGGCGCCAGAAGGGCATCGTCGAGCACTACCGTGGCTCGACGCTGACCGTTAACGTGCGGCCGAAGTTGAAGCTCGAGGTGGTGGTCGACGACAAGGACAAGCCCCTGGTGGCCGAGACGATCCTCAAGCACGCCAGGACGGGCGAGATCAGCGATGGGAAGATCTTCGTGACCACCGTCGAGGAAGCGATCCGCATCCGTACCGGCGAGGAGGTCCTCCAGACCCACACCGAGGCGGAGATGCCCGCCTGACGACCCTGACACAAGAGAAGGAGAAAGACAACAGATGGCAACGGTCACCAAGCCGCGCACCAATCCCGACGACATCCTGCGACGGGTCGACGAGGACGGCGTCGAGTTCATCCGCTTCTGGTTCACCGACATCAACGGCCAGCTGAAGAGCTTCGCGGTCGGCCGCGAGGAGCTCGAGGGGGCGCTGGCCGAGGGCATGGGGTTCGACGGCTCGTCGATCACCGGCTTCAACCGGATCGAGGAGTCGGACATGATCGCGATGCCCGATCCTGACACCTACACGGTCCTCCCCTGGCGGACCAACGGCGACAAGGGAAACGTCGGCCGGCTGTTCTGCGACGTCCTGAGGCCCGGCGGGGAGCCGTATGAGGGCGATCCGCGGTTCGTCATGCGTCGGGCCTTGGCGCGGGCGGAGGAGATGGGCTTCGACACCTACAACCTCGGCCCTGAGCTCGAGTACTTCTACTTCGCCAGCGACGAGGTCGGCGAAGACGGCGTACCGACGATCCTCGACAAGGGCGGCTACTTCGATCTGACCACGCTCGACGCCGCCTCTGACCTGCGCCGCGACACCGTCAACGCGCTGAAGGCGGTCGGGATCCCGGTCGAGTACACGCACCACGAGGTGGGGCCCTCCCAGCATGAGATCGACATGCGCTACGCCGAGGGCCTGCGGATGTCGGACAACGCGATGACCTACCGGATCGTCGTCAAGGAGATCGCCAACCAGCACGGGGCCTACGCGACCTTCATGCCCAAGCCCCTGTTCGGCGAGAACGGCTCCGGGATGCACGTCCACCAGTCGCTGTTCTCGGACGGTTCGAATGCCTTCTTCGACGCCGACGACCCCCATCACCTGTCGGGGGCCGCGAAGTCCTACATCGCGGGGCTGCTGCGCCACGCCCGCGAGATCGCGGCGCTGTTCGCGCCCAACGTGAACAGCTACAAGCGCCTCGTGCCCGGCTACGAGGCCCCCGTCTATTGCGCGTGGTCACAGCGCAACCGCTCGGCGCTCGTCCGGGTTCCCGTGTACCACCCCGGCAAGGAGCAGGCGACCCGCTGCGAGCTGCGCTGCCCCGACCCGTCGTGCAACCCGTACCTGACGTTCGCCGCGATGCTGCACGCGGGGCTCGACGGCATCGAGCAGGGCTACGAGTGCCCCGAGCCGATGGAGCGCAACCTGTACGAGCTCACCCACGACGAGCGCGTCGCGCGCGGGATCGAGCAGCTCCCCGAGACCCTCGGCGAGGCGATCGAGGAGCTGGCCGGCTCGGAGCTCGTTCGCAAGGCGCTCGGAGACCACATCTTCGACCGCTACGTGGACCTGAAGCGCGAGGAGTGGGAGGAGTACCGGGTGCAGGTGACCAAGTGGGAGCTCGAGCGCTACCTGCCGATCCTCTGACGAGGGGGTCCGCGAGCCGAACGAGGCGCTGATGCGCGATCTCCACGCGAGGATGCTCGCCGCCCTGTTGGCCGGCGAGGGCCTGCGTGGGATCGCCGAGTTGGCCGCCGAGGAGGCCGGGGGCCCGGTGGCGATCGTGCTGCCGGGCCGCGGCCTGGCCGATGCATCGTCCACCGAGATCGCCCTGGAGCCGCTCTCCGGCTACGCGGCCGCTCGCCTCGGCGGCGAGGCCCCCAAGCCACCGGAGCCGGTGGAGCTCGAGCACGTGGTCAGCGCCGGCGACGAGGCGATCGGCTACGTGCTCGCCCTTCAAGCCTCGAACAACGGGCTCTCGATCGCCGTCGACCGGGAGGAGGTGCTCCGCACGACCGCGCTGGCGACCCTGACCGAGGTCGCCGTCACCGAGGCGCGGGACGAGGTCGCCGACGAGGTACGTGGCAGCCTGATCGAGGATCTCCGCGCTGGACGCGTCGACGGGGGCGAGACGTCTCGCCGCGCCGCTCGCCTGGGCTGCGACCTCTCCGAGGGCGCGATCGCCCTGGTCGCGGAGGTCCACTCGGCCCGCCCCCGCCACGCGGCCGGCCTGATCGCCGGCGAGCACCAGGGCGCAATCGCGGAGCCGCTCGGAGACCGGATCTACGCGATCCTCCCCGCGCGGGACGGTCCCCAGGCGACCGAGCGAACTCAGGCGGCGGCCCGGGCGCTGGCCTCCCGGCTGCGCTCGCACGGCCCGGCGGCGTTCTCCTCCTTCTGCACCAGCCCGGGCGAGCTGAGCCGCGCAATCGCGGAGGCGGAGCTGATGCTGGACGTGATCGCCACCGACGATCGCATGGCGGAGCTGCTCGAGCAAGGCATGGGCGACGGCGTCTACCGGCTCCTGTTTCGCGCCCTTGCCACCGACCCGGCCGAGGTGCGCCGCTTCTACGACGACACGGTGGAGCCCCTCGTCGCCCACGACCGTCAGTACCGCACCGACCTCCTGGGGACCGTCGAGAACTACCTGGCCAACGACTGCAACATGAACGCCACGGCGCGCGCCGTCTACGCCCACCGCCACACCGTGGCCCACCGGCTCGCAAGGGTCAAGGAGCTCACCGGCCTCGACCCGGCGCTGAGCGAGGACCGCGAGCGCCTCGGCCTCGGCATCAAGGCCTACCGGCTGCTGGCTCCGACCTTGCCGCGCTGACGGCGGCGTATTGCGAGGGGCCCTCCCGATCGAGAGGACGGTTATGCACGTATACCGTGCACAACGTTCCTCTCGACGAATTTCCTCTCAACGAACTGGGCGCTCCCCTACTTGCCCTCTTTCGCCGGGCAAGCCGCCGCCCGCCCGCGAGGCGACCGTGCGCCGCAGCTCGGCCACTGCCGCGTCCTGCTCGTCGATCGCCGGCCTCGGATCGGAGAGCGCCCTCGCGCAGGATCTCGTCGATGCCGTGAGCGCGCCAGACGCCGAGCAGGCTCCTGACGCTGCCCCCGCTGACGTAGATCAGGTCCTGGGCGAGCAGATGGCGGCGTGGCTCGCGAGGCGACCGCAGGCGCCGAAACAGCGACAGGTGGGACGGCAGACATCGGTCCGCGCCGAAGGCGCGGTAAAAGCGCACGATGTAGTGGTCGGCGTCGCCGCTCGCCTGGGGAAGGAAGCAGACCCGGGGGTGCGCCTGGCCGGTGAGCCGGAGCACGAACTCGTCGAGCAGCGGATTGCCGGCCTCCATCGAGAATCCCCCACCGCCGAAGGTGACGACCTGTCGCTTCGCAGGCACTCGTCCTCCAACTGGTCGCTGGACGGCGGTGTCAGTGTGATGCGGGGAACCGCCGATGTCCCTATCCGCGGGTCCACAACTTCGAGGGCCGAACTAGACACGGCGTCGAATTGGCGCCGGCGGGCGTCGCCCAGGCTCGTCGGTCAGGCGACCTTGCCGCTCTCGAGCGGCGGCGGGAGCTCCATCCCCCACTGCGTCATGCCTCGCTCGATCCGCTCGATCACCGTCTGGATCACCTTGACCCTCGCATAGCGCTTGGAGTTGCCCGCGATCAGATGCCAGGGCGCGTATGGCTGATCGGTGCGGGCCACCATGTCCTCGATCGCCTGCGCGTAGTCGGCGCGCTTGGCGCGGTTGTGCCAATCCTCCTCGGTCAGCTTCCACACCTTCAGCGGGTCGTCCCCTCGCCGCTCGAAGCGCTTCAGCTGCTCCCGCTCGGAGATGTGAAGCCAGAACTTGATCAGGATCATCCCCTCGTCGGCGAGGGTCCGCTCGAAGCTGTTGATCTCGTCATAGGCTCGGAGCCACTGCTCGCGGGTGGCGAGGTCGTCGACTCGCTCGACCAGCACCCGCCCGTACCAGGAGCGGTCGAAGACGGCCATCCCGCCCCACCCGGGCAGCTGCGGGAAGAACCGCCACAGGAAGTGGTGGCGCCTCTCGTTGGAGCTCGGAGCCGAGAACTGGACGACCCGGACGTGTCGCGGGTCCATCTGGGCGACGAGCCGCTTGATCGCGCCGCCCTTTCCGGAGGCGTCCCAACCCTCGAACACGATGCACACCGGCGGCCCCAGCGTGCGGGCGCCGATCAGCCCGCCGAGCGTCAAGCGCAATTGCGTCAGCCGCTCCCAGGCGCGATCCAGATCGCGCGCCTCCTCCTTGCGATTGAGCGACGCAGACAGGTCGAGGTCGTCGAGGCGCCCCACGGCGGCGATCCTCTCAGATGACCGGTCAGTATGGGCTCGGCGTCAGCGGCCCGGGGGGCTCGGGCTTGTCGCTCTGGAGGTTGAGCGCCAGCGGAAAGGCCAGCGCGGCGAGGAAGATGATCACGATCCCGATCGTGATCAGCCACCTGGAGCGGCTCAGGTGGCCCAACGCACCGACCGCGAACCCGACGATCATCAGCGCCACATAGGGTCCGGTGGTCTGCGGGAGGATCCCGGCGACGGCCATGGCCTCATTATCATCGGCGGGTGGCCGATGACGCGCAGCCCGTCGCTTCCTCGCCCTCGGCGCCCGAGCCGGCGGGGTTCCCGCAATCCGTGGCGGAGGTCAGGGAGGCGCTCGGCCGAGTCGGATACCTCGCCGACGAGCCCGCCGCGCTGGTCGCCTACCTGGCCCAGCGACTCGGCAAGCCGATCCTGGTCGAGGGCCCCGCGGGGGTCGGCAAGACCGAGCTCGCGAAGGCGCTCTCCCGCGCCACCGGGCGCCAGCTGATCCGCCTCCAGTGCTACGAGGGGCTCGACGAGGCGAAGGCGCTGTACGAGTGGAACTACCGCAAGCAGCTGCTGCGAATCCAGGCGGAAAGCGCCGACCCCTCCACCCCGCCCGGGGGCTCCGCGGGGCCTGATCGGCAGACCGGCGGCGATCCACGAAGCCCGGATCCCTGGGCCGACATCTTCAGCGAGGAGTTCCTGCTGACCAGGCCGCTGCTGCAGGCGATCGCCGCCACCGAGCCGGCCGTGCTGCTGATCGACGAGATCGACAAGACCGACCAGGAGTTCGAGGCGATGCTGCTCGAGGTCCTGTCCGAGTTCCAGATCTCGATCCCGGAGCTGGGGGTGATCACCGCCCGCACCCATCCGATCGTGGTTCTGACCTCGAACAACTCGCGCGAGCTCACCGAGGCCCTGAAGCGGCGCTGCCTATACCTGTGGCTCGACTACCCGGAGGTCGAGCGCGAGATGGAGATCGTGCGACTCCACTCGCCCGAGATCGACGAGCAGCTGGCCCGGCGCCTGGTCGAGGTCGTCCACATGATTCGCCAGCTCGACCTCAAGAAGCCGCCCTCGATCGCGGAGTCGATCGACTGGGCGCGCGCCCTGCTCCTGCTCGGCGCCGACGACCTCGACCGGTCGGTGTTCGAGCGGACGATGAGCATCATCGTCAAGCACCGCTCCGACCTCGACGTGGTGGCGGAGCGAGTGGGCTTGAAGCTCGGCGAGCCGAGCCTCGGCGCCGAAGCGGCGGGATGAGCCGGCGGCCCGCGGGGCTCGCGCCGCGGCTGCTGGCGTTCTGCGAGGAGCTCAGGGGCGAGGGCGTCGCGGTCGGCAGCTCTGAGATCCTCGACGCCTTCGCGGCGCTCGAGGCGGTGCCCTGGAAGCAGGAGGAGGACTTCCGCGAGGCGCTCGCCGCCACGATCGCCAAGTCGCAGGAGGACCGCCGCGTCTTCGAGCTCCTCTTCGACCGCTTCTTCTTCCGCGCCAGCGAGGCGGAGGCACTCGAGCGGGGCGTCGGCGAGGGCCAGCGCCACGAGGGCGGAGACCGCCTCGACCTCGACCGGCTGCGCGAGTCCGTCCGGCAGGCGATCGCGGACGGCCGCGACGGCGAGATGCGCGACCTGGCGCGCCTCGCGATCGCGGCGTTCGGCCGCCGCGGCGAGGGCTCCGGGGTGATCGGGGTGGACGTACAGCGGATTCGCCGCGCCCTCGGTCTCCAGTCGCAGGCCGGCAGCCCCGAGGAGCCGGCGCTCGACCGCGACCAGATCAACCGCTTCGAGCGACACCTGCGGCGTGAGCTCGAGCGGGCGTTGATCGAGCGCACCGAGAAGCTCCCCCCCTCGCGGCCGCTGGCCGAGCTCGATCGCGCCCTCCCGACGAGTCCGGCCCAGGACCTCGCCGCCGTTCACCGGGCGGTCGCGCAGCTGAAGCGACGCCTCGCGACGGTCGGCCACGAGCAGCGGGGGCGCCGCCGGGGGGCGATCGTCGATGTTCGCCGGACCATGCGCGCGTCGCTCGACACGGGCGGCGTGCCGCTGCGGCTCAAGCACCGGCCCAAGCACCCCCGTCGCCCGGAGATCTACGTGCTCTGCGACGTTTCGACCTCGGTCACCTCGGCGAGCGTCTTCTTCCTCTCGGTGCTCCACGCCCTCCACGACTCGTTTCGGAAGCTGCGCAGCTTCGTGTTCATCGAGCGGATCTCCGAGGTCACCGACATCTTCGAGCGGGAACGAGACTTCCGCGCGATCTCCGAGCGGATCGGCCGCGAGGGCGGCGTCGCCGACGTCTCCGGCTACACCGATTACGGGCGCGTCTGGCTCGAGTTCCTCGAGCAGATCGTCGACGATCTGGGGCCCCGCTCGACCGTGATCGTGCTCGGCGACGCCCGCACCAACGGCCGCGAGCCCCACCCCGAGGTCTTCGCGCGGGTCGCCGAGCGCGCCGGCCGAACCTTCTGGCTCAACCCCGAGCCGCGCCTGTACTGGAACTACGGCGACTCGGTGATGGCCGCCTACGAGCCTCACTGCACGGCCGCCTTCGAGTGCTGGACGACCCGGCACCTGGAGGAGTTCGTGAACGTGGTCGCCGGCGGCACCCCTTCAGGCGAGGCATGATTCGGTAGGGTCCGACCGGGATCACACGGAGGAGATCTCAACCCAATCAAGAGGAGGGGGAATGAGACGTTTCGTCCCGTTGGCGCTGCTGGTCTGCGCAGTGGCGATGATGTTCGCCGCGGTGTCCGCCGCAAACACGAAGCACTTCACCGTCCACAGCACGATCAAGAAGAGCGGCAAGACCGTGGCCGGGACGCTCCGCTCGCCGAAGGCGAAGTGCGTCAAGAACCGGACGATCCGGGTCGGTTACAGAACCCACACATCGGGTTACGGGCCGTACCTGGTTGAGACCGACGGGTCGGGCCACTGGAGGCTCGATGGCGATCTGAGCGGCAAGGGCGAGGTCTTGGTCGACGTGCTGATCGGCAAGATCACGATCAAGCACACCCCCAAGCACAAGCAGGTCTGCGACGCAATCAGGGTCCAGAAGGTGCTCACCTTCTGAGCGTCCCGATCACCGAGTGTCCCGAGGGCCCGGTCGCGCGGGGCCTTGGCCGTTGGCGGGGCACCCGCGGCGGCGGTGCTCTTCTCGTAGACTTGAGCTGAACAACAGGGGTGCTCGCGGGCCAGCGGGCTGAGATGGCGCCTCCGGCAGTTTCGCCCGGCGCCGACCCTTAGAACCTGTCGCGGTAATGCGCGCGGAGGGAGCATGCGATCGACTTCCGAGGCTCCCGCCACGGAGCCTCAACCGGTTTTGAGCCTCGCCGATCGGGAGGCGGGCGGGAGCGATCCGACCGCCCGGCTCGAGGGCGGGTCGCCGGGCGCGGTGGAGGTCCACGACCTCGGCCACTCCTTCGGCGAGCTCGGAGTCATCGAGCTGCTCGAGCTCTCCGTGAGCGCGGGCGAGGTGCTCGGCGTGGTCGGCCCGTCGGGTTGCGGCAAGTCGACCCTGCTCGAGTTGGTCGGCGGTCTGCGGGCGCCGGTCCGGGGGGCGATCGAGGTCGACGGTGCCGGCGCGGCCAATGAGCGGCTCGCCAGATGCTCGTACATGCCCCAGCGCGACCTCCTCCTTCCCTGGCTGACGGCGATCGACAACGCCGCCCTGGCACCGCGAAACCGAGGCGCCACCCGAGCCGAGGCGCGCCGCCTCGCGCACCCGCTGTTCGAGCGCTTCGGCCTCGCCGGGTTCGAGCGCTCGCGGCCGTCCGAGCTCTCGGGGGGGATGCGGCAGCGGATCGCCTTCCTGCGCACGCTGCTCGCCGGCAAGCCCGTGCTGCTGCTCGACGAGCCGTTCGCCTCGCTCGACGCGATCACCCGCGCCGAGATGCAGGAGTGGCTCGCCGAGGCGCTCGCCGCCGAGTCGCACACCGCGATCCTCGTCACGCACGACGTCGAAGAGGCGCTCTACCTATCCGACCGGGTGGCGGTGCTCTCGCCGCGCCCGGCGCGCCTGATCGCCGAGCTGCGAGCGCCGTCGCCTCGCGCCCTGCCGCGCCTGGACGCGGTCACATCGGCGGGCTTCACGGCCACCCGGGAGCGCGCGCTCGCGGCCCTGGCCAGGGGGAGGCGATGAAGAGCCGCCTGGCGCCTCTGGCGATCGTGCTCGCCCTGATCGGCGCCTGGGAGCTCGCCGCGCGACTCGACGTGCTCGCCCACGGGCTTCACATCGAGCCGTTCCTGGTCCCCGCCCCGAGCGACATCGCCGCGTCGCTGTGGAGCGACCGCGGGCTGCTGGCCGACAACGGCTGGGTGACGCTGAAGGAGGTGCTCGGGGGCTTCGCGCTGTCGGTGGTCGCCGGGGTGGGGTTCGCCATCGTCCTCCACCTGTCACCGACCCTGCGGCGGGCGGTCTATCCCCTCCTGATCGCCTCGCAGACGATCCCGATCGTCGTCATCGCCCCGATCCTGGTCGTCTGGCTCGGGTTCGGAATCGGCCCGAAACTGGCGATCATCGCGCTGATCTGCTTCTTTCCGATCACCGTGAACACGCTGGACGGGCTGCGGTCGGTCGATCCCGACCTGGTGAAGATGATCCGAACGCTTGACGCGAGCCGCCGGCAGACGCTGTGGCGCGTCGAGGCACCGACCGCTCTGCCGTTCTTCTTCAGCGGCGCCAAGATCGCGGTCGCGGTCGCCGTGATCGGGGCGGTGTTCGGCGAGTGGGCGGGCTCCAGCTCGGGACTCGGCCACTTGATCCAGGAGGCATCGGCCCAGCTGCAGACCGCCAGGACCTTCGCGGCCGTCGCCGTGCTGTCGGCGCTCGCCATTCTTCTGTTCGCGCTGCTCGCGGCGATCGAGCGGCGGGTGGCATGGTGGGGCCCGAAGGAGACGAGCACCTGAGCCAAACGACCCAGGAGGAATGTTGACCAAGCTGCGAGGAACCGTGTTCGGAGGTTTGGCGCTGGCCGCCGTCGTCTGCGCGGCGACGCTCGCCGCCGGCTGTGGCGAGAAGTCGGAGAGCACGACGTCGGGATCAACGCAGGCGCTCGACCTGGCGCTCGACTTCTATGTCAACCCCGACCATTCCGGGATCTTCGTCGCTCTGGACCGTGGCTACTTTCGCCAGGCCGGGCTCGACGTCCGCACCCACGTTCCCTCGGACCCGTCGGCGCCGATCAAGGAGGTCGCGGAGGGTCGGGCCGACCTCGCGATCTCCTACGAGCCGGAGGTGCTGATCGCCCGCGACCAGGGGCTGCCGGTCAAGGCGATCGCCGCGCTGGTGCCCACCCCGCTCACCTCGATGATCTGGTTGCGGGGCTCCGGGATCCACGGGATCAAGGATCTGCGCGGCAAGACGATCGCCACCGCCGGGATCCCCTACCAGGCCGCGTACCTGAAGACGATCCTCGAGGGCGCGGGGCTGAGCCCCGGCGACGTGAACGCGGTCGACGTCCAGCAGGGGCTGCTCCCCGCGATCCTCTCGGGCCGCGCCCAGGCGATGCTCGGCGGCTTCT
>JAHEXV010000015.1 GCA_023251935.1 bacterium | reverse complement strand
TTGCTAGAGCGGTAGCTAGAGGATGTAGACCGTCGTGAAGACGATGATCCACATCACGTCGACGAAGTGCCAGTAGATCCCCGGCACCTCGACCCCGAGGTGCTTCTTGGGCTCCGACGTGAAGTGGCCTCGCCAGGCGCGGATGTTGGCCATCGCCAAGAGGATCAGCCCCACGGTCACGTGGGCGCCGTGGAGTCCCGTGAGACCGTAGAAGATCGTGCCGAAGGCGCCGTTTCGGGCGCTGAACCCGATGTGGACGTACTCGTTGAACTGGATGAACAGGAACGTGAACCCGAGCAGCCAGGTGGCGCCCAGCCCGGCGATCAGCCCGCGCCGATTGCCGCGCTGGATCGAGACCAGTGCATAGTGGACGGTGAAGCTGGAGGAGATCAGGATCGCCGTGTTGACGCCGGCGACCGCCGTCGGAAGGTCGAAGCCCTCGGGCGGCCACGGGCCGACGTTGGCGACCACGCGGAGGAAGAAGTAGGAGGCGAAAAAGGCGCCGAACAGCATCACCTCGGAGACGATGAACAGCAGGATGCCAAGCGTCTGGCGGTCGATCCGCGAGCTCTGGTGGGCCTCGGGCGGGCCGTGGGCATGCTCGACCGTCGCGGCGTGGGCCTCCATGCTTTAGTCCCCCTCTTCCGAGGACGGGCCGGCCCCGACGGGTGACGTGGCGACCGCGGGCGTCGGCGCCGCCGGCTCGGCCGCCTCGCCGGACTCCACGTGCTCGACGGGCTTGTCGGTCAACCCGCGAACGTCGTCGATCAGCCCCTCCTCGAGCCACTTCGACCGCTCGCCCGCCAGGGTGGAGATCAGGATCTCGTCGACGCGATAGTGCTCGATCGCGTTTCGCACCGCCGCCAGCGGCGCCGGACTCATCGGCTGACCGGTCGCGTCGATGTCGGACCGATAGAGCTCGGCCAGCGTGCGCGCGAGGCGCTCGCAGACCTCCTCGCGGGTGATCTGGCCCGACGGCGGGCTGATGATCGTGTACCGGTGGGGGCGCTCGGCCACCTTTCGCTTCAGATGGGCGATCAGGTCGCCGCTGGCAACCGTGCGGGTGGCGACGACCAGCGTGTGGGTGACGTCCCAGCGAATCGCGTCGTCCTCGATCCTGACCGGGATGTGCGTGATCGGCACCTCGAAGCGCTGCTTGGCCCACTCGACCAGGTCCTTGCGCGTCAGCCCGAAGCGGGTGTCGTAGAGGCACGACAAGAGGACCTCCCGCGGGGTGAAGGCGCGAATCGCATCATCGAGGGCGAGCGCCGGGTCGGCGTCCATCACCGCCCCCACCGATTCGGTGCCGAACTCGCGCAGCACGGCCTGGGTGACCTCGACCCGGCTGAGCGCCGCGTCGCGGACCTCGTCGCGGTCGACGATCTGGCCCGCCAGCGGCTGGTTCTGGGGGGCGACGACGGCGACCTCCTCGGCGCCGGCCGCGACCCGCTCGCGGGTCGCCTCGAGCAGCTTGCGGCCCCCGGCGACCTCGTTCAGAAAGGCGAGCACGCCGCCACCGGCCCCGTCTGGGGATGCACCGGTGGTGGCATCGGGGGCGCTCATGTCGGTCCCGTTCCGGCGCTCCCCGCCACCGCGGGCTCGGCCGCGCCCACCTCCGCCTCGGCCGGCCCGAGGATCGCGTGGCGCGCCCCGGGCACACCGTATTCGTAGGGGCCCCCGACCACACGCGGGATCTGATCGAAGTTGAAGATCGGAGGCGGCGAGGAGACCAGCCACTCGATCGTCCGCGCCCGCCACGGGTTGTCGCCGGCGAGCGGCCCCCACTTCCAGCTGACGATCATGTTGTAGAGGAAGATCAGCTGGGCGGCCCCGAGCAGGAACGAAAAGCAGGAGATCAGCAGGTTCCAGTCGCCGAACTGGGCGGAGTAGTCGGCGACCCGCCGCGGCATGCCCTCCATCCCGATCCAGTGCATGGGAACGAAGGTGCCGAGCATGCCGACCAGCGTGAGCCAGAAGTGAACCCGCCCGAGCCGCTCGTCGTACATCCGCCCGGTCATCTTCGGGAACCAGTGGTAGATGCCGGCGAAGATCGTGAACACCGAGCCGCCGAAGAGCACGAAGTGGATGTGGGCGACGATGAAGTAGGTGTCGGAGACGTGGATGTCGATCGGGACCATTCCCAGCATCACGCCCGAGATGCCACCGATCGTGAAGGTGACGATGAACCCGAGCGCGAACAGCATCGCGGTCGAGCGCAGGTGGAGCTTGGAGCCGAACAGCGTGGCCAGCCAGGAGAAGATCTTGATCCCGGTCGGGACGGCGATCAGAAGCGTCGTGATCATCATCGGGATCCGCAGCCAGGCGAACATCCCGGAGACGAACATGTGGTGCGCCCAGACGGTGTAGCTGAGCACGATGATCCCGATCAGGGCCAGGGCCATGAGGCGGTAGCCGAAGATCGGCTTGCGGGCGTGGGTCGAGATGACCTCGGAGACGATCCCGAACCCGGGCAGCATCATGATGTAGACGGCCGGGTGCGAGTAGAACCAGAAGATGTGCTGGTAGCTGAGCACGTCGCCGCCGTTCAACTCCTGGAAGAAGTTGGTGTGCAGCAGGCGGTCGAAGAGGACCATGAACTGGACCCCGGCGATGAACGGCGTCGCCGCGACGACCAGGAGCGAGGTCGACAGATTGGCCCAGACCAAGAGCGGCAGGCGCCAGAAGTTCATCCCCGGCGCCCGCATGGTGATGATCGTGACCAGGAAGTTGAGCGCCGTGGCGACCGACGAGGCGCCGGCGAACTGCACCCCTAAGTTGAAGAACGACTGGCCCAGCGGGGCGCCGGTGGACAGCGGCGCGTAGCCGGTCCAGCCGGCGTCGAAGCCGCCACCGGGGGCGAGGAAGCTGCCGACGAACAAGAGGCCGGCGATCGGCAGCATCCAGAAGCTGAGCGCGTTGAGCCGCGGGAAGGCCATGTCCGGCGCCCCGATCATCAACGGCAGGACGTAGTTCGCGATCCCCGCGAACACGGGGATCACGAAGACGAAGATCATGATCGCCGCGTGGGCCGAGAACAGGCTGTTGAAGGTGCCGGGCTCGACGATCTGCGTGCCCGGCTGGGCGAGCTCGGTGCGCATGATCATCGCCATCGCCCCGCCGATGAAGAAGAAGACGAAGGTGGTGCAGATGTACTGGATCCCGATCACCTTGTGATCGGTGTTGAACTTGAAGTAGTCCCGCCACGAGTGGGCGCCGTGGGCCTTGTGCTCCAGCTCGGCGGGGTAGGTGGGGGCGCCGGCGGCCCACCGGAACCAGTAGTCGAAGGCGCCGAGGCCGATCAGGAAGCCGAACGCCGCGGTGATCATGCCGACGATCAGCTGGGGGTAGCCGGTCTGCGCGGTCTGGGTCGCCGGCAGGCCCGAGATCAGCCGCAGTACCACGACCAACCCGTAGCCGAACCCGAACCCGAGCAAGCCGCCCAGCGCGGCGCGCCCCAGCCCCGGTCTCTTCAAAGCCGCTACCAAGTCCTACCTCGAGTCGGAAGGCTATCCATGCCTACGGCCCCCCGGTCGGCGAGCCGTTGCTGTACTCGGACGGCGACCCCGTGGACGAGCCGGTCGCGGTCCCCGCCTGGGGCTTCACCCTCGGCTGCTTGGCGAGCCAGCTCGCGAACTGATCCGACGGCACCACCTGGACCAGGGCCCGCATGGTCGCGTGGCCGAACCCGCAGAGCTCGGTGCACACCACGTTGTAGGTGCCCAGCCGGTCGGGCGTCACCCTGACCGTGTTGTCGATGTCGTTGCCGCCCTCGCCGGCGGGGACCAGGTCGCGCTTGATCCGCCACTCGGGCACCCAGAACGAGTGGATCACGTCGAGCGAGGTCAGGTGCAGATCGAGCTGGCGCCCACTCGGGACCACGAGCTTGTTCGAGCTCACCGACTGGCCATTCGGGAGCGGGTAGTTGAAGGTCCACTTGTACTGCTGGGCGGTCACGTTGACGGGGAGGGCGTCGGCGGCCTTGGTTTCGATGTCGCCGAGCACGATCCAGCTGTAGATCGCGCCGAACAGGACGATCACGGTCGGGATCACCGTCCAGGCGACCTCGAGCTTGGTGTTGCCGTGGATCGGCTCACCGTCGGACTCGTCGCCCGGCTTCGCCCGGTACTTCCAGATGCAGTACCCGAGCATCACGAGGACGACCGCGAACACGAACGACGACAGCACGATCATCACGTTGAGCAGCGTGTCGATCTGGTCCGCCTGGGAGGAGGCCTGGGTGCCGTCCCAGTGGATCTGGGTCATCGGCACGGCGATCACCACCGTCAACACGACGATCGCCGCGAACAACCTGGCAAGCGTGGCGCGAGTCAACGCGCGGGATTCTATTCGTTGCCCGGGCGCCCGCCCGGCCCCGAAAGAACCTCGTCGCAAGCGGTACTAGCGCTCAATCCTCGGGGACCCGTGGAAGCTCGTCGAGCTGGCCGGCGGAGGCGGCGAGGACGCCCCGCGCCACCCCCTCCCAGCTCCAGAGCCGCCCCGAGGTCTCGGCCAGGATCGAGCGCGCGCGCTGACGAGCGTCCTCGTCCATCCCCAGCCAGGCGTTGAGACGCTCGGCGATCCCCAGCACCGCCCGCTCGTCGACCGGGAACGAGACCAGCCCGGCAATCTCGGGCGGCAGCGACGCCGCCAGCGCCCGGCTCACCTCGGCCGCGCCCGAGTGCCCCGCCGAGACCGGCGGCACGCCCGCCGCGGCCGCCTCGGCGGCCACCATGCCGAAGGCCTCTGGAAAGGTGCTCGGGAAGACCAGCGCATCGGCGGCGGGCACCAGGCCGCCGACCTCGCCGTGCTCGAGCCGGCCGGCGAAGGCGACGCTGCCGGCGGCCTCGGCCGCCGCCGTCTCGTACCCGGACGGCGGCGCGGCCAGGAACGCGCCCAGGATGGGCAGCGGGCTCTCCTCGCCTCCCTCCAGCCCCCGGCCCAGGGAGGCGATCTCGCGCGCCACGCTCAACTCAACCTGCTCGAGGGAGCCCCACAGGCGTCGAAGCGCCGCTTCGTACTCGCCGAACCCGACCACGAGCAGGCGGGCCCCGGGATTGGCGCGGTGCACGAGCGGCCAGGCGGCGAGCAGCAGGTCGACGCCCTTCGAGACGATCATCTTGCCGACCAGGACGACGCGGGGGCCCTCGGCGGCGGCGAAGTGCTCGATCGCCTCGGTGGCCCGCTGCGGGTCTCGATCCCAGGCGGAGCCGGCGCCGGGCAGGTCCCTGATCGAGCTCGCCAGCCCTCGCAGCCTCGCCGCCGCCTTCGAGCGGGGGACGGGAGAGAAGAGGTGCGTGTCGACGCCCGGGGGGCCGAGCCGGGTCTTGGCCTTGAGATCGGGGTCGCCGATCGCCTCCCAGAGGCTCTCGGCCGTGTGGCGAGAGCCGACCAGCACCCCCGAGGCGGCCTCGACGCCCTCACGGGCGTAGGGCAGGAAGCGCTGCGGCTCGGGCTTCACCGTGTACTCGAGGGCCGACCCGTGAATCTTGGCCGCGAAGGCGAGGCCCGCCCTGGCGAGGATCGCCGGCCCCATGACGAGGTGGTTGGCGAGGGCGACGTCGACGCCGCCGAGCGCTCCGACGACTTCGCGCACGGCGGCGACGTTCGCCTCGAGGTAGGCGTCCAGCTCCGGTTCGGTGAGCTCCGCGAACGTCTTCACCCGGAACCCGTCGTAGGGATCGTCGACGTAGACGGGGAGCAGGTCGCCGATCTCGGGGACGTACACCGTCACCGTGCCCGCCCTCGAGCCGTCCCGCGGCTCGACCTCGAGCCGCCCGTTCGACCAGCGCCCGACCCGATCGACCCAATCGAGGTCGCGCGCCTGGCGGTCCTGGCACAGCAGATGGACGTCGTGGCCGAGCCGCGCCAGCGCCTGGGCGAGGCTGGCGTTGTAGACGTTGCTGCCGGTGCCGCGCAGCAGATAGCCGTGGAAGATCAGGATTCTCACTGGCGACATCCTCCGCTATCGCGTCCGCATCCGGCGTCCTGCCGGATGACCGGTCGCCGTCCGGCTCCCTGACCAGGTCAGGGACCAGCCTGACCCGGCAGGCACCTCCGTATCTACCGCGACTTCGGCGCTAGCCCGGACGTGCAACGTTTATCGTGTTGCCGCTCATGAACCGACGCCAGGTCTACAGGCTGCGGGCGCCGGCTTCGGGTCGCGAGGCGCTTGCGGCGATCGAGCCGGGCACCGCCTACACCGACCGGGAGACCGGCGAGGAGCTCCTGCCCGTCACCCGAACGATCCCGCTCGCCCCGTCGGACTCGGCCCTGCTCCGGATGCCGGAGAACCTGCGGATCTGCCGGCGCTGCGATCAGCTGATCGGCCTCGACGTCAGCGACTGCCCCTACTGCGGGCTGCGCCAGCCCGCCCTCGACGGCGGCGCATGAGCCGCGCGACGGCAGCCTTCGCCGCCCTGGCGCTGGCGGTCGGCCTTCCGCTGGCGGGGTGCGGGGGCGGCTCGAGCACGACCGTCACCCTCCCGCCCGCGCCCACGACCAGCTCGACCACTACCCAGAGCACCACTCGCACGACGACCCCGACGACGACCAGCTCTTCGTCGACCACCACGACCGCCGCCCCCACCACGACCACCTCGACGAGTGGCGGCAGCGGCACCGGGGGGACCGGCGTCGGCGGGCAGGGCGGCGGCGATCAAGGCGGGGGCCACCAGAGCGGCGGCAACGGCGGGTCCGGGACCGGCCATCCGGGTCCGGGACAGCAGCTCTGCCCGGGCAACTCCTGCGACTAGGCCCGGCCGACGCCTGGTGGCGGGGCAAAAGCCCTAGCGGCGCCTAGCCGGGAACGTAGTAGGCCCAGTAGAGGAGCCGGCCGCCCGCGTAGTCGCAGCCGTAGGTGCGAGTCGAGCCGACCTTCTGCTGGGACTTGCTGTTGCGAGCCCACCGCTTCACCACGTCGGGGTTGCTGTTGGGCGGCGCGCACTTTTGCTTCGATCGGCTTGCCCGCCACTGGTTGTCGTGCGCGCTGAGGTGGTTATGGGCGAAGTTCGAGGCCCAGCTCGGATAGGAGAGCGCGACCGTCTGTCCCTTCCTGATCCGCAGCGGCTTGTCGAGCGTGAAGATCTCCTTGTGGCCAAGGGCACCCGCCAGGTTCACCGTGGGGCCCTGGCGAAGCAGCTTGTACTTGCGACGGTGACGCTTGTCCTGCTCGAGCACGGCCATCCGAGCCGAGGGCGCCTTGCCGAACTTCTTGCCCTTGAAGATCGAGCCGAAGAAGTTGCGCTGGTTCTTGGTGGGCCTCGAGAGGTCGATCGACCAGGCCACGAGCTTGCCGTTGCGCTGAACCCGGAAGGGGCGCTTCACCCCGTCGGCAAGCAAGGGGAATCCGGTGACTCGGCCGACCCCTTGGCACCGATTCGGATGCTTGCGATTCGGACAAGACGGGGGCGGCGTGCGTTTGGTCTTCCCCAACACCTTCGCGTTCTTGGCCACCACCTTCGCGTTCTGGGCGCCCGCCGACGAGACCGCGGCCGTGGCGATCAGGGCCGCGCACAGGATCGCGAACGCGACGAGGGGGCGGGCGCGGCGGCGCCGGCCGGTTGTCGATTGGCTCGTTCCGGTCATCGGGTGTCTGACACCGCGCGCCTGCCCCGGTTGCGTTCCTAGCCGCCGTTCTCCGGCGTGGCGCCCGCGATGCGAACGCATAGGTTAGGGAGCGGCGCCGCCGGACGGCGCCCGCCCGGCGGCCTCGCGCCGACGGTCGCATGTAGGGTCCTCGGCGATGACCGCGGAGCGAATGGGCCGGGCGGGTGGCTGAGGAGGGCCGAGCGAGCACCGCGCACCGGTTCGTGACCGCCGGCCTGGAGATGCTCGACCTGGAGACCGGGGAGCCGGAGCTGGCGGTGATCGAGGCGGTGGACGCCCTCTACGGGCCGCCGCTCCAGGCGCTGGTCGAGGCCGAGCTCGATGGGATCGAGCCCGAGGCGGGGATCGACCTCTCCCATCCCCCGCGGGCGCTGGAACGCAGATGACCCTGCTCGACAGCCCGCTGCGCGAGCAGGCGGCCGCGCTGGCCGGCGGCGACGCCGACCCCGGCGAGCTGCTGGACGCCACGCTGGCTCGAATCGAGGAGCGCAATCCGGCGGTGAACGCGATCGTCGCCACCTTCCCGGAAGAGTCGCGACGGATGCTCGCCGAGGCGCCGCGCGGCCCCCTGTTCGGGGTGCCCGTCGTGATCAAGGACGAGTGGCCGCTGCCGTGGCGGGCCGAACAGCTGGCGGCCGCGGAGCATGTTGGACCGGCGGCGGCGGCCGGTGAGTCGGGCCCCTTTCGCGCCCTTCGCGACGCCGGGGCCGTGATCGTTGGCGTGGCCAACATGCACGAGTACGGCGCCGGCAGCACCGGCCACATCTCCGCGTACGGCCCGGCGCGGAACCCGTGGGACACCGAGCGCTGCCCGGGCGGCTCATCGAGCGGCCCCGGCGCCGCGGTCGCCGCCCGGCTGGTCGGCGGGGCGGTGGGGGCGGACGGCGTCGGCTCGATCCGCTACCCGGCGGCCTATTGCGGGCTCACCGGGCTGAAGCCGACCTTCGGGCGCTCGACGATGCTCGGCCACCACGTCCCCCAGACGACCACGATCGTCTCCGGCCCACTGTGCCGCGACGCGGCCGACTGCCGCCTTCTCGGCGGGGTCCTGTTCGGCGAGGTGCTGACGAGAGACGAGCCGACCGGGCTGCGGATCGGGATCGTGCCGGGCGAGCTCTGGGACGACTGCGACCCGGAGATCACCCAGGCCTGCCGCGAGGCGGTCGAGGCGCTTCGCGCCGCGACCGACGGAACTCTCTCCGAGGTCGACTTCGAGGGGCGCGAGCACGTGCTGATCGCCTCGATCCTGGTCGGGCAGACCGAGGAGCTCGCCGACGCGACCCCCGAGCGGATCGCCGCGCTGCCGGAGGCGGTGAGCCTGATCGCGCGGGCGCTGCTTCGCTACCGCCTCCTGATCCCGGCCGTGGCGATGTCCAAGGCGCGGAGGGTGCGGACCCTGGTGCGGCACTCGCTCGCCCAGGTGTTCGAGGCGGTCGACGTGCTCGCCTGGCCCACGGTGGCGGCGGTGGCGCCGCCGCTCGACAACCCGACCGTCGAGATCCCGTCGGGCGCCTACCCGGCCGACTACGTCAACCCCCGCCAGGGCGGGCTCGCCAACCTCGCCGGCGTGCCGGGGATCAGCGTTCCGGTTGGGCGCTCCTCCGACGGGCTGCCGATCGCACTCCAGCTGATCGCCCCCTGGGGCCGAGACGAGCGGCTGCTCGATGCCGCCGAGGCGCTCGAGGACGCGACCGACCGCGCCTGGGTCGAGGCGGCGCCGCCCCTCGGGCTAGCAGACTGACTCGCCGTTCTATCCTCCGCCAGGTGCCTGCGATCGAGGCCAGAGGGTTGGAGCGAACGTTCTCGGGTGACGTGCGCGCGGTCGCGGGCGTCGATCTGGAGGTCGCCGAGGGCGAGATCTACGCCTTCCTGGGACCAAATGGCGCCGGAAAGACGACCACGGTCCGCATCCTCACCACGCTGCTGCGGCCGACGGGTGGGAGCGCCCGGGTGGCGGGGTTCGACGTCGTCGCCGAGGCCGGCAAGGTGCGACAGACGATCGGGGTCGCGCTTCAAGAGGCGGCGCTCGATCCGCTGATGACCGGGCGCGAGCTGATCCGACTCCAGGCCACGCTCCACGGGCTGCCGCGCGACGAGGGGCGCCGCAGATCCGCGGCACTGCTGGAGCGCGTCGACCTGGTCGAGGCGGCGGACCGTCAGGTGGGGACCTACTCGGGGGGCATGCGGCGGCGCCTGGACCTCGCCTCGGCGCTCGTCCATGAGCCTCCCGTGCTGTTCCTCGACGAGCCGACCACGGGCCTCGACCCGGTGAGCCGCAAGACGATCTGGGCGGAGGTCGAGCAGCTGAATGCGGACGGCACCACGGTCTTCCTCACCACCCAGTATCTGGAGGAGGCCGACCAGCTCGCCGATCGGGTCGGGATCATCGACTTCGGCAAGCTGGTCTCCGAGGACACGCCCCGGGCGCTGAAGGCTCAGATCGGCCATCCCCACCTCGAGATCAGGCTGACGGACGGGGGCGCTGAGCGCGCCGAGGAGGTCGTCGCCCGGTTCGGAAAGCCGCTTCCGATGAGGGATGGCGCGGTGCTGGTCGAGCTCGAGCGAGGCGCCGGCGCGGTCGCGCCGGTCGTTCGCGCGCTCGATGAGGCCGGACTCGGCGTCGAGGCGCTCGACCTCGTCGAGCCGAGCCTCGACGACGTCTTCGTCGCCAAGACCGGCCACCACCTGGAGCCGGAGGAGCAACAAGAAGCCAAATCAGTCGACGACTCCGAGTCCGAATGAGCCTGGCCGCCGATCTCCGGGTGATCTGGGCGCTCGGCGGGCGGGCGGTGAAGCAGACCATGCGCCGGCCCCAGCTGTTCGCCCCGATCATCGTCTTCCCGACCCTCTTGCTGGCGATCCAGACCGGCGGCGCCGGGCGCGGCGTTGACCTGCCCGGCTTTCCCCAGGTCAATGGCTTCCTCGACTTCATCCTCGCCGGGGCGATGATTCAGTCCACCTTGCTGGCCGCCAACAGCGGCGGGATCGCGCTCGCGGTCGACATCGAGATGGGGTTCACCGATCGCCTGTTGGCGGCGCCGATCTCCCGCTACGCGATGGTGCTCGGCCGACTCGCAGGGACGGCGGTGCTGGGGGCCTTCTCGGCGATCTGGTTCATCGTCATCGGACTGATCTTCGGCGCGCAGATCGACGAGGGGGTCCCGGGGGCGATGGTGATGATCATCTTCGTGACCCTGTCGGCCGTCGCCTTCGGCGGGATCGGCGCCGCGGTGGCGCTGCGGACCGGGAAGGCCTCGGTCGTCCAGGGCCTGTTCCCGCTCGTGTTCGTGATCCTCTTCCTCTCCTCGGCCTTCTTTCCGGCCAACCTGATGCTGGAGCCGGCGGCGACGGTCGCCCAGTACAACCCGATCAGCTTCATCGTCGAGGGCGTCCGGGACCCGGTGATCTCCTCGCTGTCGCTCAACGCGTTCGCCAAGGCGATCGGGTCGATCGCCCTGGTCGGCGCGATCAGCGTCGGCCTGAGCGCCTTCGCGCTGCGGCAGCGGCTGCGGATGGGGGGGTGAGCGTGGGCTGGCGCGCCGACATCGAGATGATCGCGGCGCTGGTGCGCCGGGCCGCCAACGAGCTGCTGCGGGTGCCGGGGGCGGCGATCCCCGGGGTCCTGGCGCCGACCATCTTCTTCCTCGGGCTGACCTCGGTGTTCGGGCACCTGACGCTGCTCCCCGGCTTCGACTCGAGCAGCTACCAGAGCTTCCTGATCCCGATCAGCCTGATGCAGGGCGCCGGGTTCACGGGCGCCGCCACCGGGGTCAACCTGGCCCGCGACATCGAGCAGGGCTGGTTCGACCGGCTGCTGGTCTCCCCCGCTCCCCGCTCGGTCCTGCTCGCGGGCCTGGTCATCTCGGCCAGCCTGCGATCGCTGATCCCGGCGGCGGTGCTGCTGGTGGTCGGGTTCGCGCTCGGGGTGAGCTGGCCGGGGGTCGGGGGGCTGGTGATGGCGGTGGTGATCGTCATGGGGATGGGCACCCTCGCGGCGCTCTGGGGATGCGCGCTAGCGCTCAAGTTCAGGTCGCAGTCGGCGGCTCCGCTGATGCAGGCCGGGATGTTCGTCCTCATCCTCACCACCACGGCGTACGCGCCGCTCGCCCTGCTGACCGGCTGGCTTCACACGGTCGCCAAGTACAACCCGGCGACCCAGATCGTCGAGTCCGCCCGCCAGGGCTTCGTCGGTGGGGTGAGCTGGGGCGACACGTGGCCGGGACTCCTGGCGCTGGCGGCCCTGATGGCCGTGCTGGCGGCCTTCGCGCTGCGGGGCATGCGCCGGACCGCGTATTGACCCGCGACTTTGTCGCTAGCCCGGACGAGCTTGCTTCCCTTGCCCATCGGGTTCTGGCGGGGAACTGGGTGGAGGAAGAGCGCCGGGGCGTTCCCTTTGCGTACACCCGCCCCAGCCCTTCCCGCTACCCGTGGCAGTGGTACTGGGACTCGTGCTTTGCGGCGGTCGTCTGGCGCCGCTTCGACCCCGCCCGCTCGCGCGCCGAGCTCGAGACGCTGCTGAGCGCCTCTCGCCCCGACGGATTCGTCGGCCACACCGTCTTCTGGGAGCGTCCGGTTTCGCTCGCCCGCAGGCTGTTCTACAACGTCGCCTCGCGCTCGGCGACGATGACGGCGACGATCCAGCCGCCGCTTCTGGCCTGGTCTTGGCGAATCGCGGTCGGCGATCCGGCGGCGGAGCCGCGAATCGTCCGGCATCACGAGTGGCTGCGGGGCAACCGGGACCTGGAGGGCGATGGCCTGCTCTGGCTGGTGCAGCCTGACGAGTCCGGACTCGACTCCTCGCCGAAGTACGACCCGGTGTGGAGCCGCCGGGCCCATGCCCGAGCGGGCTTCCCGTTCCTTGTCGCCCGCAACCGGCGGCTTGGATGGGATGCCCGCCGGGTGCGCGAAGCCGGCGGGCCGGTTCTCTGCGAGGTGGTCACCAACGTGCTCTGGGGGCTGGCCCGGCTGGCGATCGGGGAGCCCTCGATCACGCCGGCGCTGGTCGACCGCCTCTGGGACGAGCGGCTCGGGCTGTTCCTCGACGAGGCGCAGCCGGGCGGTCTGCGACCGGCGGTGGAGACCTGGGCGGCGCTCGCTCCCCTCGCCCTACCGGACCTTCCCGAGCCGCTCGGGCGCCGCCTGGTGGAGGAGCACCTGCTCGATCCGAAGCGCTTCTGGCTGCCGCTCGCTCCCCCCTCGGTTTCGGCGGCCGAGCCGAGCTTCGAGCCCGGCCGGGCGCGCGGCTGGGCGCGACGGTATTGGCGCGGGCCCACCTGGATCAACGCGGCGTGGCTGCTCTGGATGGGGATGCGGCGGCTCGGCTATCTGGAGCAGGCGGGCCGGGTGGCGATGGCGCTCGCCCAGGCGGCGGGGCGGGAAGGCCTGCGCGAGTACTACCACCCCGTCACCGGCGCCGGGCTCGGCGCCACCGACTTCGCCTGGACCACCCTGGCGATCGAGATGGCCGACCCGGACCCCAGCGCGGCCCGGAGCTACCTCTAACGCCCCGCCCACGCCCTCCTCGCCGAAAACCGACTTGCGCTGGATGGTGCAGCGCAACTCGGGCCTCGATGCGCTACTGCGCCGAGCGAGCGGCTTTCGACGACCCAGCAAGCAGGTTTCGCACGGCTTCCGTCACGTGCGTGGGCTCTGCGGTCACCTCGTCCCAGGTGAACCGCACGACCCGCCACCCGGCGAGATTGAGCAACCGGTCGCGTCGGCGGTCGCGCCGAAACGCCTGGCGCGTGCCATGGGTGCGGAATCCATCGGTCTCCACGACCGCGCGGGCCGCATGCCAGACGAAATCCACCTGCATCTCCTCGCCAGCGATCGCAAGCCACTGGTTCACTGCCGGCCTGGGCAGACGCGCCCGGCGACAGAGGGCCAGGAACCGCCGCTCCAGCTCGCTGCGCGGGGTCCCTTCCCCCACTTCGGATCCGAGCACCGCTCGCAGATTGCGGACGCCGCGGCGCCCCCGAGCGCGGGCGAGGAGTTCATCCATCGTGGACCAGTCGAGCAGCCGCTGAATCTCAGCCTGGTCGCATGCCCGCTCGAGAGCTCGGCGGTCCACCACTACCGCTAAGTCGAGCAGGGTACGAGCAACCGAAGTGCAGGGAATGCCGCGCACGACAACCCGGTCGGTGCGTGAGAGGCACGTAGAGCAATGAACTCGGATGCCTGGCCTCGAGAGCGTGACCTGGCGCGGGATGGTGACGTCGATCACTGGGCGAGCACTCCAGAACACACCGTGCAGGGCCGCTCACGACATGTGCGACAGGACAGCCCCCTGCCCGCATGCCAGAACGGCCGCCATCCACTTGCCCTCAACCGGGAGCTCGGGACGACCGAGCGCGTACACGCCTCGATGGACGGCATGAAGCCTGCCTGCCGCGATACGCGACCGGATGCCGCCGCCACTGAACCCGAGGGCGCAAAGCTGCCGGCTGGCAACGACCCCGTGCTGGCGCCCGGTCAGCTCGAGAAGCCGCGCCTCCCGCTCGCCCCAATCGCCTCGAGAGCCGAGTTGGGCTCCACTATGCAGCGCAACTCGGCTCTCGGCGGGCATGCGCGAAACGATGGTGCATCAGGCGCGTCGGGTAGCGCGCGACGTGGGCTGAAAGCGAGCGCTACTTGTAGCGGTAGGTGATCCGGCCGCGGTCGAGGTCGTAGGGCGAGAGCTCGATCTTCACCCGGTCGCCGGGGAGGATGCGGATGTAGTGGCGCCGCATCTTGCCCGAGATGTGGCCGAGCACCTCGTGGTCGTTGTCGAGCTTGACCTTGAACATCGTGTTGGGCAGGGCCTCGGTGACCTCGCCCTCCATCTCGATCTTCTCTTCCTTGCCCATTCGCGGTTGAGCGTAGCGAACGCCGCTGCCGGTTCACGCACGCGGCGTTGCCTGGCCGTCGTGACCGACGGGTCCCGGCGAACGCCGCTAGCGCCCCTCGAACGTCGCCTTGCCCGGGCCCTCGCTTAGAAACGACTTCACCGCTCGCTGCAGGTCGTCGGTCTCGAACAGGGAGCCGACCAGCCCGGGCACCTCGGCGTCGGCACGATCCACCCCGCCCTCGAGATAGGCCCTGACCACCTTCTTGGTCACCGCGTGCGCCTTCGTCGGGCCGCTTGCGAGCCGGTGCGCGAAGCGCATCCCCTTCTCGATCAGCTCGTCGTCCGGCAGGACCCGGTTGACGACGTTCCAGCGCTCCATGGTCGCCGCGTCGTAGATGCCCTGTGACATGACGAACTCGCGCGCCCGCGCCGGGCCCGCCCGCTCGGCCATCCGCTGGGTGCCGCCCGCTCCCGGGCTCAACCCCACCACCGCCTCGACGAGGCCGAAGCGGGCCGACTCGGAGGCCCAGATCATGTCGCAGCCCAGCGAGACCTCGAGCCCCGCGGTCAGGCACAGGCCGTGGACCAGCGCCAAAGTCGGGATCGGCAGGGACTCGAGACGACGCACGACGTCGAGCAGGGGGCGAAACGCGCCCGAGCGCTCGCCGCCCGCGTCGACGGCCGCCTGGAAGCCGTTGACGTCGGCGCCACCGGTGAAGACCTCGCCCTCGGCGCGCCAGACGAGCGCCCGGGCATCGCTGCCCTCGACCTCGTCGAGACAGACACCGAGCGCCTCTGTGGTCCGATCGCCGAACAGGTTCAGCGGCGGGTCGTGCAGGATCATCGACGCCAGGGCGCCGTCGCGCTCCAGGCGCACCGGTTTGTCGCTCATGGGCGCGCCTCCCTGATCCGATCGGCGGTCGCGGCGATCTCCCCCGCCTCGCCGGGCCCGGGGACCCAGGGCAGCTTCAGCGGGTCATCCTCGTATCGCGGGATCACGTGCAGGTGGAAGTGGAAGATCGTCTGCCAGGCGACCGATCCACAGGAGTTGAGGATGTTGAAGCCGTCCGGCGCCAGCGCCTCGCGGATCCGGTTGGCAAGCCGGCGCGCCGCGACCGTGGTCCGCTCGAGGTCCTCGTCGGAGACCTCCACCAGGTCGGCGCTGTGGGCGCGCGGCACCACCAAGGCATGCCCGGGCGTCGCCGGATTGATGTCCATGAACGCGACCGTATGCTCGTCGGAATCGACGATCTGCGCCGGCACATCGCCGGCGACGATCCCGCAGAACAGGCAGTCACTGGCCATCGGAGCGGCAGCCTAGCTAGATCAACCGGCGGGCGAGCGCGATCGCGTCGTCGGAGCTCGAGACCTCGCCCGCGAACACGGCCGCCTGGATCTCGGCCAGCAGGCGACCGAGCTCGGGGCCCGGGTCGATGCCCAGCTCGGAGGCGAGCCGGTCCCCCCGGATCGGCGAGCGTGGCGGCCCGTCCCGGCGCCAGGCGAGCACCTCGCCGATTATCTCCCGGGCGAGCTCGAGATGAGCGTCGATCGCCGCCTGCTTGGTGCGCTCGCCCTGAGTCGCCAGCCGATCGGCGACCGTGAGCAGGGTCACGTCCGCTGAATCGGGCTCGGTGGCGCGAAGGTACTCGTAGACCTGGCGCCGCGAGAGCGGCCGCTCGTGGACGAGGAAGCCGAGCCGCAGATGGTTGAGGGTGAGGTTGGCGAGGAAGTCGCCGAGACGACGGCTCGCCCGCAGGCGCCGACAGAGCTCGCGGACGATCCGGGCCCCGGCGCGATCGTGGCCCATGAACAGCACCCGGCCGCCCTCCCCCTCGGTCCGGGTCTCCGGCTTGCCCAGGTCGTGGAGCAGGGCGGCGAAGCGGAGCGCGCCGCCCCGGGTGAGCTGGTCGGCGAGCGGCTCAGCGAACAGCGCGCGAAGGTCGTCCGCGGCCTCGCCCACGAGGCCCTCGAGATCGCCCTCCAGCTCGATCAGCCTGGTGAGGACCTCGATCGTGTGGTCGCGGACGTCCAGGTGGTGGTAGGGGTTCTGCTCGACGCCGCGAAGCGCCTCGACCTCCGGCAGGACGGCCGCCGTGGCCCCCAGCGCGTCCAGGAGGCCGAGGCCTTCCACAGGGTCGTCGCCGGTGAGCAGCAGGCGCAACTCGGCGAACTGTCGCTCGCCCGCCTGCTGGCCGGCGCTCGCCGCCTGGGCTCGGCCGAGCTCCAGGGTTCGCGGGTCGATCGCGAGCCCGAGGCCGGCGGCGATCCGCGCCGCCCGCAGGACCCGCAGCGGATCGTCGGCGAAGCTTCGCTCCGACACCGCCCGCAGAGTCCGAGAGTCGAGGTCGGCGAGCCCCGCATGGGGGTCGACCAGGGTCGCCCCGGGCTGCGCGAGCGGGGTGGCGATCGCGTCGACGGTGAAGTCGCGAAGCGCGAGGTCGGCCTCGATGTCGTCGCCGCGCAGCCTCACGACGTCGACGTGCCAGGCGCCGTCGGGCGCCAGCGCCCGCCAGGTGGCGAACTCCTCGGAGAGCTGGAACATCGCGCCCTGAGCGACCTGGGCGATCGCCCGAGCCGCCTCCCGCTCCTCACCGGCGACCGCGATGTCGACGTCGGTGACGTCGCGCCCGAGGGCCGCGTCGCGGATCGCGCCGCCGACGATCCACACCGCGGTGGCGTCGGCGAGCGCCTCGCGACAGGCGCGCACCGCCGGAGATCCCGAGAGGGGATCGGCGATCGTCGCGCTCACGGGCCCTCGGAGCGAACGTGGACCCGGGGCACCCGGGCCGAGATCCCGCAGGTCACCTCGTAGGTGATCGTCTCGAGCCTTCGCGCCACCTCCTCGCAGAGGATCCGCTCGTCGCCCTGGGCGCCGATCAGCACCGCGGGCGACCCGGACTCGACGCGGGTCCCGGCACCCAGGTCGATCGTCAGGTTGTCCATCGACACGGTCCCGACCAGCGGGTATCGGGCACCCGCCACCAGCGTCTCGGCGTTGTTGGTCAGCGCCCGCCGGACGCCGTCCCCGTAGCCGATCGGCAGCACGCCCACCCAGGTGTCCGCGGGCGCCCGCCATCGCCGGCCGTAGCCCGCGCTGGTCCCGGCCGGAAAGCGCTTCACGTCCGCCACGTATGAGCGCAGCTCCAGCGCCGGCTCGAGCCGCCGCTCGAAGGGATCCGCGTGGAAGGGATCGAGCCCGTAGATCGCGATCCCGCACCGGACCAGGTCGAAGTGGGAATCCGGATCCCGCAGGGTCGCGGCGCTGTTGGCGGCGTGCACGAGAACGCCCGGGTGATCGGCGCGAACCCGCTCGGCGACGGCGGCGAAGCGGTCGAGTTGCTCGCCGAAGAACCGCGAATCCAGCTCGTCGGCGGTCGCGAAGTGGGTCCACACCCCTGCGAGCTCGACCCGATCGTCCGCGCCCACCCGATCCAGCAGCGACAGCACCGCGTCCGGATCGCGCTCGCCGAGGCGGCCCATGCCCGTGTCGTACTTGACGTGGAGCCGCGGCCTGACCCCGAGCTCGGCCCCCCGCTCGGCGATCAGCTCCGCGAACCGCGGATGCCACACGGCGACGTCGGAGGCGGCGGCGAGGGCGGCGTCGAGCTCGGGCTCGGTCAGCGCCCCCATGGTCAGGATCCGGGCGTCCGGGAGGTGCCGGCGGAGCTCCGCCGCCTCGGCCGCGGCGGCGACCGCGAGCCGCTCGGCGCCCCCCGCCAGGGCCGCCCGGGCGCACTCCGCCGCCCCGTGCCCGTAGCCGTTCGCCTTCACCACGGCGCACAGACTGCCGCCCTCCGCCAGCTCGCCGACCAGCCGCCTGCAATTGCGCTCGACCGCCGCGTCGTCGACCAGGGCGACGGCGCGCTGGACGGGAATGTCGGTCATGCCTGGAGCGCCGCCGGGAGGGCCGCGATCACGTCGGTCGCGACCACGGACTCGACCGAGCCCAGCCGCTCGGCGGAGATCCGCCCGGCCCGCTGGTGGGCGTGGACGCCCGCGCAGGCGGCCGCGAACGGCTCCATGCCCCGGGCGAGCAGCGCCCCGATCGTGCCCGAGAGCACGTCGCCCGTGCCGGCCGTCGCCAGGCCGGGGCTGCCGCCGGCGCTGATCGCGAGTCGCTTGCCGGCGGCGATCAGCGTGTCGTCTCCCTTCAGGACGACGATCGCCCCGCTCCGCTCGGCCGCCTCGCGCGCCGAGGCGAGCCGATGCTCCGCCACCTGACCGGAGTCGCGCCCGAGCAGGCGGCCAAGCTCGCCGCCGTGCGGGGTCAGCACCGTCGGGGCGTCCCGCCCGGCGATCAGCTCGAGCCGCTCGGCGTGGGCGTTGAGCCCGTCCGCGTCGATCAGCAGAGGGGCCGCGACGCCGCGCGCCACCGCCCGGGCCAGCTCGAGCGAGTCATCATCGCGACCGAGCCCCGGGCCGAGGACGGCGGCGGCCGCTCGCCCTGCCGCTTCGAGGATCGCGTCGGCGGAGGCGCTCGCCAGCCGTCCCTCGGCTCCCGGGAACCCCCGCGACATCACCTCCGTCAGCTTCGACTCGAAGATCGGCTCCAGATCCGCGGGGACGGCGACCGTCGCGTAGCCGGCTCCGGCGCGGATCGCGGCCTCGGCGGCCATGCAGACGGCCCCGGTCAGGCCTCGGGACCCTCCCACCACCACCACCTCGCCGGAGTCGAACTTGGTGGAGTTCGGCCGGCGGCGCGGCGCCAGGCCGAGGACCTCGTCTCCGATCACGCCGGCGGCCGGCTCGCCGGGCGCGCCGGCCGGGATGCCGATCTCGGCGACGCGCAGATCGCCGGTGTATGCCCTGCCGGGGGCAATCCAGTGACCCAGCTTGGCGGCGTGGAAGCTGACCGTGATCTCGGCCTGAACGGCCGCCCCGGCCACCTCGCCGCTCGAGGCGTCCACCCCGGAGGGGATGTCGGCCGCGACGACGCCGACTTCACAGCGGTTGATCGCCTCGATCGCGCCGTCGGCCGGGGCCCGCGGCGCACCCGAGAAGCCGGTCCCGAAGATCGCGTCGACGATCACCCCGGAGCCCGCCAGCACGCCGGCGAGGTCGCCGGGGCCGACCTCGAGCACTCGGCCCTCGAATCGCGCCAGGTTGGCGCTCGCGTCGGGCGAGAGCTCGCCGCGCGGCCAGAGCAGCACCGCCTCGACCTCGTGGCCGGTGTCCGCGAGGTGCCGGGCGGCGACGAGGCCGTCGCCCCCGTTGTTTCCCTTGCCGCAGACCACCCGCGCCGGCCCGGGGCCCGCGATCTGGAGCGCCGCCTCGGCGACGGCCGCCCCGGCCGTCTCCATCAGCTCGAGCGAGGGGATCCCCTGATCCTCGATCGCCCACGAGTCCGCCGCCCGCATCCCGGCGGCGTCGTAGACGGGGATCAGCCAGGGCTCCACGGGGAGCAGGGTGTCAGAAACCTGCTGCGCGCTCCCGGCTACGTGCGTGGCGCGGGCTCGGCGACGACCACCGCAGCGGCCATCTCCTGCGCGTGGGTGAGCGACACCCCGAGCTCGAGCCCGCGCTCGGCGACCAGCGCCGCCGCGCGGCCGTGCAGGCGAAGCGACGGCGCTTCGCGAGCCCCTCCCTCGACCTCGATCTCGCGGGCTGAAACCGAGACCCCGAGCGCCTTGATCGCCGCCTCCTTGGCGGCGAAGCGGGCCGCGAGATGACGTCCTGGGCGAAGCCGCCTGCGGGCCTGCGCTAGCTCGGCGTCGGTGAACAGTCGCTCGGCCAGCCGGGGGCGTCGCTCGAGCGCCTTCTCGAGGCGCTCGATCTCGATCAAATCGATCCCCACCCCGGTCACGGGACGAGGGCGGCCGGCGCGTTCGCGGCCTCAGCCCCGGCGGCGGAGGGGGCGTCGCGCAGGCCGAGGACGATTCGAGCCGATGCCCTGTCCCCTTCCACGCGGCCACCCACGGCCAGCGAATCGAGGTGGTCGAGATAGGGCTTCGCCCGCTGGTAGTCCGGGTCCTGGGTCACCTCTGGGAAGCTCTCGAACAGCTGCATGAGCGGCACGAAGTCGACGAACGCCACGGGAGGGAAGTCATCGCCTAGCGAGCCCGTCGCAGCCTTGAAGGCGTCCGAGTCACCCAGCGTCGAGCTCGGCGAGAACACCTGATCGACCGAGCCGGAGCCGAGGCCGACCACCACCTTGCCGTCCCGCTGGACGAACTGGAACTGGATCGGAGCGCCCGCCGGGGAGAGCGAGAAGCCCTGCTCACCGCCCGTCGACAGCGGCGAGACGCGAACGGAGCGATCGGCGGACAGCGCCCGCTGCAGCTCGTCGAGGGTCTTCGCCGACGCCTGCTCGTCGTGGGTCTCGAGCACCAGCGCGCCACCGAGCCCGAACAGGGAGGTTCCACGAGCGAACCCCCCGACGTCGCCGGCCCAGTGGCTGAGCTGCGAGCCGAGATCGAAGCGGAGCGCCTGCTCCGCCGCGCCGATCCCCTGGCCGAACGCCGCACCGGCGTCGCCGCTCGCGAACGCGAGCCACGAGTCGCTCGGAAAATCGCTCAGGAGCGGCGACTCCCGTGGCGACGGCGTGGTCGCGCTCCCCGCCGCCGACACCTCGAGCGCGAGATCGTCGGCCGCCGCCGACACCGACGCCGTCGCGGGTTGTGAGAGCAGGCTCTGCACCTGCGGGGCCGCCGCCCGCACCTCGCCGGCCGTCAGCTGGCCCGACTTCTCCAGCGCGTCGACGATTCCCCGCGGGTCCGCGTAAAGGAACGCAAGCTGATCATCCGGCTGCGAGTCGAGCTGCGCATCGAAGTCGCTCGAATCGGCCAGGGAGGAGCCGTGCGACGCGTCCACCGCATCCTTGAACCCCGACTCGGACCCGGTGACCAGGAAGTCGCCCACCAGCCCGGCCGCCGTCCCGTCGCCGGAGAGCGTGTAGTCGACACCGCCGTAGGAGGCGCTGTGTGCGGGCTTCCCGCCGGCGGCGGAGGACTCCTCGATCGCCTGCCGTGCCGCATCGGGGTTGGTGACCGCGAGCACCGCGGCACCGTCCGCGTCGTTGGCGAAGGTCTCGAAGAAGATCCCCGCTCGGGATCCCAGCCACGGGGCGACGTCCTCCTCGTAGGTGAACCCCTTGACCTCGCCGGCCAGCGCGCTGTCGAGCCGCTCGACGATGAACCCGCCCGGATCGTCGGTCGCGAGCAGCTTGGAGAGCGCGGCGTCGACCGCCTCCTTCTGGTCGCCCTCGGGCCGCACCACAGCCTCCCCGAACAGGGGCGCGTCGGGCGGGGTCAGGGTTGCCGGATCGGGCCCCGTGAACGAGGTCGTCGTCCCTCCGCCCCCGCCGCAACCGGCGGCGAGCAGCGCCGCGCAGGCGGCGATCGCGAGCGCCCCCCTCCGGCTCACTCGACGGTAACCGTCTTCGCGAGGTTCCGCGGCTGGTCGACGTTGAGCCCGCGCAGGCGGGCGACGTGGTAGGCGAGGAGCTGGAGCGGGAGGATCGCCAGGATCGGCTGCAGCACCCAGTCGGTGACCGGCACGTACACCACCTGGTCCGTCACCTCGGCGACCCTCTCGTTGCCCTCGGTCGCGATCGCGATCACGTCGGCGCCCCGGGCCCGCACCTCGGCGACGTTCGAGAGGACCTTGTCGAGCACCGGGCTGTCGGTCGCCACGCAGACCACCGGCGTGGACTCGTCCAGCAGCGCGATCGGCCCGTGCTTCATCTCGCCGGCGGCGTAGGCGTCGCTGGGGATATAGGAGATCTCCTTCATCTTCAGCGCTCCCTCGAGACAGACCGGCAGGCCGATGTTCCGGCCCAGGTAGAGGAAGAAGCGCCCGCGGTACTCGGCGGCCGCGATCTCCTGCACCTCCTCTTCGATCGACTCGAGCGCCTGATCGATCTTCGACGGGATTCCCTTCAGCTCGGCGATCAGGGTCGCCAGTCGCTCCCCGGGCAGAGTGCCCCGAGCCTGGGCCAGCCACAGGCCGAGCAGGTACATCGCCGCCACCTGAGCGGTGAAGGTCTTCGTCGCCGCGACCCCGATCTCGAGCCCGGCCCGCGTGAACAGGATCGTGTCGGCGTCGCGGGTGGCCTGGCTGCCCATGATGTTGGTCAGCCCCATCACCCTTGCGCCGCGCTCCCTGGCGAGCCGCATCGCAGCCAGGGTGTCGGCGGTCTCGCCGGACTGGGTGATCCCGATCACCAGGTCGTCGGGGCCGACCACCGGGTCCCGGTAGCGGTACTCGGAGGCGATGTCCATCTCGACCGGGACCCGCGCCCACTGCTCGATCGCGTAGCGACCCACCAGGCCGGCGTGGTAGCTGGTGCCGCACGCGACGATCACGATCCGCCGCATGCCGGCCACGAAGGCGTCCGGCAAGTCGACCTCGGAGAGGTCGACTCGATCCGTCGACGGTAGCCGGTCGGCGATCGTCTCGGCGACGGCGTCAGGTTGCTCGTGGATCTCCTTCAGCATGAAGGTCTCGTAGCCGCCCTTCTCGGCCGCATCCTGGTCCCAGGTGACCTCCTCGACCTCGCGAGCCATCCGGTTGCCGGCGGCGTCGATCAGCGTCGCCCCGTCGCCGCGCACGGTGACGATCTCTCCGTTCTCGATCTGCAGCACCCGGCGCGTCTCGGCCAGGAAGGCCGGGATCGCCGAGGCCAGGAAGGCCTCGCCGTCGCCGAGCCCGACGACCAGTGGGCACTCCTGGCGCGCGGCCACCAGCGTGTCCGGCTGATCGCGATGCATGGCGGCGAAGGCGTAGTGACCCCGGAGCTCGGCGAACGCGAGGCGCACCGCCTCCGTGAGGTCGCCGGCGTAGCGGCGCTCGATCAGATGGGCGACGATCTCGGCGTCGGTCTCGGAGCTGAACCGGTGCCCCTCGGCCTCGAGCTCGCGCCGCAGCTCGGCGTGGTTCTCGACGATCCCGTTGGCGACGATCTGGATCTGGTCGTCGCAGTCTCCGTGCGGATGCGCGTTCTCCTCGGTGACCCGGCCGTGGGTGGCCCAGCGGGTGTGGGCGAGCCCGATCGTCGCCGGCGGCGCCGCCACCGCCACCCGATCCCCGTTGGAGCCGGTCCCGTCGAGCCCAACCGCCGCGCGCAGGTTGGCCAGGTTGCCGACCGCCCGCACGGAGTCGATCCGGCCGTCCTCGAGCAGCGAGATCCCGGCCGAGTCGTAACCCCGGTACTCGAGCTTCTCGAGCCCCGCGATCAACAGGTCCCGGCAGGGACGCTTGCCGACGTATCCGACGATTCCGCACATTGAGGGGAGGTAAGGGTAGCCCCCGCTAGGGGGCGAGTTGTCGAGTGATCAGGTTCACCAACCGGGTACAGATCTCGGCGCACTCTTCCTCGGTTGGCGCCTCGACCATCACCCTGACGAGCGGCTCGGTGCCGGAGGGCCGGACGAGGACCCGCCCGCGCCCCTCGAGGGCGGCGCTCTCGCGCTCGACCGCCTCCCGGACCCCCGAAGCGCCCTCCAGCGCCCCGCGGTCCGCGATCTCGACGTTCTCGAGCACCTGTGGAATCTTCTGCATCGGGGTCGCGGTGGCGAGAGCCGCGTCACCGAGCGCCAGCATGGTGAGCAGCGCGGCCGCGATCCCGTCGCCGGTCGGCCCGAGCTCCTCCCAGATGATGTGGCCGGACTGCTCGCCGCCGAGGGCCCAGCCACGCCGCTCGAGCTCGTCGGCCACGTGTCGGTCGCCGACCGGGGTCGTCGCCACCTCGATCCCGGCGTCTGCCATCGCCTGGTGGAAGCCGTAGTTGCTCATCACCGTGACCGCCACGCCGCCGTTCAGGCGTCCCGACTTCGAGAGGTGCCGGGCGCAGAGGGCGATCAGCTCATCCCCGTCGCGGATCCGGCCCTCGCCGTCGACGGCGATCACGCGATCCCCGTCGCCGTCGAACGCGAAGCCGATCTCGGCATCGCCGCCGGCGACCTCCTCCGCCAGGCGCTCGGGATGGATCGACCCGCAGCGCTCGTTGATGTTGCGGCCATCCGGCTCGATCCCGATCGCCTCGACGGCGGCGCCGAGGCGCTCGAACCCCGACGGCGCCGCTCGGTACGTCGCCCCGTTGGCGCAATCGAGCAGGACGCGCCGCCCCGTGAGGTCGAGCTGGAACGCCGACAGCAGCGCCCGGAGATAGTCGTCGAGGGCCCCGTCGAAGCTGCGCACCCGACCGACCGAGGGGCTCTCGGAGCCGCGATCCGCGACCAGGGCCTCGATTCGCTCCTCGAGCTCGGAGTCGAGCTTCCTCCCGTCGGGGCCGAAGAACTTGATCCCGTTGTGCTGCCAGGGGTTGTGCGAGGCCGAGACGACCGCGGCCATGTCCAGGCCGTGGCGCCTGACCAGGATCGACGCCCCCGGGGTGGGCAGGACTCCGGCGAGCCACCCGTCTCCCCCTCCCTCGGCCACACCAGCCGCCAGCGCCGCCTCCAGCATCGGGCCGGACTCGCGCGTGTCGCGCACGATCAGGATCTGGGGTCGTGGCGCCGCGGCCTGGAGCGCCGCCGCCCGGCCCAGCGCGAGCGCCAGCTCGGCGGTCAGCTCGGTGCCGGCGACCCCCCGGACGCCGTCCGTACCGAACAGCCTGCGGGTCACTATCGTTTCGAGAACTGCGGGCGCTTGCGGGCCTTCTTCAGCCCCGCCTTGCGCCGCTCCTTGGCCCTCGCGTCGCGGGTCAGCAACCCGCGGCGCTTGAGATCACCGCGTAGATCGGGATCGATCTCGGTCAGCGCCCTGGCGATGCCGTGACGAACCGCACCCGCCTGCCCCGCGATCCCGCCTCCATGAACCCTCACCCGCACGTCGACCTTGCCGTCGTAGCCGGAGGTGACGAGCGGCTGGCGGACGAATGTCTGGTGCTGGTGGCGGGGGAAGTAATCCTCGAGGCCGCGGCGGTTGATCTCGAAGCTGCCGCTGCCCGCCCGCAGGACGACCCGCGCGATCGACCTCTTGCGCTTCCCGGTCGCCTGGATCCGCGCCTCGGTTGGCAGCTCGACGGCCGGCTCGCGCGCCGGCACCGGCTCCTCGCCGGCCTCGGCGGTCGCCTCGGCCTCGGCTCGGGCACGCTCCTCGGCCTCGGCCTCGGCTCGGGCACGCTCCTCGGCGCTGAGCTCGCGCTGCGGCTCGATCTTGATCGGCTCGAGCTCGGCGCCCGGGGGCTTGTCCGACTCCTTGGCGGCGGGCGCGGGCCGCTTCGCGGACGGGGCCGCCTCCGACCCCTCGGGGGCGCCTTCCTCCCCCTCCTCCGCCTCGTCGGCGGCCTCGGGTGCCTCCGGCTCGGGTGCCTCCGCCTGAGACTCCGCCTCGGGCTCTGCGGGGGTCGATTCCTCGGTCGCGGGCCCCTCGGCGTTCTCGCCCTCGGGCACCTCGGGCGCCTCGGACGTCACTTCGTCCTCGCCGGCCGCGGGCTGGCCGTCGTCGCGCTGCTCGTCGTCAGCCATCAGGTTTCGACCTCCAGCGGGGCCGGCTTCTGCGCCTCGTGTGGGTGCTCGGGGCCGGCGTAGATCTTCAGCTTGCTGAGCTGCTGCCGCGCCAGGCGGTTGCGTGGGAGCATGCCCTTGACCGCCCTGCGGATCACCTCCTCGGGCCGCCGCTCGAGCATCTCGCCGAGCGTCCGCGAGCGCAGCCCTCCCGGGTAGCCGCTGTGGCGGTGATAGAGCTTGTCGTTCAGCTTGTTGCCGGTCACCCGGACCTTGGCCGCGTTGACGACCACCACGAAGTCCCCGGTGTCGCAATGAGGCGTGTACTCGGGCTTCAGCTTGCCGCGCAGGGTGTCTGCGATCCGGGTTGCCAGCCGGCCGAGGGTCTTGCCCTCGGCGTCGACCACGTACCAGTCGCGCTGGCGGTTGGCGGGTGTCGCAACGTAGGTCTTCATCTCGAATCGAGGGTCGGAAACCGACCGGGTCGGCGCCGATCACGAAAAGCCGCCCCCGTCCAGAACGAGCGCGGCCGGCGGATGATAGTCGAGCCGAGGCGTCAGGCACCCCCGTCCGGCACCCTCCGCACCCCGCCGCATGCCGGGCTATACTGGCGCCGCCCAGCCAACCTGCCGAATCCGCCGTGGCCAAGCCACCGCGGAGCGGGGGAACCAGAGGGGCGGCGTCGAAAGCCGTCCCCGGGGCGAATCGGACCCACTGGTCCGTAGCGCCGCTCTTTCGGCGCGAGCCCGACAGCTAACCCCGCAGGCCCGAGAAAGAGCGAAGAGTGAGGCCCAGCGGAACCCCGCCCCCGAGGCGCGGAATGCGAACATTGTCAGCCGCGGCGGTAGCCGTGGCCTCGTTGTCCGTGGGGGTGGCCGGGGCGCTCGGGCAGGGCGGCGGCGTCACGGCCCCGAGCCCCCCCGAGGCCGGCGACGTGGTCTGCATCGCCACCTGCGGCGGCGTGCACAAGGCAACCGCGAACTCGAAGGTTCAGATCAGCGGCCACCACCTGAAGCACGTCTCCAAGGTCCAGTTCAAGGCTCACGGCGGGGGACGGATCGGGGTGCGCCCGGGCTCCACCAGCAGCCGCACGGTGACCGCCAAGGTGCCGAAGAGGGCCGCGACCGGGCGACCGAAGGTCAGCGACTCCTACGACAACGGCTCGACCTCGCCGACCAAGCTGCGGATCGTCCCCTCCGACCAGATCCCGGACTCGGGCAACTTCAAGCTCAAGGCCGTCACCGCGAAGCCGCGCAAGACCTACTACTACGGGACCAAGAAGCCGAAGGTGACGTACATGTTCACCAACAGCGAGCCGACGGACGTGCGGATCGACGTCGTCGAGCGGAAGGACGGAACGATCGTCGACAGCTGGGTCAAGCATGCGCAGGAGCCGAACACGATCCACAAGGCGACCTGGAACGGGCTCAAGCAGGGGGGCAAGAAGCCGGCGTTCAACGGCGGCTACCGGTTCCGCATCGGCCCCGAGAGCGGGACGATGGACACGACCTCGAAGGCCAAGTTCGCCTACCACCGGTTCGAGTTCCCGGTCCGGGGCTCGCACAGCTACGGCGACGGGGTCGGGGCGCCGCGGGTCGGCCACACCCACCAGGGACAGGACGTCCCCGCCCGCTGCGGCACCAAGCTGGTGGCGGCGCGCGGCGGCCGCGTGCAGTGGAGGGCCTACGACGGGGGCGGCGGCAACTACATCGTGATCGACGGCAAGAAGACGAGCCACGACTACGTCTACATGCATATGAGGAAGCCCTCGCCGCTGCACAAGGGCGAGCGGGTCAGGACCGGCCAGAAGATCGGCCTGGTCGGCGACACCGGCGACGCCAGCGGCTGCCACCTGCACTTCGAGGAGTGGTCCGGTCCGGGCTGGTACGAGGGCGGGCGCTTCCTGAAGGCGGTCACCAAGCACCTGAAGCAGTGGGACACGTGGAGCTAGCTCGCTAGCCTGCGTCCCCTGACCTCGCCCCCACGCTTCGCGCTCGCCGGCCTCGGCGCCTCACTCCTCGTCCTGGCAGCGCCGGCGGCAGGCGACGCCGGCGCCTCCGCACCCCGTCCGCCCCGGGCCACCGCCGTCGCCTGCGTCGAGCGTTGCGCCGCCCTCCACAAGGCTTCCGTGGGGGCGAGGATCGCGGTCTCCGGACGCCGGCTCGGGCGAGTCGCCGAAGTCGACTTCGCCGGTGAGTCCAGCTTCGTGTCCGCCAGCCCGACCCTCGTGGGGCCCCGCCGGATCCAAGTGCGGGTTCCGAGGCACGCGCGCACGGGGCGCCCGCGCCTCGTCGACTTGGGCGGCCACCGGCACCCGGCGGCGCAGTCGTTGCGCATCGTCCCAGCAGGCAGGCTTCCGGCGCCCGGGAACTTCAACCTGCTCGATGCTCGCGTGCGGCCGCGCGAGGCGTTCGTCGACGGGGCGCGGAGGATCACACTCAACTATCGCTTTCGCGCTCGCGGCCCGGCCGACGTCAAGGTGAGGCTGATCCGTCACGGCAGGGTCGCGAGGAGCTGGACGACGCGCGACGAGCTCGCATACAGGAGCCACCGGCTGCGCTGGGACGGCATGGTGTCGCAAGGCCACTCCGCCCCGCGCGGCCGCTACCGATTCGAGCTCGAGCGACCGGGTCATCCCGCCCGCCGCTCGCCGGCGTTTCGCCTTCGCGACGGCATGTTCCCGGTCCGCGGCCGGCACGGCTACGGCGGCCCGGTGCAGCGGTTCGGGGCGCCCCGAACCGGCGGCCGGGTCCATCAGGGACAGGACGTGTTCGCCTCCTGCGGCACCCGCGTGGTCGCGGCCCGCGGCGGGAGGGTCCAGGCTCGCGGCTTCGACCCCGTGCTGTACGGAAACTGGGTGGTGATCGACGGCCGCGGGACGAAGGCTGACCACCGGTACGCGCACTTCCTGCACCCGGCCTCCGTCCACGACGGCGAGCGGGTCAGGACCGGCGAGCGGATCGGCCGGATCGGGAGGACCGGCAACGCCCGTCACGTCGGCTGCATGCTTCATTTCGAGATCTGGCCCCGGGGGTGGAACAAGGGCGGCCCGGTGGACCCCCTGCCGATCCTGAAGCGCTGGGACCGCGAATAACTCCGCCGGAAGCCTCGCCTCCGGCTCCGTTTCCGGCGGGTTGCCATGCGACCGTGGCGGCAGGCCCAACCGCCTGATCCGGGACTACGTCCCTAGCCCCGGCCGGTGGCAAGTCGGGCCCGCGCTAGCGACGAAGTCGCGGGTCGAGCGAGTACGACCTGCCGCCCGGTAACGCGCCCTGGCCCGACGACACCGGAGGCGAAGCCGAGGATGTCGGCGGGGTTATTCCTATTCCCACTCGATCGTCGCCGGCGGCTTCGAGCTGATGTCGAGCACCACGCGGTTGACGCCTGGGACCTCGTTGATGATCCGGTTCGAGACCCGCTCCAGCAGCTCGTACGGCAGTCGGGCCCAGTCGGCGGTCATCGCATCCGCGGAGGTCACCGCCCGGACCACGACCGGGTACGCGTAGCTGCGTCCGTCGCCCTGGACGCCGACCGAGCGGACGACGGGAAGCACGCAGAACGACTGCCACAGCTCCCGGTATAGGCCAGCGGCGCGGATCTCCTCCTGGAGGACCGCGTCGGCCTCGCGAAGGATCTCGAGCCGCTCGGCTGTCACCTCGCCGCCGACCACGCGGATGCCCAGCCCCGGCCCCGGGAACGGCTGACGCCAGACGATCCGCTCGGGGAGGCCGAGCTCGGTCGCGACGGCGCGCACCTCGTCCTTGAACAACATCCTCAGCGGCTCGACCAACGCCAGGCCGAGGTCCTCCGGGAGGCCACCGACGTTGTGGTGCGACTTGATCGTCGCCGCCGCGGTGCGCCCATCGCCGCCCGACTCGATCACGTCGGAATAGAGCGTTCCCTGGACCAGGAATCGCACATCCGGAAGCTTCTCCGCCTCCTCCTCGAAGACGCGGATGAACTCCTCGCCGATGATCTTGCGCTTGCGCTCGGGCTCGACCACACCGGCGAGCCGCTCGAGGAAGCGGTCCTGGGCGGCGACGTCGATCAGCCTGATCCCGCGGTCACGGAAGGTCTCCACCACCTGCTCGGCCTCGTTCTTGCGGAGCAGGCCGTGATCGACCAGCACGCAGGTCAGCTGGTCGCCGACCGCGCGGTGGACGAGCGCCGCGGCGGTCGCCGAGTCAACGCCCCCGGAGAGGCCGCAGACCACCCCGCCGTCGCCAACCTCGGCCCGGATCCCCTCGACCTGCTCGGCGATCACCGAGGCGGGCGACCAGCGTTGCTCGAGGCCGGCCAGATCGCGGAGGAACCGGTCGAGGATCTGGGTCCCGTACGGGGTATGGACGACCTCCGGATGGAACTGGATCCCGTACAGGTCGCGGTCGGGGCTCTCGCAGGCGGCGACAGGCGATCCCGGGCTCGAGGCCAGGGCGGCGAAGCCCGGCGGCGGCTCGAAGACCGCGTCACGGTGGCTCATCCAGCACTGCTGCTCGTCCGGCAGTCCCGACAGCAGGCGCCCGCCGCCGTCGGCAAGCGAGAGCGGGGTGCGGCCGAACTCGCCGGCGTCGGCGCCCTCGACCCGGCCTCCCAGCACCCGGACCATGGCCTGCATCCCGTAGCAGATCCCCAGCACGGGGATTCCGAGCTCGAGCAGCTCGGGTCGCAGCTCGGGGGCTCCCTCCGAGTAGACGGACGCGGGGCCCCCCGACAGCACGAGCGCGGCGGGATGCCGCTCGCGGATCCGCGTCAGCTCGGTGTCGTGCGGAAGCAGCTCCGCGAACACGCCGCATTCCCGGATCCGCCGGGCGATCAGCTGGGAGTACTGCCCCCCGAAATCGAGGACCAGTACCTCCTCAGTCATCCGAGACGGCGACTCCTGCGGCGACCGCCGCGCGGCCGTTCGAGCCCATGCCCACCGACTGCTGGCGCTGCAGCTGCTTGCCCTCGGTCTGGAGAGCGGGGGCCACCATCACCTCGGCGCGCTGGAAGTCGCGGATGTCCTCGTATCCACAGGTCGCCATCGAGGTGCGGAGGGCGCCCATCAGGTTGAAGGTGCCGTCGTTCTCCTGGGCGGGCCCGAGCAGGATCTCCTCGAGGGTCCCGTCCTGGGCGGTGGCGACCCTGGTCCCACGCGGCAGCGACGGGTGGAAGGTGGCCATGCCCCAGTGGAAGCCTCGCCCCGGCGCCTCCTTCGCCCGCGCCAGGGGAGAGCCGATCATCACCGCGTCGGCACCGCAGGCGATCGCCTTCGAGACGTCCCCCCCGGTGCGCATGCCGCCATCCGCGATCACGTTGCAGTACTCCCCGGTCTCGAGCATGTGCTGGGATCGCGCCGCGGCCACGTCGGCGATCGCGGTCGCCTGCGGCACGCCGATCCCCAGCACCCCCCGAGTCGTGCACGCGGCCCCCGGGCCCACCCCGGCGAGCACGCCGACGGCGCCGGTGCGCATCAGGTGCAACCCGGTCGAGAAGGAGGCGCAACCGCCGACGATGCAGGGCACGGGGACCTCGGCGATGAACTTCTTCAGGTTCAGCGGCTCGGACTTCGAGGAAACGTGCTCGGCCGAGATCACGGTCCCCTGGATGACCAGGATGTCGAGCCCAGCCTCCAGCGCGAGCTCGTAGTGGGCGGCGACCCGCTGCGGGGTCAGCGCGCCGGCGGCGACCACGCCGTGGCCCTTCACCTCCTCGACCCGCCGGGCGATCAGCTCCGGCTTGACGGGCTCGCCGTAGATCTCCTGCATGGTGCTGGTTGCGACCTCTGGGGGCGCGGCGGCGATCCGCTCGAGTTGCTCCTCGGCGTTCTCGTAGCGGGACCAGATCCCCTCCAGATTCAGCACCGCGAGCCCACCCCTCCGGCCGATCTCGGCGGCGGTCGCCGGGCTGACCACGCCGTCCATCGCGGCCGCCAGCAGCGGCAGCTCGAACCGGTACGGCCCGAGGGTCCAGCTGATGTCGACATCGTCGGGGTCGCGGGTGCGCCGCGACGGCACGATCGCGATGTCGTCGAATCCGTAGGCCTGCCTGCCCTTCTTTCCGCGTCCGATCTCGAGTTCCATCGCCTACTCAGCTCCCCTCTGGCGGTAAAGAAGCCAGGCTATGCTCGGCCGCGGACGAAAAAAGCCCCGTCGAGCGAGGCGAAAAACGGCGCTGAACGCGGCTTTGGCCCGGCGTTTCCAAGGCCCCGGCGATGTTAGCAGCGCCTACAGGTCGCCCTTCACGAAGAAGGAGCGGGCTCAGCCCACGCCCGCGGGAACCTCGAGCTCCCTCACCGCCACCCGGGGGAGCAGCCGCTCGACCTCGTTCGGGTTCAGGCTCCCGGCGCCGAAGTGCTGGGTGGACTCGGCGCCGCAGGCGACGCCATAGGCGAGGCATTCGCGAGGCGTCGCGGACTCGTAGCGGGCGGCCACGTAACCGGCCAGGAAGCAGTCGCCCGAGCCGACGCCCGAGACCGGCTCGAGCTGCTCGATCTCCACCTCGTACCGATGCCTACCGCCATCGTCGACGATCGCCACGCAGCCGGCCTCGCGAGTGACCACCGCCTCTCGAGCGCCCATCTCGAGCAGGCCCGCGAGCCCGAGCGCCAGGTCGTCGGCGTCGTTGAACTCGTGGCCGACCGCGCTCTCGGCCTCGCCGACGTTCGGGGCTACGACCGCGGGCTCGGCCCGCAGACCGAGGCGCATCGGCTCGCCGTCGGTGTCCAGCACCGCCGGCACCCCGAGGCGCTGGAGCTCGCCGATCAGCCGCGCGTAGACCCCCGTGTCGACGCCCGGGGGGATGCTTCCGGCGAGCACGCACAGGCTCGCGCCCTGGGCCAGATAGAGAAGCTTCTCGATCAAGCGGTCGACCTCGTCGGCGCGCACCTCCGGCCCTCGTTCGTTGATCTCCGTCTGCTGCCCGGAGGTCGGGTCGACGACCGCGAGGTTGGTACGCGACTCGCCCTCGATTCGCGTGAAGTCGTTGAGAATCGACTCCTCGGCCAGCTGCTCGAGGATCCGCACCCCGGTGGGACCGCCGGCGAGGCCGGTGGCGATCACCGGACGCCCCAGGAGCTTCAGCGCCCGGGCGACGTTGACTCCCTTTCCGCCCGCGACGGTGCGGGAGTCGACGGCACGGTGGCGCTGGCCGAGGCGAAAGTTCGGCACGGCGACCGTGCGGTCGATGGCGGCGTTCAGGGTGACGGTGAGGATCACTCTCGGCTTTCTTCGGCCTTTGAGACTAGAGGCTTGATCTGGGCCCGGCGCCCGTGCGCACGCTCAGTCGGGCCGACGGCGGGCGATCGCGGCTACGACGCCGATCCCGACCGCGGCGACGACCGCCATCGCCAGCGCCCAGACGACCCCGCGAGGCCCGGGCAGCACGCCGTCCGCTCGCGCCACCAGTGACTCGGCGCCCGCCACACGGACCGTATAGGCGGCCACCAGCGGCACGCGGCCGACCCGCTCGCCGTCCACCGTGACCGTCGCCCGGCCGATCCGCTCGCCGCGGCGGACCGGCGCCGGGAGGGACCGAGGCGCGTCGACGCGGACCCGGGATCGCTGGTCGCGCCTGACGGTCGTCTCCAGCGAGCGGCTGGCGGCCAGCGCGAGCCCGCGCTCGCCGTCGGCAACCCCGGCATGGGCGAGCGTCTCCCCCGACCTGACCGGCCGCTCGACCCGATAGAGCGAGAAGCCGTACTTGAGCAGGGCGAGCGTGTCGTCGTCGCGGGCCCGGATGCTGGGCGCCCCCATCACCACCGAGAGCAGGGTGACCCTCTTTTTGGTGCCCGTGGCGACCAGGACGTAGCCCGCGTCCGCCGTGTAGCCGGTCTTGACGCCGTTGATCCACGGCACCTCGCCGATCAGGTCGTTGTGGTTGACGACCGTCCGGCGGCGGGCGCCGCTGCGCAGCGTCGCTCGCGGCGTATCGACGATCTGCCTGAACAGGGCCCGGCGGCGCAAGTCGAGGGTGAGGGCCGCCAGGTCGCGTGGGCTCGAGTCGTTGCCCCGCTCGTCCAGGCCGATCGGGTTGGCGTAGCTCGTCCGACGCAGCCCCAGCTGCCGAGCGGCGCGATTCATCTCGTCCACGAACCGGGAGGTCGAGCCCGCGACGCCGACGGCGAGGGTGGCCGCGGCGTCGTTTCCGCTCGGCAGCAGCAACCCGTAGAGCAGGTCCCGCACCGAGATCCGCTCTCCCGCCTCGAGGCCCAGCAGCGACTCACCGGGGATCGGGTGATACCGCGGCGCCACCAGGCGCTCGTCGAGCGGCAGCTCGCGCAGGGCGAGGTAGGCGGTCATCAGCTTCGTGGTGCTGGCCATCGCGCGCGATCGATTCGGGTCGGAGGCGGCGAGCCGGGCGCGATCCTCGGCGTCGAGCAGGATCCACGCGCTCGCCGAGATCCGCGGCGGCTTGGGGGCCGCGGTCCCGGCTCGGGCGGGCGCGGCCGAGGCGAGCGTCAGAGCGGCGAGCAGGAGGGCCCAGCGGCGCGCCCCTCTGCGACCGCGGGTCAACCCCCGCTGGCGAGCTCCTTGCAGCCGTCGGGCACCAGGTCCACGCAGCCCTTCTCGGGCAGGAGCTGGGTGTCGAGGTTGGGGTTGAGCTGCTCGAGCCTGGGCACCGAGACGCCCTCCTTGTCGGCGATCCCGGCGAAGGTGTCGCCGGGCTGGACGACGTAGTACTTCTGAGCCGGCTTGGCGCGGGCGCTCTCGCTTCGGTTCCCGGCCGGCCCGCCCCCGGATCCGCCCATCGACCCGACGACCACCACCGCGACGACGATCGCCGCCACGACCAGCGCCAAGACCGCGAGGATCCTCGCGGCGGTCCCCGCGCTCGACCTCGTCTGGGTTGCTTGTGGCTCCATCTCTCCCCCGCGGGGCCCCGGACCGGATACCGAGTCGTGGTCGCCCGGGCACCTCGGGGTCAGGTTCTCCTGGCGCGATGGTAACCCGGCGGGGTTCGGGAGCCTCGGCTCAGAGCCGGTCGGCAACCGCTAGCCCACGGGCGGGCCCGCCTCATCGAGCCAGATCCCAGAGCTCGGCTCGGAGCTCGCCGGCGGCGCCAGCCGGGTCAGGAGCGTCGGCGATCGACCGCGACGCGGTGACCAGGAGCGAGGCGGGGTGCCTGCCGAGGGCGGGCCCGAGATCGGCGACCCGACCACCCTGCGCCCCGATCCCTGGGACGAGGAAGATCGAGTCCGGCATCAACTCGCGCAGCCGAGCCAGATGCCCGGGCTCGGTGGCGCCGACCACGGCGCCGACACCGGACAGGCCGGACTCGGAGGGGAGGCGATCGGCGCGCTCGGCGACCAGCTTCGCGAGCCGCTCGAACAGCGGCGCCTCGGGCGCCGGCAGGTCGAGAACGTCGGCCGCCCCTGGGTTCGAGGTCCGCACGACGCAGAACAGGGCCGCGTCGGCCGCGTCGGCAGCCTCGACGAGCGGCTCGAGGGCATCGCCCCCGAGGACAGGGTTGACGGTCGCGGCGTCCGCCCCGAGGCCGGGGGCGTCTCCCCACGGCGTCGGCGTCGACCCGAACAGCGCCTGGCCGTAGGCCGTGGCGCTCACCGGCACGTCGCCGCGCTTGCCGTCGGCGATCACCAGCAGGCCCGCCTCGCGCGCAACCGAAGCGGTGCGCTCGAGCGCCGCCCATCCCGAGGACCCCAAACGCTCGAAGCAGGCGAGCTGGAGCTTGACGGCCACGCAGGCGGAGCCGGATCGCTCGATCAGCGATCGGCAGCGGTCGAAGATCCCCTCCGCGGCTCGCTCCGCGGCCCCCTGGCCCGCCCGGCCGGCTTCGGGGTCGAGCTTCGACGGATCGGGGTCGAGGCCGAGGCAGACCTGACTGCGCCGGGCCTCGACCAGGGCGACCAGGCGGTCCGCGAACGGCGTGCTCAGTCCACTCAGCCCTTGACCTTGGACTTGAGTCCCGCGCCGGCCGAGAAACGCGGCACGCGTCCTCCGGCGATCGTGATTCTCTCGCCGGTGCGCGGGTTGACGCCCTGGCGAGGGCCGCGCTCGGCGACGCTGAACTTGCCGAAGCCCGTGAAGTTGACCGGATCGCCGGCGGCGAGTGCGCCAGCGATCCCGTCGAGCACCGCCTCGACCACCTCGCCTGCCTGCTTCTTGCTGCCGATCCGGCCGTCCCGGGCCAGCCGATCGACGAACTCAGCCTTCGTCAACATGACCTCCTCGTCGGGTGCAGGAGCCGAAGGCAATCTAACAGCGACGCAGGCGCCAACCGACCGTCGGGCCGAGCGTCGCGACCGCTACATCCGCTCGGGCGCGCTGACGCCGAGCAGGCCGAGCGTGCGAGCGATCACCCGTTTCGCCGCCATGCAGATCGCCAGGCGAGCCGGCTCGACTCCCTCGCCGGCACCGACCACCTGGCAGTCCCGATAGAAGGCGTGGAAATCGGCGGCGGTCGCGGTTGCGAATGCCGCCATCCGGTGCGGCGCCCGCCGCTGCGCCGCTCTCGCCGCCTCGCCCGGGAAGTCGAGCAGCCGCTTGACCAGGGCCCGCTCGGTGGGCTCGGCGGGCGCGGTCAGCGCCGCCTCGTCGACCGCCGCCGACGCCAGGCGGGCCCCGTCGACCGCGTCGGCCTTGCCGGCCGCCGCTTCGAGGCTTCCCTCGGCGACCGCCTTGCGCAGGATGCTCGCGATCCGCGCGTGCGCGTACTGGACGTAGTAGACGGGGTTGTCCTGCGATTGCGAGCGCGCCAGGTCGAGGTCGAGGTCGAGGGCCGTGTCGTGGCTGCGCTGGAGCATGAAGAAGCGGGTCGCGTCGACGCCGATGTCGTCGGTCAGCTCGTCGAGCAGGGCGAACTCGCCCTTGCGCTTCGACATCCGGGCGCGCTCGCCGCCCTCAACCAGCCGGACGAGCTGCATGATCGGCGCTTCGTACAGATCGGGGTCGTGGCCGAGCGCCTCGATCGCCGCCCGCATCCGCGGCACGTAGCCGTGGTGATCGGCCCCCAAGGGGTCGATCATCCGCTCCGTCCCCCGCTCGAGCTTGTCGCGGTGGTAGGCGATGTCGGCCGCGAAGTAGGTCGGCTCGCCGTCCGAGCGGAGCAGGACGCGGTCCTTGTCATCGCCCAGCTCGCTTGTCCGCAGCCACACGGCGCCCTCTGACTCGTAGACGTGGCCGCGCTCCCGCAGCTCCTCGATTGCCGCCTCGATCTTGCCGGCCTCGTGCAGCGAGCGCTCCGAGAACCAGGTGTCGAACCGGACGCCGAAGCGCTCCAGGGTGGCCTCGATGCGCTCTTGCATCGCCTCTGTGCCACGATGGGCCAGGTCCTCCAAGTCGGCGGGGTCCGCCCCCTCGCCGGCGAGCTCGCCGGCCAGCTCCGCGACGTACTCGCCGCGATACCCGTCCTCGGGCGGCTCGCGCCCCTGCATGCGCGCGGCGATCGACTCGGCGAAGCGACGCACCTGGCCGCCGACGTCGTTGAGCAGGTACTCGCGCTCGATCCGGCTCCCGGTCAGCTCCAGCAGCCGGGCGAGCGAATCGCCGAACGCCGCGCCACGACCCGACGCGACGGTCAGCGGGCCGGTCGGGTTGGCGGATACGAACTCGACCAGCACCCGCTCGGGTCGCGCCGGCGACACCCGGCCGAAGTCCTCGCCCGCCCCGAGCAGCGAAACGACGCTGTCGCGGTGCCAGCGATCGGCCAGGAAGATGTTGACGAAGCCCGGTCCGGCGATCTCGATCCGCTCGGCGCTGGGACCGAGGCGGGCGCCGAGCTCGTCGCGCAGCCGCTCGGCGATCTCCCGGGCCGGCCGGCCGCGCGCCGGCGCCAGCAACATCGCGGCGTTGGTCGAGTAGTCGCCGAGCTCGGGCTTCGGGGGTCGCTCCAACGTGGGCGCGACCGAGTCCGGCGACCCGTCGCGGAGCGCCTCGGCCGCCGAGCGGATCGTCGTGCGCAGCTCCTCGAGGGGATCGGACATGCGGCGAAATTACTAGACGTCGATTCAATCGCCACAGACCAACGAAGCGGCAGATGGGCTGGGTGGGGCAGGAGGGGGGCGCCGATGGCCGAGTTGCGACGTCTATTCCGTCGTAACTCGGCACTCGGCACTCGGCACGGTGCTAGCTCGACTGCCCGTTGCGGTGATCGCGCTCGTAGGCGACCGCGGCGCCAATCCGGTCCACCGTCGAGGGGTGGGTGCCGATCAGGGCGGTGACGAGTCCGGGCGGATCGGGATCGGCGACGCTCGACAGGGCGAGCCGGCGCTGGACCTCGATCAGGGCCCGCGGATCGTGGGTGAGCCGGAGCGCGAAGGTGTCGGCGCTCGCCTCGACCTGACGCGAAAGCCGGTTACCCGGCACGCCGAGGAGGAGCGCGGCGACGGCCAGCCCGAGGAAATAGGCGGGCAGGGCGGCGGGGCCACGGGGGTCCACCTCGGCGCGCTCGACAAGCGCGCCGCCGAGCTCGCTCACGAACAGCAGCCCCAGGGGGGCGACGAGGACCAGGAAGGCCAGCCCGCGCAGCAGGTCGTCGTGCTTGACGTGACCGAGCTCGTGGGCGACGACGCTCCGCAGCTCGGGGCGGTTGGCGCGCCGGAGCAGGTTGTCGTAGAGGACGACCCGCCTCGTCGACCCGATCCCGTCGACGTAAGCGTTCAGCGAGCGCACCCGGCGGCTGGCGTCGACCCGGTACACCTGTCCGACGTCCACGCCCGCGCGTCGGGCAAGCGTCAGCACCTCGGCTCGGGCCCGGCTGTCGGCCGGGAGCGGCGTGAACTTGTTGAACAGCGGGGCGAGCACGACCGGGGCAAGCCAGACGAAGGCCACCGCGATCGCCGCCACCACGGCCGTCCCGGGTAGCCACCAGCGGCCCCCGAAGCGCCGCACCAGGGCGATCAGCAGAGCCCCGCCGGCGGCGGCCAGCAGGGCGCCGATCGCGGCCGACTTCCCGAGATCGGCCAGCCACGACCCGAGGCTCTGGGTGGAGATCCCGTAGTCGACAGCGCGCTGGTGCGCCGCGACGCCGCGCGGCAGCGCGGCCAGGCCGAGGGCCAGCGACAGCCCGGCGCCGGTCACCGCGGCGCCGAGCAGCGGCCGCCCGCCGAGCCGCTGAAGACGACCGCGAACGGCGTCCGGCCGCCCCAGGGCCAGGGTGACGAGCAGCGCCCCCTGAACCCCGAGCGCGGCGACGAACAGCCACAGCTGTCCGTCGCCGAACGCACGGCCGCGCTCGATCTGGGCCTCGGTGAAGTAGCGGCCCTCGGGGACGGCGACCGGATCGATCGGGCGCTCGCGGGGGCGCAGCAGCCAGACCGCCCCCTCGGCCACCAGGACCATCGCCACCGCCGCCAACCCGACTCGCAGAGCACGCCTCGACCCGTGGCGGCTGGCCATGCACCTACGATAGTCCGCTTGCGAGTCGCGATCATCAGCGACATCCACGCCAATCTGCCCGCCCTCGAGGCGGTGCTCTCCGACGTCGAGGAGACGGGCGTCGACGAGCTTTGGTGCCTCGGCGACGTGGTCGGCTACGGCGCCCAGCCCGACGAATGCGCCGCCCTGGTCGCCGAGCGATGCGGGCTCTGCCTGGTCGGCAACCACGACCTGGCGGTGCTGGGCGAGCTCGACGTCTCGGCCTTCTCTCCCGCCGCCGCCGCCGCGGTGGATTGGACGCGCGATGTCGCGAAGCCGGCGACCCTGGAGTTCCTGCGCGGCCTCGAGCCGGCTGACGAGAGCCGCGAGGTGGCGCTCTACCACGCCTCCCCGCGCGACCCGGTATGGGAGTACGTGCTGTGGCCGGATCAGGCGGCCGAGTGCATCGGCATCCAGGCCTCGCGAGTGAGCCTGGTCGGGCACTCGCACGTGGCCCTCTTCTTCACCATGCCCGCGGATCAGGACCGCGCGGGAGCCCGGGGGAGCTCGGTGGAGCTGCTGGACGCCGCGCGCGGCGCGCAGGCCGGGGGCGGCACCCGGCTCAACATCTCCGAGGGGCGCTGGCTCGCCAACCCCGGCAGCGTCGGACAGCCGCGCGACGGCGACCCGCGAGCCGCGTGGCTCGAGCTCGACACCGCTACGTGGGAGGCCACCTACCACCGGGTCGATTACGAGATCGATCGCGCGGCCGAGGCGATCGCCGCCACCGACCTCCCCGAGCACCTGGCCCGACGTCTATACGTCGGCCAGTGAGCGGAATGCGGCAACCGCCGGGGCGGACGAGGGTAGTTGGAGGGGTGAGTGCACTGACTAGACTCGCCGCGATGCCGGGGAAGAAGCGGCTCGCTGCCCTGATCGCCCTCGCCGCCCTGTCCGCGGCGATCGCCGGCTGCGGCTCGAATGAGATCAAGGGCACGATCCCGCAGTCGGATGCCGCCCAGCTGGTCGCCGACCTGGACGCGGTCGAGGCCGCGAGCGAGGGCGGCGACTGCGCGACCGCCAGGGCGAGAGCCCAGGAGTTCCTGGCGCATGTGGACCTGCTGCCGGAGACCTCCGGGATCGCACTCAAGGAGGCCCTCCGAGGCGCCGGTGACAACCTGGAGCAGCTGGTCCAGGATCCGTGCGGGTCGGGGGCCAGCGGCGCGACCGGGCCACAGTCGAGCGGGTCCGCGAGGCCGAGGAACAACGACAACACCACCACCACCAACACCGCGCCGACGTCGAGCACGACGACGACCGATACGACATCGACGACGCCGAGCGTCCAGCCCCCCACCGGCGGTGGCAACCAGAACGCGGGCGGCAATCAGAACGCCGGAGGCAACCCCCAGGGCGGTGGCAACACCGGCGGCGGGGGCGGGTCAGCCGGCGGAGGCTCGACCGGCGGCACCGGCGGCACCGGGGTCGGCGTCGGAGGGGGCGACTGAGGATGGGCGCCACCCAGATATCCGGCCGCTACGAGCTCGCCGATCGGCTTGGGTCGGGAGGGATGTCCAGCGTCTACAAGGCGACCGACCGGGTGCTGGAGCGCACCGTGGCCGTGAAGATCCTCGCCGAGCACCTCTCCGACGACGACAAGTTCGTCGCCCGCTTCCGCCGCGAGGCGCTGGCGGTCGCAAAGCTGATTCACCCGAACATCGTCCAGGTGTACGACACGGGGGTCGACGAGGGCCGCCACTACATCGTCATGGAGTACGTCGAGGGTCGCTCCGGCGCCCAGCTGCTGCAGTCGCGCGGCCGCCTCGGGTCGGAGATCGCGGTCGAGATCGGCGCCCAGGCCTGCGCCGGGCTCGACTACGCCCACCGCCAGGGGATCATCCATCGCGACGTCAAGCCGGGGAACCTGATGGTGATCGGTGGTCCCGCCGCCCGCGGCAACTCGAGCGCCACCGCCCACGAGCCACCAACCGGCGAGATGACCATCAAGCTGACCGACTTCGGGATCGCGCGGGCCGCCGAACAGACCCGGCTGACGCAGGTCGGATCGGTGGTCGGGACGGCCGCCTACCTGTCGCCCGAGCAGGCGCGCGGCGAGGAGGCGACCCCGGCCTCCGACGTCTACGCGCTGGGGGTGGTCATCTATCAGCTGCTGACCGGGCGCCTGCCCTGGGAGGGGACGACACTCGCCGAGCTGGCGCTACGCCGCGAGAGCGAGCGCCCGCTGCCTCCGAGCTCCTACGACCCAGCGGTTCCCGAGACGCTGTCGACGGCGGTCCTGCGCTCTCTGGACGGCGACCCTGCCGGCCGCTACTCGACCGCCCGCCAGCTCGCCGCCGCGCTCCACGCCGGGGGAGCCGGCCGGGAGCCCCCGCCGGCCG
>JAHEXV010000014.1 GCA_023251935.1 bacterium | reverse complement strand
TGGCCGCGAACTCGCTGCTTCGCGAGCGGACCGCCGTGATCTGCGAGGAACGCGGCCTGCGCCTCAAGCTCGTGCCGGGCGAGCTCTGCACCGACAACGCGGCGATGATCGCCTCGGCGGCCCGCTTCCTCGAGCCCGCTCCCTACCCCGACTACCTCGCCTGGGACGCCGTCGCATGAGGGTCGTGACGCTCTACACGAGGCCCGGTTGCCATCTCTGCGACGAGGCCCGCGAGGCGATCCTGGCCCTCCGCGGCGAGCTTGCGCCGCTCGAGCTCCGCGAGGTCGACATCGACTCGGACGATGCGCTCCACGCCCGCTACCTGGAGCGAATCCCGGTGGTCGAGGTGGACGGCGAGGTGGTGTGCGAGCTGGCTCTCGAGCCCGGTCGGCTGCGGCTCAGTCTCGATACTGTCCGGCCATGATCGTCCGCGCGAGCGCCGCCGCCCGATGACCGACGAATCCGCCGTGGCGGAGGAGACGATCCTCTCGCTGGGCGACGGCGACCGCCTCTCGCTGGGCGTTGCCGCCCGCCTGTCGCGATACCTGCAGGTCCTGATTCAGGCGCGCAAGATGGGCAAGGAGACGATCTCCTCGCAGGAGCTCGCCGAGTACACGCACATCAACTCGACCCAGATCCGGCGGGACCTGTCCGGCTTCGGCAAGTTCGGCAAGCGCGGCGTCGGCTACCGCGTCGATTCGCTGGTCGATCAGATCCGCAAGATCCTCCGCAGCTCCGGCCAGCACAACATCGTCCTCTTCGGGGCCGGCAACCTCGGCCAGGCGATCGCCAGCTCCGACGTGTTCGCCGACCACGGATTCCAGATCGTCGCCATCTTCGACGTCGATCCGAAGCTGGTCGGGAAGCGGTTCGGCGACGTCGAGGTTCACGGCGTCGACGACCTCGAGCGGGTGGTCACCGATCAGGATGTCGTGGTGGGCGTGCTGGCGGTGCCCTCGGCGGCGGCCCAGGACGCCGCGGACCGCCTGGTCGGCGCCGGGGTGCGGATCATCTTCAACTACTCCGAGCAGTTGCTCCAGGTGCCACCGGACGTCACCGTCCACACCTCGAGCCCAGCGGTCGACCTGCTCTACGCGCTCTACTTCTACTTGACCTGACCGCCCAGGGTGGATGGCGGCGCCGCGCGCCAAGAGATGGGGTCCGGTGCTCGGCGAGGTGCGAGCATCGTGGTGATGGACAGCGGAGGGCGCACAGATGCGGAGGCCGCCGGCCACCTCGACCTGGCGCGGACTCGGGAGCTGTTCGCGGCGTCAACCGACTTCAGCATCGGCCTCGAGGAGGAGTTCGCGCTGGTCGATCCCGAGACGCTCGAGCTTCGGCACGGCTTCGAGGACCTTTACCGGGCCTGCCGCGAGGACGACCTGCTGGCCGAGTCCGCGGCCGGCGAGCTGATCGACGCCGAGATCGAGATCCGCTCGGGCAGGGCCTCGACCTTCGCCGAGGCGATCGAGCGCCAGCGGGACCGCCGGGTGCGGCTGTTCGCGCTCGCCGAGGGATTGGGGCTGGCCCTCGCCGCCACCGGGACGCACCCCTGGGCCGACTATCTCGACCAGCGGATCATCGAGACGCCTCATTACGAGCGCCTGCGGGAGGAGCTCCGCTGGGTGGCGCAGCGGAACAACACCTGGAGCCTTCACGTCCACGTCGGGGTACGGGACGTCGATCGGGCGATCGCGGTCTGCGATCGCCTGCGCGGCCTGCTGCCCGAGCTGCTGGCGCTGTCCGCCAACTCGCCGTTCCTGGACGGCCACGACACCGGCCTGCATTCGGTGCGGACCGAGATCTTCACCCGCACCTTCCCGCGCTGCGGCGTGCACGAGCCGTTCCGGACCTGGGACGCCTATGCGGACTTCGTGGAGCTGCTCGTCCGGACCGGCTCGATCGTCGAGGCGACGCAGCTCTGGTGGAGCGTCCGCCCGCACCACGCCTTCGGCACCGTCGAGCTCCGCGTCTGCGACGCCCAGACCCGGGGTGAGGAGTCGTTCGCGCTCGCAGCGCTGATCGCCGCCTGCATCGCGCAGAGCGCCATGGACCACGACGACGGGCGGTTGGGCGAGCCGATGCGCCAGCGCGAGGTGGAGGAGAACCTCTGGCGGGCGATCCGCCACGGCATGGACGGCAAGCTGATCGACTTCCACCGGGGAGAGGAGGTACCGACGGCCGCCGCGGTCGAGCGGCTGATCGCCTGGACCGCCCCGGCTCGCGAGGAGCTGGGGCTGGAGGTTTCGATTCCGGAGGCGAATGGCGCCCAACGAGCCCGCGCCCAGCTCGCCGGGGGCGCCGGGATCGAGGAGATCTACAGGGGGACGGTGGAGGAGACCAGGCGCACGTATGCTCCCGAGCGGGTGAACTACTAGCCATCGCCGATGCCTGAAGCCGACGATCCAAGCGAACGGCCCGAGGGCCAACAGCCGCCCCAGAGCGAGGAGGAGCTTCGGGCGCGGATCGAGGAGCAGCTGAGGACGGTCCGCGTCCAGGACCTGCTCCTGGAGAGCATCGTCGGGGTGATCAACCTGACGGCTCGCCGGATCGCCAAGGAGGACGAGCGCGACCTCGAGCAGGCGCGGGTCGGGATCGAGGCGACGAGGGCGATCGTCGATCTGCTCGATCCCGAGCAGGCCGAGCAGGTTCGGGGCGCCCTCTCGCAGGTGCAGATGCTCTACGCGAGACAGGCGGAGGGAGGCGAGCCCGAGCCCGAGGACGGCGAGCGGGAGCGGCCGGCGGCGGCCGAACCGGGGCCGAAGGAGGCCCAGAGACCCGGGCAGGGGGGGCCGGGGAGGGGCCCGTCGAAGCTCTGGACGCCGCCGGGGACGTGACCGGCGGCATCATCTAGACTCCGCGCGCTTCGCCGGCCCACGCAGCGGGCTCCCCAACCACAGATCGCCACCGGAGGATTGAGACTTGACGAAGTTCCTGACCGATTACGGCGTGGTGATCGCGCTCGCCTGCGCCGGGGCCGCGGTCATCTACGGCGCCCTGATCACCCAGCGGCTGCTGGCCCGTTCGCCCGGCAACGAGCGGATGCAGGAGATCTCCGCGGCGGTCCAGGAGGGCGCCAAGGCCTACCTGACCCGCCAGTACACGATTATCGCGGGCGTCGCGGTGGTGCTGGCGATTCTGTTGATCGTGCTCCGAAACGTCGACACCGCGATCGGCTTCGTGATCGGCGGTGCCCTGTCCGGCGCGGCCGGGTTCATCGGGATGAACGTCTCGGTCAGGGCCAACTCCCGGGTGGCCGAAGCGGCCCGCGGCGGAGTCCCCCCGTCGCTCGATGTCGCCTTCAAGGGCGGCTCGGTGACCGGGCTGCTCGTGGTCGGCCTTGCCCTGCTCGGCGTCGCGGGCTACTTCGGCATCCTGATCCTCGCCAACAAGACCGACAAGGAGGCCGTCGACGCGCTGGTCGGGCTCGGGTTCGGCGGCTCGCTGATCTCGGTGTTCGCCCGGCTCGGAGGCGGAATCTTCACCAAGGCCGCCGATGTCGGGGCGGACTTGGTGGGCAAGGTCGAGGCGGGGATCCCGGAGGACGACCCCCGTAATCCCGCGGTGATCGCCGACAACGTCGGCGACAACGTCGGCGACTGCGCCGGCATGGCGGCCGACCTGTTCGAGACCTACGCGGTGACCTCGGTGGCGGTGATGCTGCTTGGGGTGCTGACCTTTGCGGAGTCCCGGGAGGTCGCCATCTACCCCTTGGTGATGGGCGCGGTGGCGATCATCGCCTCGATCATCGGAGCGCTCTCGGTGCGCACCAGGACCGGCAACGTCGAGGCCGCCCTCTACAGAGGGCTGGCGGTCTCCGCGTTGCTCTCGGCGGCGGCGTTCTATCCGATCACCAAGTGGCTGATGGATGACATCAGCTTCAAGGCAGCCAGCCTGAGCGACGTTCCCGGGGCCACCGATCTCTGGCTCTGCGGGCTGATCGGGCTGGCAGTTACTGCGGGCCTGTTCGTGATCACCGACTACTACACATCCACCCGGTTCCGCCCCGTGAAGACGATCAGCCGCGCCTCGGTCACCGGCCACGCGACCAACATCATCCAGGGCCTCGCCCAGGGCTTCCAGTCGACCGCCGCCCCGGCGCTCCTGATCGCCCTGGCGATCCTCGGCGCCGACCAGCTTGCCGGCGTCTACGGGATCGGAATCGCGGTGATGGCGCAGCTGTCGCTGACCGGGTTGATCGTCGCCCTCGACGCGTTCGGCCCGATCACCGACAACGCCGGCGGGATCGCCGAGATGGCCGACCTCCCGGAGGACGTCCGCAATGTCACCGACCCGCTTGACGCGGTCGGCAACACGACCAAGGCGGTGACCAAGGGGTACGCGATCGGCTCCGCGGCCCTGGCCGCGCTGGTCCTGTTCAGCGCCTTCAAGATCGAGCTCAGCGACCAGGCCCCGACCGGCTTCAACCTCGACGGGCTCTTCCACCTGACCACCCCCGCCGTGCTGATCGGGCTGCTGATCGGCGGGATGATGGTCTACCTGTTCGCCGCGCTGGCGATTGAGGCGGTGGGGCGGGCCGGCGGCCAGGTGGTCGAGGAGGTCCGCCGCCAGTTCCGGGAGCACCCCGGGATCATGGAGGGAACCGAGAAGCCCGAGTACGGGGGCACGGTGAGGATCGTCACCGCGGCCGCGCAGCGGGAGATGATCCTCCCATCGCTGATCCCGATCATCGTCCCGCTCGTCGTCGGGTTGATCAGCGTCGACGCTCTCGGCGGCCTGCTGATCGGCGTCATCGTCGTCGGCCTGTTCGCGGCGATCTCGATGACCGCGGGCGGCGGCGCCTGGGACAACGCCAAGAAGCTGATCGAGGACGGCGCCTACGGCGGCAAGGGATCGGAGGCCCATGCCGCGGCGGTGACCGGAGACACGGTGGGCGACCCCTACAAGGACACCGCCGGCCCGGCGATCAACCCGATGATCAAGGTCGCCAACATCGTCGCGATCCTGATCATCCCGATCGTCCACTTCTAGCGACCCGGCCCGCGTGGCCGCCTGGGAGTGCCAGTCTCCTTACCCAGCCTTGTCAGCCCGGGCGTGCGGTAGCCGTCCGCGAGCCTATATTCGAGCCTGATGGCTGAGCGGATTCCGAGGGAAGAGTCGCTGCGGCGGGTGCACGGCGTCGGGGCGCTGTTCTCGGCCGCCTACGGCAACGTCGGCTCGTCGATCTACTACGCGCTCGGAGTTACGGCGGCCTTCGCCCTGGGGCTGACCCCGATCGCCTTCGTGATCGCCGGGCTGATCTTCATGTTCACGGCCGCGTCCTACACCGAGGCGACCGTGATGTACCCGGAGGCGGGCGGGTCTTCGAGCTTCGCCCGCCACGCGTTCAACGAGCTGGCCTCGTTCTTCGCCGCCTGGGCGCAGATGCTCAACTACGTGATCACGGTCGCGATCTCGGCCTTCTTCGTGCCCCACTACCTGAGCGTTTTCTGGGCGCCGCTGAAGCACGGGCCGGGGGACGTGATCGGCGGGGTGGTCCTGGTGATCCTGCTGGCGGCGTTGAACATCAAGGGCACCCAGGAGTCGTCGCGGCTCAACCTGGTGCTGGCGGTCGGCGACCTCTGCACCCAGATCGTGCTGGTGGGGATCGGCGTCGCCCTGGTGCTCAGTCCGGAGATCCTGGTCAACAACGTCCATCTCGGGACGGCGCCGACCTGGGGCAACTTCGCGCTCGGGATCGCGGTCGGGATGATCGCCTACACGGGGATCGAGACGATCTCCAACATGGCCGAGGAGGCTCGTGAGGCGCCGCGGACGATCCCCCGCGGCGTCGGGCTGGTGGTGCTCGCGGTTCTGGCGCTCTACGTGCTGATCCCGATCGTGGCGCTCTCGGCGATGCCGGTGACCCAGGATGCCGGGGGCCACTACACGACCGTGCTGGGAACGAAGTTCGCGGGCGACCCGGTACTCGGGATCGTCGAGAACCTGGGGCTGAGCTCCGGCCTGACGCACGCCCTGCGTCTCTACGTCGGGGTCCTCGCGGCGGTGATCCTGGTGATCGCCACCAACGCCGGCCTGATCGGGGTCTCGCGGCTCACCTACTCGATGGGCCAGCACCGTCAGCTGCCGGAGGGGCTGCGGCAGGTGCACCCGCGATTCCACACGCCGTACGTGGCGATTCTCGCCTTCTCGGGCGTGGCCGCGCTGACCATCCTCCCGGGGAAGACCGACTTCCTGGCGACCATGTACTCGTTCGGGGCGATGCTGTCGTTCACGATCGCCCACGTCTCGGTGATCCGGTTGCGCCAGCGGCGCCCCGAGCAGAAGCGCGAGTGGAAGCCCCCGCTCAACTTCAAGGCCTTCGGCTTCGAGGTGCCGTTGACCGCGGTGCTCGGCGGCCTCGGAACCTTCGCGGCCTGGGTGATCGTGCTCGCCCTGCACCGGGAGACCGGCCTGGTGGGGGCGGCCTGGATGCTGTTCGGCGTCCTTCTGTACGCGGGCTACCGGCGCCACCAGCAGCTGCCGCTCAGGGAGACCGTCAAGGTGGTGACTCCAGAGCCGCTCGGGGTCGAGGAGGTGGAGTACAAGAGCGTCCTGGTCGCCTTCGAGGACGAGCCGTTCTCCGAGGAGGCGGTGGCCACCGCGGCCCGGCTGGCGGCGCGCCGCAGGCGGGGGATCCACGTGCACGCGGTCGTCACCGTGCCCACCGCCCTGCCGATGGACGCGCCGCTGGAGCGCGAGGAGCAGGAGGCGAAGAGCAAGATCGAGCGCGCGAAGCTGATCGGAGGACTGCGGGTCACCGGACACGTGGAGCGAGTTCGGCCGGGCCAGGCCGGCCAGGAGATCGTCGAGGAGGCGCGCCAGATCCAGGCGGCGGCGATCGTCATGTCCCTGCGCTATCGAAACGGCAGGCCGCTTTACGGCAAGACGCTCCAGACGGTGCTCGCCAAGCGGCCCTGCCGGGTGATCGTCGCCGCCCACCCGGGCGAGCAGCTCCGCGTTGCCGCATAGCCGAGCGGCGCTGAAGCAGCGTGGCCGCAGCCTAGAATCGCGGCAGATGGCGGCGCCCGATCAGCTCTACCACGGGGTGACCCGGATCTTCTCGGTGGTGATCATCGGGTTCGGGGTGGCGATCCTCGTCGTGACGCTCGTCAACGGCGGCGGCCTGGCTTCATCGGGGCTGTGGCTCGGCCTGCTGTTCACGGCGATCGGAGTCGCTCGTCTCTACATCGCCCTGCGGTCGCGAAGTTGAGCCGGGGCCCGGAAAGCGAGTCGCCGCCCGCCGATGGCGACGGGCCGCCCGGGCCGCCCCCGGGGCCTGCCCGAAGGCGTCCGCCGCGGGTGCGGGTTGGCCCCGGGCCGCTGAGCGGCCGCTTCCCCGGAATCCCGTTGCAGATCGCGGTCGCCTACGCGGCGGTCGGGTTCTCGCTCTACTTCTCGATCGGGGTGGTCGCCCGGTTCGGGCTCGGGTTGACGCCGCTGATCTTCCTCGCCGCGGGCCTGCTCCTGGTTCTGGCCACGCTGACCTACGTGGAGGGGGGCGCGATGTTCGCCGAGCGGGGCGGGTCGTCGTCGTTCGCCCGCCACGCTTTCAACGAGCTGGTCAGCTTCATCGCGGGCTGGGCGATCTTGATCGACTACATCATCGTCATCTCCTTCGCGGCGATCTCGGTCGCCCATTACCTGGGCCCGATCTGGGGCGGGTTCACGCACGGGTGGGTGGAGATAGCGGTGGTGGCGGCGGTGATCGCCTTCGGGGCGGCGATCAACGTCGGAGGCTTCACCCGCTACGTCCGGCAGCGCCCGCTGATCGTCCTGGCGCTTGCCGACGTCGTGCTCCAGATCGCGGTGATCGTCACCGGGTTGATGGTCGTCTTCCACCCCGACCGGCTGACCGCTCACGTGGACCTGTTCACGAGCCCCTCGGCCAGGCACCTGCTCGAGGCGCTCGCCGTCGCGACGCTGGCCTTTGCGGGGATCGAGGCGGCATCCGACCTTGCGCCGGACTTCAGCTGGCGGCGCAGGGACCTGCGCACGGTCGTCACCGGGAGCGCGATCGCGCTGCCGCTGATCTACGCCGGAATGGCGGCGATCGCTCTGATGGCGGTGCCCGTGATCCCCGGCCCCAATGGCCCTCACACGGAACTCGGGGGACAGTTCATCGAGGAGCCGGTGCTCGGGGTGGTGATGAGCTACGAGCCGGGCTGGCTGTCGACCGTGCTTCAGGTGGGGGTGGTGGCGATCGCGCCGGTGGTCCTGACCTGGGCGGCCACGACGTCGATGCTCGGTCTGTCGCGGCACGTGTACGTGCTGGCCACCAACCGCCAGGTGCCGAGCTGGCTCGGCAGGCTGGGATCGCGGTCGACCCCGTACATCGCGATCGCCGTCGCGGCGGTGGTCGCGTTCGCGCTCGCCATCCCCACCGACGTGCGTCTGCTGGCCGAGATCTACGCGTTCGGGGCGACGCTGGCGATCGCGATCGCGCACCTGTCGATCGTCCGGCTGCGATGGACGCAGCCCGACCGCGAGCGGCCCTACCGAATCCCGTTCGAGATCAAGGTCGCGGGCCGCCGGCTGCCCCTTCCGGCGCTGCTCGGGGCGCTGCTGATGTCGCTGCTCTGGTTGGCGGTGGTCGTCTTCCATGCCCGCGCCCGCTGGGTGGGCGGCGGCTGGATGCTGTTCGGGATCGTCGCCTACGTCGTCTACCGCGGATTCGTCGAGCGGACCTCGCTGACCAAGCGCGTCTCGGTGCCCGAGGAGGCCCTGCGCAAGGAGGTGCGGGAGGCCGAGTACGGGAACATCCTGGTGCCGATCTTCGGCTCCGAGCTCGACGACGACATCATCAGCACGGCCGGACGGCTCGCCGATGCGGCCGACGAGCCCGGGGAGGAGCGCCCAAGGCTGGAGGTGATCTACGTGGTCGAGCAGCCGTTGACGGTCCCCATCGACGCCCCGCCCCCGAAGGAGCGGTTGGAGGCGGCCGAGGCGGCGCTGCGGCGGGCTCGAGAGGTGGGGGAGGAGTACGAGTCGGTCGAGGTCGCCACCGACCTGGTGCCCGCCCGCGCCCTGGGAGCCGGGATCGTCGAGGAGGCGCGGCGGCGGGACGTCGAGCTGATCGTGATGGGGGGTGAGCCGCCCAGTCGCGTCCGCGGCGGCCCGGTCCTCGGCGGGGTGCGGGGCTCGCGTCCGCCCGAGGTCGGCGAGGTGACCGAATACGTGCTCAACAAGGCGCCCTGCCGGGTGCTGCTGACGGCTCCTCCGGCCGGGTAGTCGGGTCTGGATCGAGGGCCCACCCGGCCCCGGATCGGCGCTCGCGGGCGAGTAGGATCCACGCCGATGTTCGTTCTGATCGCCGGAGGGGGACGTGTGGGCTCGTCGCTGGCTCGCGCGATGCTTCGTGACGGCCACACGGTGTCGTGCCTGGACGAGGACTCGGAGGCCCACGCCCGCCTCGAGATCGGGCTCGAGCAGTCGTGGGAGGACGCGGGCGGCCAGTTCACGGTGGGCACCGCGCTCGAGATCGAGGCGCTGGAGGAGGCGGGGATCGAGCAGGCCGACGCCTTCGTCGCCGCCACCGACGGCGACAACACCAACATCGTGATCGCTCAGATCGCCAGGCAGCGGTTCAACGTGCCGACCGTGATCGCTCGGATCCTCGACCCCTTCCGGGCGGAGTGGTACGAGCAGCAGGGGCTGCGGACGATCTGCCCGACGCGGGTGGCGATCGAGATGCTCGAGACCGAGGTCAAGGAGGCGGCCAGCCGCGCCTCCGGCGCCGGGGGGTAGGGCGTCGTGTACGTGATCGTGGTCGGGGCCGGGAAGGTCGGTTGGAACCTGGGTCGCGAGCTGCTCGAGAAGGACCACGAGGTGACCCTGATCGAGAAGGACCAGAACCGCTATCTGGCCGTCGAGCAGGAGCTCGAGCACAACGTTCAGTACGGCGACGCGTCGGAGCTCTGGGTGCTGGAGCGGGCTGGGATCGGCAGGGCGGACATGGTGATCACCGTCACCGGCGACGACGAGGACAACATGTTGATCTGCCAGGTGGCCAAGGAGAAGTACATGGTCGAGCAGATCATCGCGCGGGTGAACAACCCCCGGAACAAGCAGTGGTTCGACCTGCTGGAGATCACCCCCGTGGTCTCGGCCACCGACCTGATCCTGCGGCTGATCGAGCACGAGGTGCCGAAGTACGGCCTCGTCCACCTGCTCGACCTGCCGCAGGAGCGGCTCGAGATCATCGAGCTGCTGCTCGCCGAGGGGTCCCCGGTGACCGGCCAGCGGGTCGGCGACCTGGAGCTGCCCGAGGGGAGCCTGCTGATCTCGGTGCTGCGCGAGGGAAGGGGGTTCGTGCCGGGCCCCGACACGGTGCTCGAGCCCGGCGACGAGGTGCTCGCGGTCCTCGACCCGGGCATGGAGGAGGAGCTGAAGGCGTATTTCGGCCCCGACGGGTCGAGCGACTGAGCGATGAGCGACCGCAAGGTCGACTTCCTGCTGGTCGGGGGGTTCGCGGCCGCGCACTGTGCGGCTGAGCTGCGAAGCCGGGGCGCCGAGGGGTCGATCCTGCTGGCGGGCCGCGAGCCGCACCCGCCGTACGAGCGCCCACCGCTCTCCAAGGAGTATCTGCGGGGGGAGGGCACGGAGGAGGACGCCCTCGTCAACGGCGTTGGCTGGTACGAGGAGAACGGTGTCGAGCTGCTCACCGAGACCAGCGTCATGTCGCTGGACGCTGGCGCGCGCGCCGCGAAGCTGCAGACCCGGGAAGTGGTGGAGTTCGGAAAGGCGCTGATCGCCACCGGGGCGCGGGTGAACATCCTCCACCACCTGGAGGGCGCCCGCCTCGAGGGGATTCACTACCTGCGCGTGCTCGGCAACGCGGACGCGATCCGCGCCGAGGCGGCGGAGGCGGGCCACGTGGTGCTGATCGGCGGCAGCTACATCGCCAGCGAGGTGGCGGCGTCGCTGACGGCGATGGGAACCCGCTGCACGATGGTGATGCTCGAGGACATCGCGCTGTCCGGGGCGTTCGGCGAGCAGGTGGGGAGGTACTTCCACGAGGTGCTCTCCTCGCACGGGGTCGAGCTGGTGACGGGGGAGGAGCTGGAGGCGTTTCTGGGCGACGGGCGGGTGAGGGCGATCCGCACCAAGAGCGGCCGCGAGGTCGAGGGCGACGTGGTCGTGGTCGGGGCGGGGGTGCACCCGGAGACGATGCTCGCCGAGCGCGCCGGGCTCGAGGTGGAGAACGGGATCGTCTGCGATTCGGGGCTCGAGACCTCGGTGGAGGGGATCTTCGCGGCGGGGGACGCGTGCTCGTACGACAGCGTCGTGCACGGGCGGCGGCTTCGGGTCGAGCACTGGGACGTGGCGCTGCAGCAGGGCCAGCACGCCGCGCGGGGGCTGATCGGGGAGGCGGAGCCGTACCGGGTGGTGCCGTACTTCTTCAGCGATCTCGCCGACTGGACGAGCCTCGAGTACGTCGGGCCGGCCGAGCGCTGGGACGAGGTGGTCTGGCGCGGCGACCGCGACGCCGGCGAGTTCAGCGCCTGGTACCTCGACTCAGGAAGGGTGGTCGCGGCGTTGTCGGTCGGCCGCTCGGAGGACCTCCAGCACGCCCGCCGCCTGATCGAGTCGGGCGCCGACGTCTCGGGGCAGCGGGAGGCGATCGGGAACCCCGACAGCGACCTCGATTTGATCGGCTGACCCTGGGGCCCAAGCTCCGGGACGACAAGGCCCGCATGCTGAACACTGTGTCCCGAGGTGTCCGGAGGACGGACGCGATAGGGCGCGCTTGCCGGGGGAGCTGCGGAACTAGGATTCGAACCTAGACTTCCTCGTCCAGAGCGAGGCGGGCTGCCATTACCCCATTCCGCAGGGCGTTTGACACTCTAGCGGCACATAGTGCACAGCCCAGATGACAGATGTACTGCGAACATGCGTTCGTGTCCGGCGGCGCAAAACAACCGAATTGGGACGCCATACGGGAGCGTTACCTGGGAGGCCACAGCGTACGGTCCTGCTGCGGGCACTTCGGGATCTCGCCCCGGGCGTGGCAGCTGGCGGTCAAAGCGGGTGTGCTTCCGCCTCCGGCTACGTCGCAACTGACCCCGTCCGAGAAGCGCGGTCAGATCGATCGTCTGTTTCGGGAAGGGTGCTCACAGTCGATGATCGCGGCCGAGCTGGGAATGTCCAAGGCGACGGTGGCCTATCACGCTCGCCGACGCGGGCTCCCGGTGCGTGACGAGTTCGCGCGTCGTTACGACTGGAAGGAAATCCAGGACGCGTACGACACCGGCCTGTCCGTGGCCGACTGCGCCCGCAGGTTCGGTTTTTCGAAGGCGTCGTGGAGCCAGGCTGTTGCGCGCGGCGATGTGGTCCCGCGGCCGCGTCAGATGCCGCTGGATGAGCTCCTGGTGTGCGGCCGGAGGCGCGGCCGGTTCAACCTCAAGCATCGACTGCTCGAGGCGGAGTTGAAGCAGGATCGCTGCGAGCGGTGCGCGATCAGCGAGTGGCGTGGAAAACCCTGAGCATGCAGCTCCATCACATCAACGGGGACGGCACGGACAACCGGCTCGTGAACCTCGAGCTGCTATGCGCGAATTGCCACAGCCAGACGGGAACCTACGGAGGGCGCAATGGGCATCGGCGTAAGCTCGGGTCAGCGAAGTGACGGACGGCGGAGCCGGGGACGACCCCACCCGTTCACGGTGGCCCGCCTGGGCGTGCCACCGCGTTCCTGCTTGCTACCTTGATCAGCCATGTGGGGCAGGTGCGCATACCTCCCGGCCGTCGGGCTCGTCGTCGTGATGGTGCTCGCGGCCGCGGGCTGCGGCGGGAGTGACGGCTCGACGCCGGTCACCGTGCAGGGCGCCAGCGGTGTGAGCGGTGCGAGCGGCGCCGGGGGCGCCGCGGCGCTCAGCAAGCCCGCGTTCATCAAGCAGGCCGACGCGATCTGCCAGGAGGCGAACACCGCCCTCTCCAGCCTGCAGAGCGGAACCGTCAGCATCGATGCCAAGATCCAGGCCGCGCAGGAGCTTCAGACCACCCGCAGCGAGCTCGACTCGCTGCAATCGCTCACCCCTCCCGACCAGGACCGCTCCACCCTCGACAGCTTCCTCTCGTCGCTCCAGGACCAGGTCAGCGCCCTGATGCAGAAGCGCGATGCTGCCGAGCAAGGCGGCGACACCTCCGCCGCCGAGGCCGAGGCCTCGAGCGCCCGCTCCAATGCCCAGGCCGCCGCCTCTGACTACGGCCTCAAGGCCTGCGCCAAGGGCGGCCCGGGCCCGACGACCAGCGGGGGCGGCGCCACCACCACGACGGTCCCGACGACGACCGCGCCAACCACGGTCGCGCCGACCACGACCACCCCGGCTCCGGCTCCGGTGGCGCCCCCATCCGGGGGTACCGGGGGCAGCGGCACCGGTGGAGCGACGGGCGGCGGCACCGGTGGAACGGGCGGCTCCGGCGGTATCTCCCCCTAGCGCGCTCGGGCGAAACTGTCCGTCGCCGCGTCGCTAGGCGGCCTGCTCGGCCCAGGCGCCGTAGAGGCGCGAGTACGGCCCGCCCGCCTTGATCAGCTCCTCGTGCGTCCCCGCCTCGACGATGCGGCCGTACTCGAGGACGACGATCCGCCCCGCCCGCCGGATCGTCGACAGCCGGTGGGCGATCACGATCGCCGTCCGGCCCAGCAGCAGCCGCTCGAGGCCCCGCTCGATGATCCGCTCGGTGCGCACGTCGACGTTCGAGGTCGCCTCGTCGAGGATCAGGATCCGCGGCTCGGCGAGCAGCGCTCGCGCAAACGCGATCAGCTGTCGCTGGCCGGCCGAGAGGTGGACGCCGCGCTCCCCGACCTCGGTGTCGAAGCCCTCCGGCAGCCGCTCGATGAAGGCGTCGGCCCCGACCGTGGTCGCCGCCGCTCGGATCTCCTCCTCGCCGGCGTCCGGTCGCCCGAAGGCGATGTTGTCGCGCACCGTGCCCGAGAACAGGAAGCCCTCCTGGGGGACGATTCCGAGCTGGCTCCGGAGCGCCTTCGAGCTCAGCTCGCGCAGGCCGTGGCCGTCGACCAGGACGCGGCCCCGCTGGGGGTCGTAGAAGCGCGCCACCAGCTTCGCGAACGTCGACTTGCCCGCCCCCGTCTCGCCGACCAGCGCCACGGTCTGCCCCGCCTGGATCTGGAGGTCGATCCCCTCCAGCGCCCATCCGTCGCCCCCGTAGGAGAACGAGACGTCCTCGAGCTCGATCTCTCCGCGGATCGGCCCCGGATCGAGCGCGTCCGCTCGGTCGACCATGTCGGGCTGCGTCTCGAGCAGGTCGAAGATCTTGTCCAGCGCCGCCATGCCCTGCTGGTAGGTCGTATACAGCTGGGAGATCTGCTGGATCGGGTCGAAGAACGCGTTCAGGTAGCCGACGAACGCGACCAGGATCCCGATCTCGACGTCGCCGCGGATCGCGCGGTAGCCGCCGTACAGCAGGATCACCGCCGTGCCGATCGCCGACAGCAGCTCGACCGCCGGAAAGTAGGCGGCGTTCAGATAGACGGTGGTCATGTTGGCGGCGCGGTTCTCCTCGTTGAGCACCGACATCCGCCTCATATGCCGCGGCTCCTGGGCGAAGCTCCGCACCACGCGCACCCCCGAGAGGGTTTCCTGCAGGTAGGCGGTGATGTTGGCGATCTTCTCGCGGGTCAGGCGGTAGGCCCCCGTCGACGCGATCCGAAAGGCGACGCTGCCGATCGCCAACAGCGGGAAGGTGACGAAGATGATCAAGGCCAGCGCTGGGTCCAGCGCCAGCATGATCACGACGACGCCGAGCAACGTGAGGGTGCTCGAGACCAGCGTCACGACGCCGTCCGTGACCAGGCTGTCGAGCGCCTCCACGTCGTTGGTCAGGCGGGAGATCAGAACGCCCGGCTTGTTCCGGGTGAAGAAGCCGATCGACATCGTCTGCAGATGGGTGTAGATCTGCTCTCGCAGGTCTTGAAGCGCCCGCTGGCCGACCCAGCCCACGAGGTAGGTCTGGGTGTAGCTCGCCCCCCAGTAGAGAAGGGCCGAGAGCACGAAGATGCCGACGATCCGGTTGAGGGCGCCCAGATCATGCGCCAGAATGCCCGAGTCGATCGCCTGCCCCGCCAGGTAGGGGGGAGCGAGGCCCGCGGCGGTCGCCACCACGAGGGCGACGCCCGTCAGCGCCACCCGGCCCCGGTACGGGCGCAGGAGGCCGACCAGCCAGCGCAGCTTCCGAGTTCGCTGGCGCTCGCCTCGGACCAGCCGCCATAGGTCTCGAAACAGCAGGAAGGTCCCGATCAGGCGCCCGGGCTGGTTCGCCTCGTCCTCGGCCGCCTCCGCCACCGGCGAGCCCTGAGTCTCGGGATCGAGCTCGGTGATCGGGTCCTCGTCCTCGGGACGACCGTCCAGGCGGCCGTTGCCGCGGGGCCTCCGGGCTTCGGACTCGGCCCTGCGATCCGGCGGCCGGCTCACAGCCTCGCCACCTCCTCGCGTCGCTCGAGGTCGCGCTGCAGGAAGACCGAGTCCTCGAGGCCGTGCTCGGCGATCTCGGCGTACAGCGGACAGCGCTCGAGCAGCGCCTCGTGCGTGCCGCGGTCGACGACCCGTCCCTCGTTCAAGACCACCACCTCGTTGGCGAGGGAGATGGTCGACATCCGGTGGGCGACGATGAACGTCGTCCTGCCAACCATCGCCTCGCGCAGCCCTGTCTTGATCGCGGCCTCCGTCCTCGCGTCCACGGACGAGGTCGCGTCGTCGAGGATCAGAATCCGCGGATCGGCGAGCAGGGCGCGCGCGATCGCCACTCGCTGGCGCTGTCCGCCCGAGAGCGTTAGGCCGCGCTCCCCGACCAGCGTCTCGTACCCGTCGGGCAGGCGCTCGATGAAGCCGTGCGCCTGGGCGCGCCGAGCGGCCAGCTCGATCTGCTCGCGGCTCGCGTCCGGCCGCGCGTAGGCGATGTTCTCGGCCACGCTGGCCGAGAACAGGAAGCTGTCATCCGCCACGAACGCCACCTGTGAGCGCAGAGAGCGAACATCGACTGAGCGCAGGTCGGCGCCGTCGATCAGGACCTCGCCGCGGCTCGGGTCATAGAGTCGCGCTAGGAGCGCGACCAGGCTGGTCTTGCCCGAGCCGGTCGGCCCGACCAGCGCGACCGTCCTGCCCGGCTCGATCGCCAGGTCAACCTCCTCGAGCGCCGGCGCCCCGCCGTTGTAGGCCAACGAGACGTGCCGCAGCTCGACCCGCCCCGGGCCGTCGGGCAGCGCGGGCGCGCCCTCGCCGATCTCGATCCTCGGCTCACGGTCGAGGATCTCGAACAGGCGGTTCCCGGAGGCGACCGCCCGCTGCGCCATGCCGAGCGACATGCCCAGCATCCGCATCGGCACAGTGAGCATGATCAGGTAGGTGTAGAAGGCGGTGAAGTCACCCAGCGAGAGGCCGCCGTTGATCACCGCCCGGCCCCCCACCAGGAGGACGGCCGCGAGGCCGAGGCTGGGGAGGAAGCCGAGCATCGGCGAGTAGAAGGCCTGAAGGCGGGTCGAGTAGATGTTCTGGTCGAACACGCGCACGACCGAGCGGCGAAACCGCCCCAGCATGTGGCGCTCGCGCGCGAACGCCTTCACTATCCGGATCCCCGAGATGCTCTCCTCGACCTCCGCGGTCAGCTCGGCGAGCCGCTGCTGGATCTCCTGCACCGCGGGCCTCGACTGGCGGTTGAACCTGGCCGCCGAGAGGACGACGAAGGGCACCGGCGCGAGCGCCAGCGCCGCCAGCCACGGCTTGATCGCGAACATGACCACGCTGGCGAGCGAGATCGTCAGCGCGTTCTGGGTCAGGAAGATCAGCCCGTAGCCGAGGAAGAAGCGGATCGACTGGAGGTCGACCGTGGCCCGCGACATCAGCTGGCCGGTCTGCTGACCGTCGAAGAAGCCGAGCTCGAGGGTCTGCAGGTGGCGGTAGAGGCGCTCCCTGAGATCGAACTCGACCGCGACCGAGACCTTGCCCGCGATCAGTCGCCGAATCACGGTCAGCCCCAGGCGCAAAATACCGGCCCCGACGATCGCCAGCGCCAGCGGCAGGATCGCCGACTTGTCGCTCGGCGGCTCGATCGCGTTCACCGCCTGTCCGACCAGCCAGGGGATCGCCACCGTCATCCCCATCGCCAGCCAGGCGAAGACGAGGGATGCGATAACGGTGCGGCGGTAGGGACGCAGGAATCCGAGCAGCCGCCTGAACGTGGACACGGGTCCTGACTATACAAAGTGAAGTAACGAGGCCGCGATACTCCCGCGATGGCCCCGGCCCGCCCGCCCGCCGGCCTCTGCGACACCTGCGTCCACCAGCGCATCGTCAAGACCACCCGCGGGTCGAGCTTTTCGCTCTGTGAGCGCTCCCGAACCGACCCGGCCTACCCGCGCTACCCCCGCCTCCCGGTGGAGCGCTGCCCAGGCCACGAACCGCCCGAGCCCGCCACGAATCAGCCCACCTAGCCCCTCCTCGAGTCGAGACCCGAGTTGCGCTGCACTATCCAGCGCAACTCGGGATTCGATCAGTGGGACGGCCAGGCCGCCCCGTGACCGGGGCGCGATTCAGGCCTCGACCGGCGTCGGCGCCCGCGCCGTCCCCAGCGCCCCGGCGCTCGCCGTCACGACGAGCGCGATCGCGACCGCCTCGGTCGGGCTGAGGCCCTGGCCAAGCGCCACCAGGCCGACCAGCGCCGCCATCGCGGGCTCGAGGCTCATCAGCACCCCGAAGGTTGCCCTCGGGATCCTCCTCAGCGCCTCGAGCTCGAGCGAGTAGGGGATCGCGGAGCTCAGCAGCGCCACGGCGAGCCCGATCGCCAGGACGTGAGGGCTCGCCAGTGCCCCTCCGCCACCCGCGACGCCTACCGGGATCAACACGATCGTCGACACGGTCATCGCCAGGGCGAGTCCCTCGCCGCCCGCGAACGCCCTCCCGATCCGAGCGGTGAGCACGATGTAGCAGGCCCAGAAGCACCCGGCGAGCAGCGCGAAGGCGACGCCGGCCGCGTCCAGCGATCCGCGCAGGGGGGAGAGGAGGAGGATGCCGCCGGCGGCCAGTGCCACCCAGGCCAGGTCGCTGGCCCGCCTCGACCCGGCGACGGCAACCGCGAACGGGCCGGTGAACTCCAGCGCGACGGCGATCCCGAGCGGGATCCGGTCGAGCGCGGCGTAGAAGCTGAGGTTCATCCCCGCCAGGACGAGCCCCAACAGGATCGCGTCGCGAAGCGGTGTGCCGACGCGACGTGGCAGCTCGGGGCGCCAGATCGCAAGGAGGATGATCGCCGCGAACCCGGTGCGCAGCAGCACCGCCCCCGACGGCCCGAGATCGGCGAACAGCGTCGTGGCGAGCGCGGCACCGAGCTGAAACGAGGCGATCGCCCCGATCACCAACCCGATCGACGTTGCCCGCTCCGTCCGGCCCAAGCGCCCGAGCCTAACGTCGCCGGATTCGTCACGACCGTGGGGGGGCGCGACAATGGCCGGATGGTCCGTTGGGCGCCGCGCCTGCTTGCCCCGATTGCGTTCCTGATCGGCGTGCTGCTGATCACGCGCTCGGGCGACGCCGGGCCGCCGCCGTGGCGGGCGGCCCAGCCGAGCCTCGTCAAGCGCTCCGAGGTCGGCGCGGCACGGATCGGCGATCGGATCTACGTCGTCGGCGGCTACAGGGCACCGGGGGGAGCGACGACGGCGGCCCTGGAGAGCTACGACATCTCCGCCGGGACCTGGGCCCGGCGACGCTCGCTTCCGATCGCCGTCAACCACCCCGCGGTGACCTCGGCCGGCGGCAAGCTCTACGTCAACGGCGGCTTCCAAGCCCAGGGGCAACAGAAGCCGTCCGCGAGGCTCTACAGCTACAGCCCCAAGCAGGACCGGTGGAAGCGCCTCCCGGACTCGCCGATCGCCCGCGCCGCCCACGCTCTGCAGCAGATCGGCGGCAAGCTCTATGCCGCCGGCGGAGCCAATGGCTTCAACCGCCAGCTGCGTTCGCTGTGGATCTACGACCTCTCCAGCCGCGCCTGGAGGCGGGGTCCCCGGATGCGGGTCGGCCGCAACCACGTCGCGAGCGCGGTGCTCGACCGCAAGCTCTACGTCGTCGGCGGCCGCCCCGGACCCGAGGCCGGCAACCTCCGGGTTGTCGAGCGCTTCAACCCGGCGAGCGGGCGCTGGCGGACCCTGGCGCCGCTCACCACGCCGACCAGCGGCGCGGCGGCCGCCGTCGCGCACGGCCAGGTCGTCGTCTTCGGCGGCGAGAAGCAGGACGGCAGCGGCGAGACGGTCTCGGCGACCCAGGACTACAACCCGTCAACCGACACCTGGACCGAGCTCGCCGACATGCTGACGCCCCGCCATGGGCTGGGAGGGGCCTCGTACGGAAACCGCGTCTTCGCGCTCGAGGGCGGGCCGATCGCGGGCCTTCACTTCTCGACCGCCAACGAGTACCTGAGGGCCCCCTAGTTGTGGCGCGGGCACGACGCCCGCCCCCGGTCACCGGGGATCGGTCAATCGCTGGAGGGCACCGAGCCCAGGGCGTCGCGCAGACTGGTCGCTGTCTGCGGGCCCCGCAGCGTTCGTACGATCCGTCCCTCGGGGTCGAGCACGAACGTCGTCGGCAGCCCCGCCACGCCATAGCTCTCACCCACCCTGCCAGACCCATCGCGCAGGATCGGATAGGAGAGGTGATACTCACGGATGAAGTCGGTGGCGTTCGGCGTGGTGTCGTTGAAGTCGACGCCAACGACCCGCGCTCGACCGTGCAGGCTTTCCGCCAGGCGCTCGAGCTCGGGCGCCTCCTGCTTGCACGGCGTGCACCAACTCGCCCAGAAGTTGATCAGCGCGGGCTCGCCCCGCAGCGAGGCGAGATCCACCCTCGGCCCTCGAAGCACCTGTGAGGGGAGCGCGGGAGCCGGCCGCGCGTCCCCGCCGGAGCCGCTGGTGGCGAGCTCGGCGATCACCAGCCCTGCCACGGCCGCCACGGCCAGCAGCCCGAGAGCCAGGCGCCTCGACATCCGCCTCAGCTGGAAGCCAGGATCGGCACGTCGTGGACGATCTGGTTGGGCTTGAAGTTGGCCGGATACAGCGTCGTCAGTTTGCCGGACGCCGAGATCCCGTAGACCAGCGCGGAGTGCTCCACCGCGGCGGGATCACTCTTCTTGGGCGAATCCCTGGAGACGATGTTCCAGTCGCTCCAGACCTTTTCGAGCTGGGGACTCGAGCCGATTAGGTACTGCATCCGGCCGGTCATCTGATGGTCAGCGAGGAACGCGTTGACGGTCTTCGGCGTGTCGCCCTTCGGATCGACGGAGACCGCGATGATCTGGAGGTTCTTAGCCTCCTTGCCGAGCTCGTTCTGGGCCGTGTGCAGGTTGCCGACGATCAGCGGGCAGATGTCGGGGCAGTGGTCGTAGATGAACGTCACCAGCACGGCCTTGCCCCGGTAGTCCCTGATGTTCACCGGCTGCCCCAGGGAGTTCTGGAGCTGCAGCGGCGGCTCCGGCTTGGGGGGGTTAGCGGACGCGCCGGCGAACGAGGCATGCGTGGTCGTCGAGGTGGATCCCGAGCTGCCGCAGCCGATCGCGCCGCCGACGGCGAGCGACAACAGCGCCGCCGCGGCTACGAGTCGCATCCTGGCTGAACGGAGAATGGGACGCCTATCGTCGATCAGGGAGTTAAACCCGGCTTAAGGGCCCCCCGACCGCCAAGTCCGCCGACGGGGGTGGTTGCGAAGCGGATCGAGCACGGCATGACGATAGCGGCTCGCGCCCGTCTTCCAGGACGGCGCGTCGCCGCCCGGGCTCACTCGCAGTGCTTGCCGTTGGGGTCGAAGCGGTCGCGCCTCAGGGTGTCGTGCCCGCCGCCGCAATCGATCCGCTTGTCCTTGGTGAAGTCCTTGGCGAGGACCTTGTCCCTGCCGTCGCCCCCCAACAGCCTGTCCCGCCTGTCGGAGCGGCCGAACGCCCGGGCCAGGTCGTTGCGCCAGCCGCCGCGGACGATGTCGTCCCCGGAGTCGCCGCTGACCACATCGTCGCCCGGGCCGGGCTCCAGGTTGTCGTCTCCGTCACCGCCGCGGACGGTGTCGGCGAGCAGGCTCGTCTGGGCGAAGTCGTCGCCGGGGCCCAGGGACAGGAGCCTGAGTCGGGTGAACGGCGTGAAGGCCCGATCGCCCTGCGGTCCCGTGAACACCCTGACCTTCGGGAGGAAGATCAAGCGGGGATCGACGATGACGAGCTGGTCGCGTCCGCCCCGCAGATCGAACCGGAATCGCTCCACATTCGCCAACACGGCGCTCCCGCAGACGATCGCGCTCCCGCTCACCGGGCAGACGCCGGCGGAGACGCCGGCCCGCAAATCAGCGATCCCGACTCCGTCGTCACGGAGCTCGACCACGGCCCGGTTGACCTCGTTGGGGGCGTTGCTGGCGACCCGCAGCTCGTCGTCCACCAGCGAGGTGGTCAGCGAGGCGAAGCTCGATGACGCGAAGGCCAGGCCCAGAACGGCGCTCGCGCCCAGCGCCAGCGCGAACGTCCGAGAGCTCCCCCTCACGCGGGCGAGTCTATCCCGCGGAGCGCGACCGTCCGGGCGGCTTCCGAAGGCCCGTCCAGAAGCGGACGTACTCGCGCTGGTGCCCGATCCCGGACTCGAGCGAGAGCCGCACGCCTTCGGAGAGGTCGGACTGCGCGAGCAGCTCCTCGTAGGCGTGAAGGCGTCGCTCGTGGCGCGCCAGCTGCGCCTTTGCCAGCGACGCCGGGTCGGCGCCGCAGAACAGCTTCAGGAGCCCCGGGTCACGGAGCTCGTACAGGTCCGTCTCCGGGTCGGCTCGCCACTGGCGCAGCGCCTTCCGCCCGGCCGCCGACAGGCGGTAGACGCGGCGGCGGCGACCTCCCTGCTCGCGACGCTCGTCGAGCAGGCCGGCCTCGGCGAGGCGCGCACACTCCGTGTACAGCTGGGTGTGGGGGATCGACCAGAAATGGAAGATGCTCACCTGGGCGAACTGCTTCAGCTGGTAGGGGGTGGCGGGCTCGAACAGATCGAGCAGGCCGAGCACCGCAAAGGAGGTGTCGCTGAGCCGTGGCTTGGGCACCCGAGCCATGATACAGTTCGATCAGAACGATTCGAACCGAATGATGGAGGCAAAGATGAGCACGGTCACCGACGTCCCCGCCACGACCGGCGCCCGCCACGGCTTCGACTCGCTCGAGGAAGAGACCCATCTCGACGGCCTCCCCGTCCACGGACAGCTGCCTCCCTGGCTTCGAGGATCGCTGCTTCGAACCGGGCCCGCCAAGTGGGAGGTCGGCAATCGGACGATGAGCCACTGGTTCGACGGCCTGGCGATGCTGCACCGGTTCTCGTTCGGGGACGGCGGCGTCTCCTACGCCAACCGCTTCCTGGAGAGCCGCGCCTACCGCGCCGCCCGCGACCGGGGCGAGATCGCCTACTCGGAGTTCGCCACCGATCCGTGCCGATCCCTGTTCGCGCGGGTCAGCGCGATGTTCTCCCCGAAGCTGACCGACAACGCGAACGTCAACCTGACCAAGCTCGGCGAGCGGTTCATCTCGATGACCGAGACGCCGATCCCGGTCCAGTTCGACGCCGACACGCTGGCCGCCGCCGGCGTCGCCTACGAGCCCCCGGGCCAGCTGACCACGGCTCACCCGCACATGGACCGGGCCACCAAGGGGATGCTCAACTACGCGGCGAAGCTCGGCCCGAGGACCAGCTACCGGTTCTTCCTGCTTCGCCCCGACAGCTCGAAGCCCGAGGTGATCGCGACCAGGGGGGTGCGCGAGCCCGCCTACATGCACTCGTTCGGGCTCACCGATCGTTGGCTCGTCCTGGCCGAGTTCCCGTTCGTGGTCAGCCCGCCGCGCCTGGCGTTCAGCGGCCGCCCGTACATCGAGAACTACCGCTGGAAGCCCGAGCTGGGGACGCGCTTCCACCTCTTCGACCGCTCGACGCGGGAGAGCATCGGCCCGTTCGAGACCGACGCGCGCTTCAGCTTCCACCACGTCAACTCATATGAGGAGGGCGACGAGGTCGTGGTGGACATCTCCACCTTCTCGGACGCGGGGATCGTCGAGGATCTCTACATGGAGAGGCTCCGCGCGGGCAAGCCGGTCGCGCCCGGCTACCTGGAGCGTTTCCGGATCTCGCCCGCGGCTGGGACGGTGACCAGCGAGCGGTTGATCGAGGAGTCGATCGACCTACCGCGGATCAACTACGGTCGCTGCAACGAGCGCCCCTACCGCTACGCCTGGGGGGTCGGCTTCGGCGGGGGCTGGATCGACCGGATCGTCAAGGCCGACGTGGTCGAGCGCCGCTCGACGGTCTGGGCCGAGGAGGGCTGCTTCCCGGGTGAGCCGGTGTTCGTCGCCGCCCCCGAGGCGGGGGGCGAGGACGAGGGCGTGCTGCTGTCGATCGTCTTCGACGGCCGCCGGGGCAACTCGTTCCTGCTCGTGCTCGACGCCCGCTCGCTCGATGAGCTCGCCCGAGCGGAGGTCCCGCACCACATCCCGTTCGGCTTCCATGGCCAGTTCGCCCGGGCCTGAGGCGTCCGCCGTCGGGCCGCCACCCCGAGGTTGGGTGAGGCAAGCAGGCACTCAGGACGATGAAGCCCGCGGACGAGAGGTCACTTGAGCACCTATACGGTGCAGAACGTTCACGGTGCAGAACGTTCCTCTTGTCGGTGGGCCGACACCTGATTTGGAATCAAGCATCTAGCGCGCGCGACGGGTCAGCGCTTTGGCTGCCAGAAGGCCAGCTCGCCGCCGGAGGGCACCGCGACGACGCTGCGCCACCCGGCCGGTCCCTCGCGGGGCCCGAGCAGCACCGAGCCGCCGAGCAGCTCGGCCCGTTCGGTGGCCGCGCCGATCTCGGCGACCTCGACGTAGGGGAGCCAGAGCGGACGCCGGGCTCCGCACTCGACGATCCCGCCGCCGAGCTTCGGCCCGAGCTCGAGCGCCAGGTATGGGGCGGCCCGGGGTCCGCCGTCGACCCGCTCCTGGCGCCACCCGCATAGCCGCGCGTAGTACTCCCGGGCGCGCGGCAGGTCGCCGGTGTGCAGCTCCAGGTGGACCACTGGGTGGGAGGCCCCTGGGATCATGCCCTGTCCTTGTGACCGACCCGGGGCCGGTAACTCATCGGTTGCGATCGACTCGGCCATGGTGGCGCCTCTCTACTCTGCTGAGAATGAGCGCCGGCACCACTCAATCGGGGTCGAGCCTTCGAGAGCGGGAGCTGCTCGAGGCGGCCCGAAGCGGCGACGAGGACGCCTATCGCCGCCTCGTCGAGCCCCACCGCCCCGAGCTGCTCGCCCACTGCTACCGCATGCTCGGCTCGGTTCACGACGCCGAGGACGCGCTTCAGGACGCGCTGCTACGGGCCTGGCGGGGGCTGCCCGGGTTCGAGGCCAGGAGCTCGCTCCGTTCCTGGCTCTACAGGATCGCCACCAACGCCTGCCTCGACGTGATCGCGAGGCGGCCGAAGCGGGTTCTCCCGGTCGACTACGCGCCGCCGCGGGATCCCCACGATGGGCCGCTGGCGCCACTCGCCGAGTCGGTTTGGATCGACCCCTACCCCGACGAGGCGCTGGGCCTCGAGGACGGGTATGCGGCGCCCGAGGCGAGCTACGAGCAGCGGGAGAGCATCGAGCTTGCGTTCATCGCCGCGCTCCAGCACCTTCCGGCCAACCAGCGCGCGACGCTGATCCTGCGGGAGGTGCTCGGCTTCTCGGCCCGCGAGGTTGCCGAGACGCTCGAGACCACGGTCGCCTCGGTGAACAGCGCCCTGCAGCGCGCTCGCAAGGCAGTCGACGAGCGCTTGCCCGAGCAAAGCCAGCAGGCCACCCTGCGCTCGCTCGGCGACGAAGGGGTGCGCGAGGTGGTGAAGGGCTACGTGGACGCCTAGGACCGCGGCGACATCGAGGCGGTGGTCGCGATGCTGACCGAGGACGCCTGCTTCAGCATGCCGCCCGCCCCGAGTTGGCATCGGGGCACCGATGCGCTGACCGCCTTCCTCGGCGTTGGGCCGCTCTCCGGCGAGTGGCGCTGGCGCCACGTCTTCGTGCGCGCGAGCGGGCAGCCCGCACTCGCCTTCTACAGCTGGGACGAGGACGCGGGGGCGTATGTTCCGTTCGCGCTCAACGTGCTGACGATTCGGGACGGCTTGATCAGCGACGTGACCGCGTTCATCGTGCGGTCGACCGCGCCTTCCGACCCCGAGGCTTACAAGCGCTGGCCGGAGGAGCCGATCGTTCCCGGCAGGTTCGTGGACTTCTTCGGGCGCTTCGGCCTCCCGGAGGAGCTTTCGGCCTAGGCGGGCCGGACAACCGCGGGGTTCGGCCCCACGGCGATGAGTATCGAGACCGGGGCCGGTCTCAACCGGAAAGCAGATCGCGAAGGAGGCAAGGCCGATGACGAGGCACGAGGAAGGAACGCGCGGCGAGCGGCGGGACGGGACCGACGGCTCGCGCTGGATCGCGCTCTACGTCCTCTGCGCGGGGATGTTGATGATCGTGCTCGACGTGACCGTGGTCAACGTGGCGCTCCCGACGATCCAGGACGACCTCGGGTTCTCGAGCTCCAGCCTCGCCTGGGTCGTCAACGCGTATCTGATCTCCTTCGGGGGCCTGCTGCTGCTGGCCGGGCGGTTCGGCGACCTGATCGGCCGCCGCACCATCCTCCTGGCGGGCCTGGGGGTCTTCATCACCGCCTCGCTCGCCTGCGGGCTCGCTGACAGCCAAGGGGTCCTGGTCGGGGCCCGCTTCGTTCAGGGGATCGGCGGCGCGATGACCTCGGCGGTGATCCTGGGCATGATCGTGACCATGTTCCCCGAGCCCCGCGAGCAGGCGAAGGCGATCGGCGTCTACGCGTTCGTCGCCTCCGCCGGCGGCTCGGTGGGCCTGCTGGCTGGTGGCATCCTCACCCAGACGATCAACTGGCACTGGATCTTCTTCGTCAACATCCCGATCGGGATCGCGACGGCGATCTTCGCCCGGCGTCTGCTCGAGCGCGACCAGGGCATCGGGTTCGGCCAGGGGGCCGACGTCGCGGGCGCCGTTCTGGTCACCAGCTCGCTGATGCTCGGCGTCTACACGATCGTCAAGCCAGCCGCCGAGTACGGCTGGGGTGCCGGCCGCACGCTCGGGCTCGGGGCCGGCGCGCTCGCCCTGCTGGCGCTGTTCATCGCCCGCGAGGCGACCGCTTCGAACCCACTGATGCCGCTGCGCATGTTCCGCTCGCGCAACGTGGCGGGCGCCAACACGGTCCAGGTGCTGACCGTCGCTGGGATGTTCGGGATGTTCTTCTTGGGGTCGCTTTACCTGGAGCGGATCCTGGGTTACGACGCGCTCCAGATCGGCCTCGCGTTCCTGCCGGTGACGATCGTCATGGGGACCCTCTCGGTCCGCTTCTCCGAGCCCCTGATCACCCGCTTCGGCGCCAGGACGCTGCTGTTCCCCGGGCTGACCCTGGTGACGGCGGGCCTGGTGCTGTTCACACAGGCCCCGGTCGATGGCAGCTACGCACTCCACGTCCTGCCGGTGATGATCCTGCTCGGGACGGGGATCGGCGTCTGCTTCCCGGCGCTGATGACGATCGCCATGTCGGGCGCCACCCAGAGCGACGCCGGGCTGGCCTCCGGGCTGGTCAACACCAGCGCCCAGGTCGGAGGCGCGTTGGGGCTGGCGGTGCTGGCCACCCTGTCCGCGTCGCGAAGCGACAACCTGATCGAGCAGGGACGGTCCACGGCGGTGGCCCTGACGAGCGGCTACCACCTCGCCTTCTGGATTGCGGCGGCCCTGGTCGTGGCCGCGATCGCGGTCGCCCTGGTGGTGGTGCAGCCGGAGGCGAAGGCGGCGGAGAGGTTCGAGACCGAGCCCGAGCGGGCCCCGGAGCCGGACGACACGGACGCCGTCTACTCGGAGGTGGCTTGAGCGATGTCGCAGCGGAACGTCGCGCTCGTGCAGAAGGACAAGGCCGAGGCGTTTCGAGCGCTGCATGGCGGCGAGCCGTTCCTGATTCCCAACCCGTGGGACGCCGGCTCGGCGAAGGTGCTCGCCGGGCTCGGATTCCAAGCGTTGGCAACCACGAGCTCGGGCTTTGCGTTCACCCTCGGGCGCTTGGACGGCAACCTCACGCTCGACGAGGTCACCGCCCACGTACGGGCGCTCGACCAGGCGACCGAGCTTCCGGTCTCCGTCGATCTCGAGAACGGCTATGGGCCGACGCCCGAGGACGCTGCGCTGGCGATCCGCCGAGCCGCCGAGGCGGGCGCGGTGGGCGGCTCGATTGAGGACTATGACCCCGAGGGAGGGATCTATGCGCTCGACCACGCCACGGAGCGGGTAGCCGCCGCCGCCGAGGCGGCGCGGACCTTGGGGTTTCCGTTCACCCTGACGGCGCGCGCCGAGAACCAGATCCGCGGCAATCCCGACCTTGACGACACGATCGCCCGCCTTCAGGCCTACGAGCGAGCGGGCGCGGACGTGCTCTACGCGCCGGGACTGCGTAGCGGCGAGGAGATCCGGGCCGTGAGCGAGGCGACCTCCAGGCCGATCAGCGTGCTCGCCCACCCCGAGCTCTCGATGCCCGAGATCGTGGACGCCGGAGGGCAGCGGATCAGCGTCGGCGGCGCGCTCGCGTTCGTCGCCGCCGGCGCGATGGCGGTGGCCGCAGCGCAGATGCGCGACTCGGGCGAGTTTGCGGCCCTGACCGCGCCGGCCAAGGTGTGGAAGTGGCTGACCGGCTGAGGCGACCCGGTTGGTCGCCGGGAGCTACGTCCCCAGGACCCGCAGCACCTCGGGGACCGAGGTGATGCCCTGGCGCACCTTCTCGAGGCCGTCCTCTCGCAGGCGGCGCATTCCGGCGGCGACCGCGGTGGCGGCGATCTCGTCGCTCGAGGCCTTGCGGAGGATCAGCGCGCGGAGCTCCCTCGAGAGCACCATCACCTCGTAGATCCCGATCCGGCCGCGGTAGCCGATCCCGCCGCAGCGCACGCAGCCCCCCGGCTCGTAGGCGTTGATCGTTTCCGCTTGGCCCTCGAAGCCGTTGCTCTCGAGCTCCTCGGTGGTGATCTCGACCGGTCGCCGGCACTCCTCACAGAGCCGGCGGGCGAGCCGCTGGGCGATCACGCACTCGAGGCTGGTGGCGACCAGGAACGGCTCGATCCCCATCTCGATCAGGCGGGCTGCCGCCATCGGTGCGTCGTTGGTGTGCAGCGTCGAGAGCACGAGGTGTCCGGTGAGCGCCGACTCGATCGCCGTCTGGGCCGTCTCGCGGTCGCGGATCTCGCCGACCATCAGCACGTCGGGGTCGTTGCGGATCATCGAGCGCAGGCCGCGGACGAAGGTCACCCCGGCGGCCACATGCACCTGCATCTGCTTGACGCCCTCGAGCTCATACTCGACCGGGTCCTCGATCGTGATCAGGGTCCGGTCGGGCGTGTTGATCTCGCTCAGGGCGGCGTACAGGGTCGTCGTCTTGCCGGCGCCGGTCGGCCCGGTGACCAGGACCGCGCCGTGAAGCTGCTTGATCGAGTGCTCCAAGAGCGCTCGATCAGCCGCCTGCATCCCCAGCAGGTCGAGATCGGCGACCACCCGCTCCTTGTCGAGGATCCGCATCACCACCGACTCCCCGCGGACCACCGGCAGCGTGGCGACGCGGATGTCGATGTAGCGGCCGTCGACCGTGAGGCCGATGCGGCCGTCCTGGGGGGCGCGGCGCTCGGCGATGTCGAGCTCGGCCATGATCTTGATCCGCGAAACGAGGCCGGGGGCGAGGCGCCGCGGCACGGTGGCCGAGTCGACCACCACCCCGTCGACCCGGAAGCGGACCCGCATGTCGCCGTTGCGCGGATCGAAGTGGATGTCGGAGGCGCCGCGGCCCACCGCGTCGGCGATGATCGAGTGGACGAGCTTCACGACCGGCGCCTCCTCGGCCGACTCGCGAAGCTCGATCACCTGGGCGCCGAGGTCGTCGCGGGTCTCCTCGTCGACCTCCTGCACCGATTCCTCGAGGTTCGACAGCTGGTTGATGACGGCCTCGATGTCCTCCGGCGAGGCGACCGCGCGCCGCACCTTGTAGCCGGTCGTGATCGCGATGTCGTCGAGCCCGAGCACGTTGGCCGGGTTGGAGGTGGCGACCAGGATCGTCCCCGAGTCAAGGAAGGCGACCGGGATCGCCCGGAAGCGCCGGGCCTGGGTGGCACTGACCAGGTTGGCGGCGCCCTTGTCGACCTCGAACACGTTCAGGTCCACGTAGTCGAGCCCGTTGCGGTCGGCGAGCGCCCGGGCGAGCTGCTCGGAGCTCACCGCGCCGCTCTCGATCAGCGCCGCGCCGACCGAGCTGCCGTGCTTGTGCGCGGCGGCTACCGCCGCCTCGACCACCTCGCGATCGGCGAAGCCGAGCTCGACGACGACGTCGCCGAGCCGCCGGCGATCGTCGGTGTGACTGCTCGGCGGGGTGATCCCGATCACCCAGTTGCCGGTCGCGGGGGCGCTCGTGCCTTCGCTCACCCTCCCTGTATCGGCGCTCCGCCGGCGGGCATGAGGCCGGCGCGGGGGAGGGCTTCAGCCGCGGTCAGGCCTCGTCGGGCGGGCCGAGCGCGGCGTCGGTCTCATCGCACCAGCGGACCGTCTCCTCGAGCAGCCGCACGCCGAGCGCCTGGATCCGGCGGCCGCGCTCGCGCGGCGGGACCAGGGCGCCGACCGCCTCGAGTCGATCGGCGCTCATCCGGCGCAGCTCGCGCAGGTTCTTGCGCGCCAGCTCGCGATCCTCCCAGTCGACCAGCATCAACCTCAAGAGCCCCTCGTTGCGCAGCCAGAGCGATGGCTCGGCGGGCTCGGCGAGCCAGGTTCGAAGCCGCTTCTCGCCGGCGGCCGTGAGCGAGTATTCGCGGCGCAGGCGACCGCTCTCGGTCACCTCGCGGCCGGCGAGGAGGCCGGCGGCCTCGAGCTTTCGCAGCTCGGGGTAGATCTGGCCGTAGCTGGCCGACCAGAAGAAGGAGGCGACTCGCTCGAGCATCTGCTTGATCCGGTAGCCGGTGTTGATCCCGTCGCGGACCATCGCCATCGCCATGTAGGCCGAAGGCCCCAGCTCCACCTCGGCGCCGGGCCGCTCCGCGGTTTTCAGTTCACCGGGCATGGCCGCTGGAGCGAATTGTACGCGCTATGTTCACAAGTGTTATATTCTCGACGAGGGTAAGCAGAGAGATCCGCCGAGGGCCGACCCGGGCGTCCCAGCCCGCCGGTAGCCGGCGATCAGGACGAGGAGGGTTGCGGTGATGTCGGGACGTCAATCGCTCGAGGGTCCGGCGGCGGTGGGTGCTAGGGTGCCCGCCATGGGAGGCGACGCATGGACGCGGGGCGGGGACGCGAGCTTCGTTTCCGGGTCCCGGACCATCTCCGCGCGCCGATTTGCCCCGGCTCTTGGGCTTCGAGGGTTGGCGCTGGTCCTCCTGTGCGCGGTGGGGGCGCTGCTGTTCGGATCGCCGAGCGCGCACGCCGCAACCTGCCCGCCGATCAAGAACAAGCCGCAGCAGGTCCCGCACGTGGACTACACGGGGATGCAGCACCTGACCTACTGCTACGGCCCGGTGAGCGTGAAGCCCGGCCAGAACATCATCCGGGTGAACTCGACCAACTTGTTCCCGAGCGTCCCCGGATACATCACCAGGTTCGACCCCGAGCTGATCTACGCGAACGGGACCGTTCCTCGCGTCGACGTCCTCCACCTCCACCACGCGGTGTGGGCCGTGAACGGCGCGAATCCGCAGTTTGCGACCGGCGAGGAGAAGACGATCTTCCAGATGCCGAGGGGATTCGGCTGGCGCTCGCAGCCGTCGGATATCTGGTTCCTCAACGACATGATTCACGACCTGGTCGGAAAGCCGGCGACTGTGTACATCGTCTGGAGGCTCGATTTCGTTCCCGATAGCGTTGCTGCGGCCGACTCCATCAAGCGGGTGCGCACGAGGTGGATGGACGTCAGCGGCCCCAGCCCGCGGGTCGGCATCTCCAGCGGGATCTACCCGGTGTTCAACGCGCTGCGTGGAATGGGCGGCGGAGGCCGCTACACATTCCCCGATGACGCCACCGGCGGCCAACACAACCTGATCGGTCCTTCTCAGAGCTGGACGCCCGACCACCCGGTGACCCTGGTCGGCACCGCGGGGCACCTCCACCCCGGCGGCTTGAATACCAGTCTTAGGGTCGACCGCGGGAGTCAGCGCAAGACGCTCTTCACCTCGCGGGCTCACTACTGGGAGCCGGCCGGCGCCGTGTCGTGGGATGTGGCGATGGGAGCCACGCCCGACGACTGGCGCGTCAAGCTGCACTCAGGCGACAAGTTGAGCGTCCACGCGACGTACGACACCAAGAGTGCTGACTGGTATGAGGTGATGGGAATCATGCCGGTCGCCGTCTACGACGGAACCGACGCCGGCGGCGTGGGGCCGTTCAGCAAGCAGCTGGACAAGCAGGAGGTGTTGACCCACGGCCACTTGTACGAGAACCGAAATCACGGCGGCAAGCCCACCTTCCTGCCGGACCCGACCAAGCTGACGGCCGTGTCCCCCCACAGCCCGATCGGGATCGAGGACTACAAGTACGAGCAGGGAGATCTGGCCGGAATCGGGGCCGCCAACCGGCCGCCGAGGATCCACGCCGGGCAGACCCTGACCTTCCTCAACAACGACGCGGCGCAGTCCACGAACACCTTCCACACGATCACGAGCTGTAAGGAGCCGTGCAACCGCTCGACCGGGATTGCCTATCCGATCGCCAACGGGCCCCGCACGTTCGACTCCGGCCAGCTCGGCTTCAACTACGCCGGCTATAACGCGCCGGCCGCCAACCGCGACACGTGGACGACGCCGAGCAACCTGAAACCCGGCGACTACAGCTACTTCTGCCGGGTGCACCCGTTCATGCGGGGCAGCTTCAGGGTTGTCAAGTAAGCGCCGAGCGGCCGCCGGGCTGAAGCGATGAGCGCCCCCGACCACGGGTTCAAGGAGGGCCAGCCGGTCTGGGTCGAGGACGGCGACGGTAAGCACCATCCCGGCGTGTTCGTCGGCGACAACGAGGCGTCGGGCTGGTTCGGCGGCGGGCCGAGCGCCTACGTCGTCCACCCGGAGGCCCACCAGGCGGAGGTGGTCTCGATCTTCCGCATCACGCCGCGCGACGAATAGCCCGCGCGCGACGAAGAGCCCACCCGGCGACCGCGGAGCCAAACGAGCCTCGGTCGCCGCTTGCACGACACTTCCAGTCAGCCCTGACCCAGGAGGAGACCCCATGCAAGCGATAGTCATGCACGAGACCGGCGACCCCGACGTCCTGCGCTACGAGGAGGCCGATCGCCCCGAGCTCGGCGACGGGGAGGTGCTGATCAGGGTCCACGCCGCGTCGGTCAACCCGGTCGACTGGAAATACCGGCGGGGTTTCGTGGAGACGCCTCTCCCCACGGTGCTCGGCAACGACATCTCGGGCACGGTGGAGGCCTCGCGCGCCGACGGCTTCGCCGAGGGCGACCGGGTGTTCGGGATCTCGGCGAGCGGCGGATACGCGGAGTACTCGACCGCGTCGGCCGCGGCGATCGCGAGGAAGCCAGAGGCCGTGAGCCACGAGCAGGCGGCGGCGATCCCGGTCGCCGGACTGACCGCGTGGCAGGCTCTGCTTGACCGGGGCGGGCTCCAGGGCGGGCAGACGGCTCTGGTGGCGGGCGCCGGCGGCGGTGTCGGCCATCTCGCCGTGCAGTTCGCCAAGCTGGCGGGCGCGCGGGCGATCGGCGTCGGCTCGACCCGGAACCGCGACTTCGTGCTGGGCTTGGGCGCCGACGAATACGTCGATTACACGCAGCAGGACGTCGGCGAGGCGGTGAGCAGCGCCGACATCGCGTTCGACGCCGTCGGCGGCGACACGACCGCCTCGCTGCTCCCGGCCGTGCGCGAGGGCGGGATTCTCGTCACCATCGCCGGCGCCCCTCCCGAGGAGGCCGCGCGGGAGCGCGAGGTGCGCGCCGAGCTGATGGTGATGAGCCCGAAGTCCGAGCAGCTCGCGCAGATAGCAGAGCTCGTGGCAGACGGAGACGTGCGCGTGGAGATCGCCGAGGCGATGCCTCTCACCGACGTGAAGCGCGCGCACGAGCTCAGCGAGAGCGGCCACGTCCGCGGAAAGCTCGTGCTCACCCTCGCGGTGTGACCGCGTTCGTGACCGCCGGGGCCGGGTTCCTGCTCGCCGTCCTGTGGTTCGACCTGATGTTCGACGTCCAGGTGGCCCGCCACCGCCGGAGCCGTGAGCTGCCCGAGGAGGTGCTCGCCTCCGTGGCCGGCTACTACCGGCGGGTGACGACCGAGGCCCGGCCGATGAATCGGCTCATCGCCGTTGTGATGCTGGCGACAATCGTCGCGATCATCGTCCAGCTGGCCCGGGCTGACGCGTCCACCTGGGTCAGCGTCGTCTCGCTGGCGCTCACCGGGGCGGCGGTCATGCTCGCGGCGACGAACACCGTGCCGAGCGCGGTGCGGCTGGGCGCCCGGAACGATGGCGCCGAGGTTCAGACTCGACTGGCGAGGGCGATCCTCCGCGACCACGTCCTCTGCGCGGCGGCGATCGCCGCCGTCCTTGTGGTGCAGCTGTCGTTCGCCGCCTAGGGGCGTCGGGGCGTCGGCAGAGGCATTACTGAGGACGCGCTTTCGACCCAGTCGCCGGGATCGATGCCCGCGGTCGGGAGGCCCCTAGTCCGGCGAGCGAATCGAGACCAGGCGAGCGCGGGAGTGGCCCTCGCGGTCGCGAAAGCCCGGGGAGCTCAGCCCCTCGAGCACGATCGCGCGCGCATGCTGGAGGCAGGCCTCGATCTCGGCGTCGTCGAGCGCGAGGCCGTCGGTGCGCAGCCCGAGTGCCACGACCCCGTTCCAAGCCCCCCAGAGAAAGCGCGAGGTGAGACGCGGATCGCCCGACGCCGCCTGGCCGGCTTCGATCGCGGCTTCGATCTGGGCTTGAAACCCGTCGAGCAGTGCCTCGACCTGACCGGCGACGCGGGCGCGGAGCTCGTCGTCGACGATCGGCATCCGGGTCTCGACGCCCTCGAAGGCGAGGAAGCGGAAGGCCCCGGGGTGCTCGAGGTGAAAGCGCAGGTAGGCGTCGCCGGCGGCCATCACCTGCTCGAGCGGCTCGGCCGCTAATCGGGGAGGAGACCTAGCTGGCCGAGAAAGTCCATCTGGTCGAAGAACAGGTGCTCGGACTTCAGCGTGTCGCCGTCGGTGACATAGACCGCCGCCCACCGGAGCTCAACGGCTCGTCCTGTCGGCGCGACATCACCGTTGGGGGTGTGTAGCACGCCATCATGGGTGCCCGCGATGGTTCCTTCGGCCGCTGCGGCTGGCCCGTCGGTGAGGAGATCTTTGATCTCAAGGCGGAGGTCCGGGAACGCTTCGTGGAACACGCCCAGGAAGCCGATGACGTCGTCGCGACCGCTGGCCTGGCCGCCTGGCGCCACCAGCTCGGCATCGGCGGCCCACGGGTCAGCGTCGCTATCACGGTCGTTGACGGCGGCGATGTGCTTGAGGATCACGTCTTTGGCGTCGGGCATCAGCTCTCCGGTTGTAGTTGGCGGCGCGAGTCTCTCAGATACCGGACGGTCGCTTCGGACGAACAGCAGACGCGCGGTTCGGGGAACATTCCTGAACGCTCGCGCAGGGTGGGGTGGACTCACTTTGGACTCACTTTGCTCCTCGGAGGGCATTCGCCGCGAGCCGACCAAGAGAAAAACCCCGCCTGGGCGGGGCTTTCCGAGGTGCCGGAGGCAGGACTCGAACCTGCGACACGCGGATTATGATCGCGAGCCTTGGCCTCCGTGGTTTGCCGTCGGTTCCGGTTTCCCCCGCTAGTGAGCCATTTCCGCGAGGTCGCGTTGCGGCTGAGTGCCGTTGTTTGCGGCCCGTTGCGTTTGCACTTTGTTCGCACCCTGGCCCAGCTCGGCGGCCAGGTCGAGGCCGTCGCCAACGCCGTCATCGAGCAGGTGGACGTATCGCTCGAGCGTGAAGGCGGGGGAGTGGTGGCCGAGCCAGCGCTGCACCTGCTTGACGTTGCGGCCAGCGTCGAAAAGCAGCGACGCACAGGTGTGCCGGAACGTGTGAAAGCCGATCCACGGCACGTCAGCCTCTTGCGCCGCGATCGACAAGACGCGACGGCGAACGTTCTCCTGCCGTAGCGGCTCGCCATTCTCGGCGGGAAACACGAGGTCGTCGTAGGCCGCAAAGCGAGCGGTAGCCCGCCGGCCCCGGAGTTCCGACACAAGCGCTGCGTCGAGCGGCACGGTGCGGGCTTGATTCGACTTGGGCGGCTTGAAGCGGGGAGGCTCGCCCTTGCGGCGCCGGGCCAACGCCTGCCTGACGTGAACGCAGGGCTCGGAACCGTCGAGGCGTAGATCGCGCCACCGCACGGCGGCGACCTCTCCCCACCGGAGCCCGGTTGAGGCGAGGAACTGGAACATGACTCGCCAGTCCGAGCGGACGATCCGAAGGAACATCGCGAGCTGGTTGCGGGTCATCGCCCGCACCCGCTGGCCGGGTTCCCCTTCGTCCACCTTCGGGCGGTGGGGCAGCGCTGCTCCGTCCACCGGGTTAGAGCGGATCAGGCCCTCACGTCGGGCAGACGAAAGGCAGGCACGAAGGGGGGAGAGGATGCGCCGGACGGTGGCGTCCGAGAGTCGCACCGGCTTCGCCGGCACGACGGGAGGCGACACCTTCTCTCGCCGCGCGATTCGCTGCCGCTTCTCATCCGCAACCCGGCGGCCTTGCTCTTGCTCGTCGCAGAGCCAGGCGATCCAATTCGCCACGTCGCGCGGTGTGATTCCAGCTATCGGACGGCCTAGCCGCTCATCGAAGAACGGAAAGACGTAGCGCTCGAGGTCGCGCTTGTAGTCGGCTCGGGTGTCATCGGTGAAACCCCGCCGGCCATTCCCTTGGTAGCGGTCGATCCACTCCGAGGCGTAGTCGCGGAAGCGTTCGCGTGACGCCTCGAAGAACTCCCCGGAGTCGCGATCGGCTTCCCGCCGTCGCTTCATCTTGAGGGCGGTCTTGAGGTCCGGCGCCGACTCCCAACGCTGGCGCCCGTCGACTCGGTAGGTGAGGGTGTAGCGGCTACCGCGCTTGTAGATGCCGCGATGCCGTGTTGTTTCCATCCTGGCGGCCATTTCTGCTTGCTCCTTATCCGGCTAGCTCATCAGGCCGAGGGTGCCGGTGGCCCGCGACGACGCGGCCCGAGGCCGCGTTTCGCCTAGGCCGTCACTTGGCGAGCATGCGCCGATAGCTCCGGGACACACCGGCCGCAAGTTCCACGACCTCGGCACCCTTCGCTTCTAGCTTCGGTGAAGTGGCTTCGAGCCCGGAGAGCGACGCCCGAACCCCGGCGAGGACCTTGGTCACGCCCTCTACCTCATCGGCAGCCTTGGTCAAAGAACGCGTTTTTACGGCAGTGGCCATCTTGGCCTCCTTTGGTGGAAGCCCCAGCTTCAAAGCCCAACTACCCTTGGCCTGCGTCGGGGCGAGTTCCGCTTGACCCGGCGCCGGCCCCGGGGCGTGGCAGCGCCGCCGGGGCATTTTGATATCCGCGCCAACCGTAGGCCCCTGATCAGCGGAAGTCAACCCCTGCGCAGAACAACACAGCGCGAGTCTGCGTCCAAGCAAACTCACGACGACTCGCACCCCTTCCGCCACTTTTCACGCCGCGGCGCCCCGCCTCCTCCACCATCCGGGTCTGCTCCTCGGGGGAGTCGACGTTCGTCACTCGACCACTCGCCGCAGAGCGGCATCCAAGTCCTCGCGGCGGAACAGGAGCCGCGTGCCATCGCGGAAGTGGGCGAGGCGCCCCGCTGCCTTCAGCTCGTAGATGCGCTTGGGCTTGCAGGCCAGGTACTCGGCGGCGGCCCCAACGTCGAGGTAGGGCTCGGGGTCCGAACGGACCATCTCTGCAACACGCGCCGCGATCGACTCGGCGAGTTCGTCGGGAAAGTCAATCCGAAGCTCGCTCATGCCGCGTCCTCGTCATCCCACGCTGCCTCGCCAAGCTCAACGAGACGCCCGGCATAAGCCAGACCCTCTTGCTCGAGGTCGGGTGGCGGTTCGTCGCCGTTACCGCCACCATCCACCACACCTCCGTATATAGCCGCCACATCCACCACATCCACCACATCGGCTTGTTCATGCGGTTTGTCTGTGGCGGGTTGTGGCGCTTGTGGTGGATGTGGCGCTTGTGGCGCTTCTGTCGGGAGGGTGGGGAGCCAGCGTTCCCAGGCGTCGGTGAACTGTTCGCGCAGGTATCCCCGGTGGTCGGCGTCGTCGCCGATGCGAATGGAGCGTGGCCTGATCCCGTAGGGCCGGAGGAGCTTTGCGAGGGCGCGCCCATCGAGTCCCTTGCCATCTCGCCAGCCACCGAACGGCCGCTCCTCATCTGAGTTGATGTGGTCGAGCAGTGCCTCGGTGGTGATCCGGTCGCGGTGTTCCAACTCCCCTCGAGTTGCCGCAAGTACGAGGGAACCCCATGACTGCTCCTCGTGTGCCTCGCCGGCACTTAGGACGGCCGCTGCCTCGCGGGCGCGGCGCGCCCAATCCCCGCCCGCCATATCGGCGCGATGGCGAGCAGCGGTTCCCACGCCTCAGCCGCGCGATCGTCAAGTTCCGGTGGGAGCGAAGGTTCGGCTTCTAGGAGTTCGTCGGTCACGCCCTCCGCCCACGCCGCAAGCTTCTCGCGCACGGGCTCCGCCTCAGCCTTCGCGTCTCGGTAACGGAAACGCTCCACCTGTTCGGCCTGGGTCTTGCGGCGCATCCCGATTGGGATGGCGCGGTCGCGGATGGTGTCGGGGATACGGCTCCCCTTGTCGATCCCGGCCAGGGCCTTCGCCGAGAAGACATCGAAGTCCCGCACCTGATCGCCCTTCTCGCCAACGCACCGCGCGACCGTGGCGCCGGGACGGTTGCCAGCGTTGAGGATTGCTCGCAGCGGCTCAGTACGCTCGGTGAACGAACCGAAGATCGCATCAAGCTCGTCAAGTAGGAGGGTTGGCCTGTCTTGGGCCAGCTTCCGAAAGATCGCGGCCTCGGACGCTCCGGTGACTCGCCACGGACGGGCCACTAGCAGCTCGACCACTTCCTGCACTCGAGTCTTTCCCGACCGCTTCTCGGGACTGAGAATCAGCAGGTAGGGGGTCGCGTGGGCTCCGGCGAGGGCGTGGGTGTGGGCGATCCAAATCGCCACTGCGGCCCTCTCCGGGTCCCCCGGCAGGACCACGTAACGGCGAACGAACGCCTCAATCGCGTTGAGAAGCGAAGCCGCGTCGGCGCGCTCCGCGAAGCAGTCGCCGCAGAGCGTGGCGTCCAGCTCCTCAGAGCGGGCGACATTCTTAGCGGTGCCGCACCTTTCGCAAGCCGCGCTCATACCGACACCCCCTTGGCGCCCTTTCCGATCGCGACGGACTGGTCGCCGGTGAGCCATAGGGCACCGCGATTTCGGCGCATGAGTCGGTCGAGTGCGTCAAACCCGTTGACGCGACCGATCTTCTCGTTGGTTGGTCGAGCGCAGCGCAGACAATGAAAGTCGCCGTCTTCATCTGGAAGCGCGAAGCCCCCGCAATGGCAAAGCCGATCAGCGGGAAGCCCTGCCCGAGCCTGCGCGGCACCGTCGCGTTCCGCAGCCTCTTGGCACTTGCGCTCGCGGTGAACCCAGGATCGGACCGTAGGGGGCGGGACCTCGAGCCGGTGGGCGATCTCGGTAGGAGATTCGCCCTCCCAATACGCCTCTAGGGCTTCTGCCTTTAGAGCGTCGGGATGAATGGCGGGCCTGCCCGGGTTAGGAGATCGGTCGCAGGGCAGGCCCGAAGGGCGCGACGGATCATGGGATGGTGATGGTTCGCCATCGTCGGAAGCTGTCGAGGTCGATGACGAGTTGCGGCGGGAACCGCGAACGGGAACGGGAGTTGGCCCGCTCGACCGCGGGCGGGAAGCGCATGACTGCTCGCGAAGCCGCAAGGTTGCGGTCGCAAGTTCGCGGCCAAGGTCTTGAGCCTTCCGTTCCGCGTTAAGGACGCGGCGCTCGTACAGCTCGAGAGGGGAACGCCGTTGAGCGTTGCGGCGAAGGCGCCTAACTCGTTGTAGCTGCGTATCGGTGGGGGAGGGGGTGCCGGTCATACGAACCTTCCTGGCGATCTGTTGCTTGAGCGGTGTCCAGCGGCCTTGATGGGGTCCGGCCGAGGTAGGGACGCTGCCCTACCTGGCCTAACCCACAAGCAAGGTGACCGCCAGGACACCCGTACTCCGCAGTATGCGAAGGCGACGCAACGCTTCTCCGCAGAGGTGTCGTCTGCGGGTCGGTGATCTGTGCTTTCGCGCGCATCGGTACTTCTAGAGAATCAAATGACTCAGGCGCATTGAGCGCATCAGGCACGGGCGCGTACAAACGCCCGGCGACTGTCCCTCCGACCCGCGGCGTACCTTGGGACCTACATGAAGCCCGCAGAGGTTCAACGCATGCTGGCTAAACAAGCCCTGTTCGATCGGAAGGTCGCCTCGGCTGTCGCGAAGCCCTACCTCGCGGACCTGCTCAAGCCGCTGAATCTGCGAGCGAGCCGCCTCGCGGCAGATGCACTAGCGAAAGGCGAAATCACGTCGAAGGTGTGGGCCATGATGCCGCCAGACATGCTGCGCGAGTTCAGAGAATCCGTAGCCCCAAAGGTGCAAGCGCTCGCAGCGCAGAACGGATTTGATCCAGCTCACACCCGCCGCATGGTGGGCAGCCTCATCCAGACGAGCGGCCTCGCTTCAGAGCTTCAAGAAGCGCTCGCCAAGATCGAGGCTTTTACCGCACAGCCAGCGGAGCCCGAGCCGACGATTCCTCCTTGGCTTCTCGCGACCCCGCCTCTGGTTCTGTTTCTCCTGCTGTGCGAGTGCCTTTTGGTGCTCGCCGCTTGGGCAGACGTGGTTGAGGACGTGGCCGTCTCCGACACGCCTCATCTCCTGTGGATGGAGGAAAGGCAGTGGCCGAGACTGCCCTTGCGATCGCCAACGCGCTCGAGCTCCGACGCAAAGCGACGAGTAGCGGCCTCGCTGAATCCGGCGTCAGATAGCCGCATAGGGCCACGAGGACGGCCATGCGGTTTGTGAGCCTGCGTGGCGCGGGTTCGATTCCCGCTGGCTCCACTCGCCACGCGCCTCAGGGCTATGTATCCTTCGCGTATATCCCCCCAGTCGCCTCGGCGGCTGGGTGCGAGGCCCGCCATCGGCGGGCCTCAGCGGTTTAGGGGCTACCAACTAGCGGGCTTATGGATGGCGCCTTTCGCATCCCGCAGTGTCGCTGGAAACTGGCTCGCGGCAACTGGTCCCCTCCGTAGCTGCCTGAAGAAGTCAGGCTTTAGGTCGAGGCTTCGCTTCTTGGGCGGGTGGGGGTTGACCACCCCGACCGTAATGCCGAGTTCCTTTCTCGCGAGCTCAATCGGCGTCTTCAGGTCGGCATCGTTCGAGATGACCACGGCTTCGGAGCAATCCCCCTTGAACGCGTCGAGCAGCATGTAGCTGGCCAGATTCACGTCCGAACCTTTCTCCTCCGTCTTGAGAACCGTCACCTTCTTGGGGCCGATGGGCGGTGGCTTCGCCAGTCTGAGCTTGGGGCGCCGAGTCCTGAAACTCCCGTAATGGTCGGAGAGGTTCGGAATGGTCTTCAGGGCTCGAATGTAGGTCTGCTGCCTGATCGGCTGTTGCGGATCGCCGGGCCGTGCCGAGACCATCGCGGTGAAGTAGCGAATGCGCCCAATCTGGCGATTAGGAAAGAGACGCCCACAGAGCGCCGCTAGGTCGAGCCACTTGCAGTCCGGGAACCGACCTCGAATCCCGTAGTACAGGTTGAAGCCATCCACGTAGACGTTGGTCTTCGCCACGGGAGCAGCCTAAGCGTTCCCGTAATCGTTTCCATCTCGTAACGCTTAGGAACGGAAACGCTTGAGTCTCAGGCAGGCAGGCCCCTTGCCTGGCGAAAATCTCTGAGCGTCGGATATATGTATATGGAGGGTGCGCCGCCTCGCCCCCCTCCCCTCCCCCGCGGGGGGGCGGGGGCGCCGGGCTCGAGATTCGGAATCGGATTCGTGCTCGAGGCTAGGCCGCATGCCACCGGCAAAGCTAGGCGTGGCGGAGAGGGGATGACACGCGGATTGCGTGTTCGCACGTCAGCTCGGAACCCCGCTCGTCATGCGGGATCGAGGGTGGTGTGCGAACGGGGTGCGAACGTGTTGGGGCTCGGCGTCAGCGGGCAGGGCCTCGCGCGTTTTCCCTGGGTGGCTGCGGGCGCGGGGACAAACCGTTTCACGTCTTAAGGGCGTGACGAGGGTTCGAATCCCTCCCCCTCCGCTCCTAAGGGCGAAGCGCCTGCAAAGCGGGTCCTTTCCCCAGTCAGCCATTCCCCTCAAAGCGCGCATATGCGGGCCGCAGTGGTGCGCGAAAGCGCCGATTTCGCCCGCTGTCGCCCAGCGAGTCGATCGCACGTCGATCGCACGCGTTCCGCAACAAGCCTGGCGCGGCAGCGGCTGGCGCCCCGAAGGGCGGCGCCGTTTTGCGGCTCGAGCGAGAGCGAGCCGCAACCTCAGAGCCGGTGCCGAAGGAGCGGGAGAAACGGCTTGAAATCTGCCGTCGTCGCCTGGTCGAGGACTGGCGCACCGAGCGCCGGGCAAACCGCGACTACGAGGCCTACCGCG
>JAHEXV010000069.1 GCA_023251935.1 bacterium | reverse complement strand
GGAGATGGTGCCTGATGCACGCCAGGGAGTCGATGTCGGCCTCGGCCTCGCGGTCGATCAGCAGCGCCGGTATGCCGGCGGCCCGGGCGCCCTCGACGTCCTCCGCGGGCGTATCCCCGACGTAGAGGGCCTCGGCCGCGGAGCAGCCGGCGAGCCGGAGGGCGGGCTGGAAGATCGCCGGATCGGGCTTGCGCGAGCCGGCTTCGGCCGAGGTGACGGTGCCGTCGAGGGCTCCCTCGAGCCCGCAGCGGGCGAGGACCTCGGGCAGGGAGACGTCCCAGTTGGAGACGCAGACGAGCTTCAGGCCCAGGGCTCGAAGTTCGGCCAGGGCGGGCGCTGCATCGTCGAAGGCTCGGAAGCGGATTGCGGCCATCATCGTCTCGACCGAGACCTCGCGGCCCAGCTCGCGCGAGAGCACCTCGGCGCAGCGGGCGCGAAGCTCCGCCAGCGAGCCGGCGTCACGCCCCTCGTGGCTGTGCTCGCGGTAGTAGCGCATCTCGGCTCGCACCGCCCGGATCAGGCGATCGTCGGCCTCGGCGTCGAGCGCCTCGGCGAGGTGCGGCCAGGGCGGGTCCAGCTCGACCAGGGTGCCCAACGCGTCCAGCAGCACCGCCCGGGTGGAGGCGAAACCTCTCATGGGAGCATTCTCACGGAGGAACCGACCCGCGGATGGGCGAAGAGGTCAACGGTGGACGAAAGCTTCTGGCAGCAACACGGCGATCTGATCTCGGCGCTGATCGCGATGGCGGTCGCGATCGCGGTCGCCTTCTTGGTCGACCGGCTGGTGCTGGCGCGCGCCGGGCGGGTCGCCGGACGGGTGACCGAGGTGCGTGTCTCGCGCGCCGCGCAGACCAGGCTGCGCGTGGTTCGCCGCCTCGTCTTCGTGGTCATCCTGCTGATCGGGGCGGCCCTGGCGCTCAGCAACTTCGGCAAGATCCAGCGACTCGCCACCGGGATCCTCGCGTCGAGCGCGGTGCTCGGCTTGGTGATCGGCTTCGCGGCCCGTCAGACGATCGCCAACATGGTCGCCGGGATCCTGATCGCGATCACCCAGCCGATCCGGATCGGCGACACGGTGACGATCGAGGGCGAGACCGGCCGGGTCGACGACCTGACCCTCTCCTACACCTATCTCGATCCCGGAGACGGGCGTCTGGTCGTGGTGCCGAACGAGAAGGTCACCTCCGGCGTCCTCTTCAACCACTCGACCGGCGATCGCGCCGCACCGGCCACGGTCTCCGTCTGGGTCCCCCCGGCCGCCGATCTCGACCAGGCCCGCCGGGTGCTGAAGCCCGCGGGCGCGGCCGAGGTCAGCATCGCCGAGATCACCCCGGAGGGCGTTCGGATCGAGCTCAAGGGCTCGCGCGATCACGAGCGCACCCAGGTCGGCGACGAAGAGGCGGCGCTGCGGGAGAGCGCCCACGAGGCGCTCCGCGCCGCAGGCCTGTTGGAGGGCGAGCTCGGACGGTAGCCGCCCGCGTCCAGCTACCCTTCCCCGGCACCTCGAAATGACTCAGCGAGCACGCAAACGGAATCGGCGCTCGCGGGGGTGCGTACGCCGAAAGGTCCTGATGGCGCTCGGCATCGTGCTCGCCGCGATCGTCATCGCGATCGGCGGCGTGGCGGCCTACGCCGTGAGCATCTGGGACGACACGCCGTCGATCGACACCTTGAAGCCGATCGACGAGGGCTCCACCTCGGTGGTCTTCGCTGCTGACGGCAGCCGGCTCGGCTACATCCAGTCGGACACGATTCGTCATCCGGTGAAGAGCAACAAGATCCCGAACGTCCTCAGGTACGGCACGGTGGCGATCGAGGACGAGCACTTCTACGAGCACAACGGGATCGACTACGCGGCGATCGCCCGCGCGGCGTGGGCGGACCTGAAGGCCGGCGCGGCGGTCCAGGGCGGCTCGACGATCACCCAGCAGCTGGTCCGAAACCTCTACATCGCCAATCCCCAGGAGGACATCAAGCGCAAGATCCACGAGGCCAACCTGGCCCAGCAGTACGAGCAGAAGTACACCAAGAACCAGATCCTCACCAAGTACCTGAACACGGCCTCCTACGGGACCACCAACGGGCGCACCGCGGTGGGGGTGCAGGCCGCCGCCGAGACCTACTTCGACAAGGGGGTCAGCAAGCTCGACCTCTCAGAGGCGGCGATGATCGCCGGCCTCCCGCAGGCCCCGTCCGAGTACAACCCGTTGGTCAATCCCAAGGCGGCGCTGAATCGCCGCAACGAGGTGCTGTTCGCGATGGAGCAGCAGGGCTACATCTCGCAGGCGGACTACGAGCAGGCGTCGCAGGAGGACCTCGGCCTCGACCCGGGCCACAAGTACGAGACGATCCGCGAGCCGTACTTCTTCGACTACGTGCAGCAGCAGCTGATCGACAAGTACGGCGTCAACACGGTCCGAAACGGCGGACTGAAGGTGTTCACGACGATCGACCCCCGGCTGCAGGTGGATGCCCAGCAGGCCGTGGCCTCCTGTTCGGTCTGCTACTCGGGGGGCGGGCCGGCCGCGGCGCTCGCCTCGGTCGACGCCACCAACGGCCACATCCTGGCGATGGCCTCGTCGCAGCCGTACTCCCCGACCTCCCAGTTCAACTTCGCCGCCGACGCCCATCGCCAGCCCGGATCGTCGTTCAAGCCCTACGTGCTGGCGGCCGCGCTGAAGGAGGGGATGAATCCGGACAGCACCTACTACTCGGGGGCGAGCCCGACGACCCTGACGCTTGACGACGGGACTAGCTGGACGGTCAACAACGCGGAGCGGGCCGGAGCGGGAACGCTGAGCGTCCGCCAAGCGACGATCGAGTCGGTCAACGTCGTGTTCGCGCAGCTCGACCTCGACGTCGGCCCCGAGAACGTCCGCAAGACGGCCTACGACATGGGGATCACGACGCATCTCGACGCCTTCCCCGCGGAGGGGATCGGCGGCCTGAGGCTCGGGGTCACCCCGCTGGAGCAGGCCGATGCCTACGCGACCCTCGCCGACGGCGGGGTCCACCACACCGCGACGGCGATCGGCAAGGTCGTGTTCCCAAACGGCGACACCGACGTGCCGAGTGAGGGGACCAGCTCGAGGGCGTTTTCGGACGGGATCGCCTACGAGGCGACCGACATCCTCAAGGGCGTGATCACCTCGGGAACCGGGGCTGGCTACACGGACATCGGCTGCCCGGCGGCGGGCAAGACGGGCACCACGGAGGGGGAGTCGGATGCATGGTTCGTGGGGTACACGCCGCGGATCTCAAGTGCGGTCTGGGTCGGGCACCCCAACTCCCGCGACCTCACCGGCTTCGGCGGTCCCACCGCCGGCCCGATCTGGCGTGCCTACATGGGAGCGGCGCACGGCAGCTACTGCGGCGACTTCCCCCAGCCCCAAAACCCGATCGAGTTCTCGAGCTCGTGGAGCGGCTCGCACACGGTGTCCTCGCCCGGCTCCTCGGCCTCGTCGAGCGGCGGGGCGCCCGGCGCCCCCGCCGCGCCGGCCCCGGCCCCGTCGACCGGCACCGGGGGCTCGACCACCGGATCCGGCAACGGCAAGTACCCGCCCCAGCTCTACGCGCCCGGCGCCGGCCAGGGCCCGGCGCCCACGCCGCCGGCCGGGGGCGGGGGCACCGGCGGCACCCCGTAGGGCCGCCGGCCCCGCGAAGCGAACGGCGGCTGGGTAGGAGGACTGCCCAGCTGGTGCCCGAAGGGCGTTGGCGGCGCCGTTTGACGCCGAAAGCCGAGTTACGATGCATAGGTCGACGCAAGTCGGCTTTCGTTGAATTCCCGGGGTCCGCTTCTTGGACAGGGCCCGACTTGATCTCCTACGTGCCCTGCTCGAACCGCGGCTCCGCTCGGAGTGGCAAACGGTCGGCCCGCCGGGCGCGCCACCGAAGCGTGATCAGGGTGCCGAGCGAGGTCACGACGCCCGCCGCCACGAGGGCCAACGCGGCGGAGCCGTGGCTCAGCGGGGTGGCGGGATCGCCCGCCACCGTCGGGCCGACGATCGAGACCAGGCTCCAGGCGAGCAGCGCGTAGAGGGCGGGCGCCAGGCCGCCGATCGGAACTCGCGGGGTGGCGAGGGCGGCGAAGACGACCACCGCGACCAGTGCGGCCAGCACCGGCAGCACGGCGAGCCAGGCGCTCGTCACCCCGAAAGCGGTCAGCACAGTGTGCTCCAGGCTGCCGTCGGCCAGCCAGTCGATCCACCACCCGGTGCCGCCCTCCCCGAGGAGCGGGTAGGTGAGCGCCGCGACGAGCATGGCCAACGCGGACGGGATCGCCAGCCCCAGGGTCAGCGCCGGGAGCCTGCGGTAGGCGGGCGCGAGCCCGATCGCCAGGAACGGCAGCGCCGGGATCAGGAAGCGAGGCCCGGGCGTGCCGCCGCCGAGCGGCTGCCAGTAGCCGGCGTTGTAGAGGAAGTACAGCGCCGCCACCGCGCCGATCACGGTCGCCTCCGCGCGCCGTCCACGCTTGGCCATCAGCACGGCGCCGACCGCGCCCATCACCAGCACCGGCGTCAGGGTCAGGATCCCGCGGCCCGAGAGCAGCAGGTCGATCGCCGCCCCCGGTCGCGGCGCCGTGATCCCGAAGAAGCCACCCGAGTTCAGCCCCAGCTCGGCGTGACCGCTCCGCCCGGGGATCGAAACCGCGTAGGAGTAGGCGAAGCGCAGCGGCGACCCGAGCGACCAGAGGTTGTAGAGGAGCGCCGGCGCGGCCCCGGCCGCCGCCGCCGCGCCGAAGGCGACAGCGCGGCGCAGGCTCGCTGCCCGGGCGAGCGCGTAGCAGAAGAGAATCGCCGCCAGCAGCGCCAACGGGTACTCGAAGCAGACCGCGAGGCCCGCGAGCAGCCCGGCGATCGCCACCAGGCCGATCCGCTGCGGCCCCTCCCGTTCGCGCATCAGCAGCGCGAACGCCCCGAAGCCGAGCGCCGCGGAGGCGACATGGGAGAAGTACTCGGCGCCGAAGGTCATGACGATCGTTCCCAGCCCCAGGGTCACGGCGGCGGCGGTGCCGAACCCCGGTTCGACCCGCTCCGCCGCCCAGCGGACCAAAAGGAGCAACGCGATCCCCGGCAGCACGGCCCCGAACAGGGTCAGGGCCCAGACCATCGGCGTGTTCTGGGCGACCACCCTCTGGACCCGGCGCCCGCGGTTGGCGCTGAAGCCGAAGTACTTGGGCGGCGCGTGCGAGTGCCAGTGGTCGTGGGCCGTCGCGTGTGCGTTGTCCGCCGCCGCCTTGGCCGCCGCCTGGGAGCGGAGCGCGTTCAGGGCCAGGTACGGCGGCAGCGTGAGCGTCGCCAACCCGGGCGCCTTCACCGAGTAGAAGTGCCCGTTGACCCAGGCCTCGTCCTTCGCCTGCCACTTGAAGGAGTCGATCTCGGAGTGGCCGGCGGCGAGGGCGCGGACTTGGGCGTAGTAGGACGTCTGAGCCCACCCCATCGCATGCATGAAGAGGCCCCACGCGATCCCGATCGAAACGATGGCGCAGATCCCGGGGCGAGCGAGGGCCGCTTGTCGCAGCGCGCGCGCGCGTCTCACCGGGCGGGGATATTAGAGGCGGCGCCCCCGGTGCATCGCGCCTGGGAGCACGACGATGGCTCGCCCGGCTTGAATATGGGGGAGTGACCGACCTCGGGGAGTTCGAGCTGATCTCGCGCTTGGTCGAAAGCGTGGAGAGCGCCCGCCGCGGGCGGTCGGCGTCGTGGGGACCCCAGGTGCGAGTCGCCAGCGGCGACGATGCCGCTGTCACGGTGCCGGCGGGAGCCACGGCGACCTCGGTCGACGCGATGGTCGAGGGCGTCCACTTTCGGCGCCGGACCTCGCCGCTCTCCTCGGTGGGGCGAAAGGCGATCGCGGCCGCGTTGTCCGATCTCGCGGCGATGGGGGCGGCGCCCGGTGAGGCCTACGTCCAGCTCGGTGTCCCGGACGATCTCGACGAGGCGGGGTGCGCGGAGCTCGCCGGGGGGCTGGCGGAGGTGGCGGCGGATCTCTCCGTGGCGGTTCTCGGCGGCGACGTCACGCGGGCCCCGGCGCTCACCCTGGCGATCACCGTGGTCGGCCACGCCGCCTCCGCCGAGGACCTCGTGCTCCGATCCGGCGCTCGCCAGGGCGACACCCTCGCCGTCAGCGGAGAGTTGGGCGGGGCGGCCGCGGGGCTGCTGCTCTTGGAGCGCCCAGAGCTCGCGAAGGGCCTCCCGGACGGGGTTGCCGAGCGGCTCCGCCGTCGTCAGCTGGAGCCTCAGCCCCGCCTCGAGGCCGGGCGGGCGCTGGCCGCTACCGGGGCGACGGCGATGATCGACATCAGCGACGGCCTCGGGGGCGACGCCGGCCACCTGGCGACGGCCAGCGGGGTACGCCTGGCGATCGAGCTCGAGCGCCTGCCGCTGCAGGAGGGCGTGGGCGAAGTTGCGGCCGCCGCCGGGGTCGACGTCCATGACCTGGCGGCCGGGCGCGGCGAGGACTACGAGCTGCTCGCGACGGTGCCCACCGAGCATCTCGACCGGGCGCGCGAGGCGGTCGCGGTCACCGGCACCGCGTTGACGCCGATCGGCGTTGCCCGCGAGGGCACGGGGGTCGTTCTGCTCGCGGCGGACGGATCCGAGCGGCAGCCGTCGGGGTTCGACCAGCTGCGCGGCTGAACGCCAGCGGCCAAGCAGGCTCCTTCGAGGGGCTCCCGGGCGCGTTGCGAATCGAGCCCCCGCTACTCGGGGGGCGAGGAGACCTGCTGGCCGCCGTCCGGAGCATCGGCGAGCAGCGCCCGCCTCCCGGCGCTGATCATCTTCAGCTTGAAGAGGATCTCCCGGGCGACAGCCTCCGCATCGACGTGGTACCTGCGCCGCATGATCTCGTGCTTGAGCCGCATCAGTGTCTCGCTTTCAGAGGCTGGCAAACGGTCCGGACGGCCACCGTCGCGTGACCTCATCTTCCGTCTGGAAGATCGTCAGCGGTCGCGTCGGGCGCGATAGGAGATGTGTCCAGACCGTGGGTAACCGGGGGGCCGGGCGGCGCCTCCAGCGCATGTGAGACGAGACCGCCCCCCTCCGCCTTGCGGCGGCGCTCGCCGGAGGGCCGGCCGGCGACCGCGACGAGCCCGATCAGGCAGCCGACCAGCAGGGATAGCGCGAGCATCGTGCCGAATCCGATTTGGCCGTCCCCGACCATCAACAGGAGCTGCCAGGGAGCGCCGGCCCCGAGGTCGAGCCGTCCGACCAGATCGCCGATCGCCGCCGCCAGCGGGATCAGCGACAGCGCCGCAACCCCAAGAACCGCCGGCCAGGCGGGGCGCCCCCGCCGGGCGTCGAGCAGCCAGACGTGCGCGGCCGGGACCAACAGCAGCGCCAGGTAGGGGTTCGCCAGCCAGGCGAGGAGCACCGCCAAAGCCGAGGTCAAGCCGAGAGCCGGGACCGCGGCGTCCGCCCGCAGCCCCGGTGGCACCCGCCAGCCCCTGATCGCCCAGTAGCCGGCCAGGATGACGAGCCCCAGCAGCGTCATGACGACGATCTGGCCGGCGCCGGTCTGAAACCGGCTCGGATCGAACGGGAACGCGGGGCGCGCCACGATCCCGACCGCCGTGAGCAGATAGAGGAGCACCAGCGCGGCGACCGGGGGGAGCCCCCGAGAGGCGGACCACCACAGCGCCCAGCCGATTCGCTGCCGGCGCCGGCGGGCGCGCCCGAGCCCGTCGAGCGAGGCCAGCGCGGCCGGCAGCAGGAGGGTCAGGGTGAGCAGCGCGAGCGTCCAGCCGGGAACCAGGCTTCCCGAGAGGGTGATGTAGGCGCCGGGACCATGCTCCGGCGGCGCCGAGGCGGCGTCCAGCGTCACCGCCAAGAGGAGGGCCGTGCGCCCGAAGTCCCCGAGGGTCGAGGCCGAGAGGTCCTGCGGCTGGTCCTCGGAGACCGGCAGCGGCCGCTCCCCGGCCGATGACAGGCCGATGGCGTCGATGCCGCGCTGGATCAGCACGGCCCCCTCGTCGAGCCCGCTCGGGAGCGCCAGCGCCGCCAGCTCGCTGAAGGTTCCCTCCGCCCGCGGCCCCGTCGCCGCCTGGTCGATCAGCGCCCGCTCGGCCGTCCGCGCCAGACCCGAGGAGGCGCTCTGCGGCCCGTCCGAGGCCTCGAGCAGCGCCGGCGGGCGCGGATTCGCCGCCCCGGGCTGCCAGAGGACGATGGTCCCGTCGATCAGTTCGCGCTGCGGATAGTGGGCGGCGAACTCCTTGGCCCCGAGCCCGCCCGCGCTGCCGCCATCGGTGGAGACGAGGATCAGCGTCTTGGTGTGCCTGGTGCTCTCGAGCTCCCTGGCCAGCTCGAGCAGGGTGGCGGTCGCCGCCGCGCTCGAGGCCGCGCCCGGGCCGCTCGCCGAGTCCCGGGAGGCCAGCACGACGACGCTCCGCGGGGACTCGCCGGGCAGGGTGAGGATCAGGTTGCGAAGCTGGACGTCCCTGCCGTCGACGCTCCCGGCGAACCGCTGCTCGGCGACCTGGGCGTCGGCGATCCCCTTGAACTGCCTCTCGACCATCTCCGCGATTGCGGCGTCGCCGGCGCTTCCAGCCGTCCGGGCGGGCGCCTTGTCGACGATCTGGCGGACGATCCTGGCCGCGGCGATCTGGTCGAACTCCGCCGGCGCGACGACTGGCGCCAGCGGCGGAGGCGGCACCTGCAGGGAGAACAGCAGGACCACGATGGCGACGAGCGCGGGGAGGAACCCGGCGCGGTAGACGCGGAAGTAGATCACGGCAGGGAGGGCAAACTACCCTTTGCGCACGCCTCACCGTGGCCGGCGCGGCGAACAGCTCCACTCGCATCCTGCTCGTCGACGACGAGCAGTCGGTGCAGACCCTGCTCACCTATCCGCTTCTCAAGGAGGGCTACGAGGTGGTCGCCGCGCATGATGGACGCGAGGCCCTCGACCGGTTCGCGGAGCAGCGCTTCGACCTCGTCGTCCTGGACATCATGCTGCCGAGCCTCGACGGGATCGAGGTCTGCCGGCGGATGCGCAGCCGCAGCCAGGTGCCGATCATCATGTTGACCGCCAAGGACGACGAGATCGACAAGGTGCTCGGTCTCGAGATGGGCGCCGACGACTACATCACCAAGCCGTTCTCGGTGCGCGAGTTTCGAAGCCGGGTGCGGGCGGCGCTGCGCCGCGCCGAGATGCTGGCGGACCGCCCCGGCGGCGAGGAGCCGATCGTGGTCGGCGAGCTGAAGATCGACTTCTCGCGCAGGGCCGTCAGGGTGCGCCGCACCGAGCTGCGGCTCACCTACGTCGAGTTCGAGCTCCTGGCGGCGCTGGCCCGCACGCCGGGCCGCGTTCACACCCGGGAGATGCTGCTCGAGCAGGTCTGGGGGGACTCGGCCTACCGCGATTCGCGCACGATCGACGTGCACATTCGCCATCTGCGCGAGAAGCTCGAGCGCGACCCGGGTTCGCCCGAGTATCTGCTCACGGTGCGCGGGGTCGGCTATCGGTTCCGCGACAAAGAGGAATAGGACGTTGATACTCGGGAGCGTCCGTAACCGGCTCGTGGCGGCGTTCTTGGCGATCACCGCCGCGGCGATCGGGCTCGTGTACCTCTACGTCGTCCTGATCGGGGATCAGATCCTGATCGCCGGCGGGGTCGCCCTGCTCGGCGCCCTGGCGGCGGGCTGGATCGTCGCCGGGGCCCACGCGGAGCGCCTCAGGCGGCTGGAGGCCGCCGCCGAGCGGCTCGCCGAGGGGGACTTCTCGGCGACCATCCCCGATCAGGGGAGCGACGAGATCGGCCAGCTGGCGGCGACGCTGAACGAGATGCAGGAGCGGCTCGGGCGGCTGGACACCGCCCGAAGGGATTTCATCGCCAACGCCTCGCACGAGCTCCGAACGCCGATCTTCTCCCTGGGCGGCTTCGTGGAGCTGCTGGACGAGGAGGAGCCCGATCCCGCCGAGCGGGAGGAGTTCGTGCGAACGATGCGCGAGCAGGTGGCGCGCCTGACCAAGCTCACCGCGGATCTTCTCGACCTCTCCAAGCTGGACGCGGATGCGATCGAGTTCAAGGCCGAGCCGGTCGAGCTCGGCGAGATCGCCGGGCGGGTGGCGAGCGAGTTCGGGCCCGCGGCGGAGCGGCACAGGTCGCCGATCGCGCTTCACCGAGATGGGGCCGCGCGGGCGCTGGCCGACCCCGACCGGGTGGCTCAGATCATGCGTATCCTGCTCGACAACGCGCTCACCCACACGCCGGAGGGAACCTCGATCTCGATCACAGCTCAGCTCCAGGGTCAGACCGCGAGCCTGGTTGTCAAGGATGACGGTCCCGGCGTCGACCCTCACGAGCGCGCCCAGGTGTTCGATCGCTTCCACACCGGCGACCGAGTAAGCGGCTCCGGCCTCGGGCTGGCGATCGCACGCGAGTTCACCCTGCGGATGGGCGGCAAGCTCGCCCTCTCGTCTCGCCGTGGGCTGACCGAGATCGAGCTCCGGCTGCCGGTGGCCGCGACGGAAGGGGCGCGGGGTTGAGGCGATTGCGCGCGCCCCTCGGCGCCCTGGTCGCCGCCGCGGCGCTCGGGCTGGGGGGTTGCGGTGGCGGCTCCGCGGACTCGGGATCCGTGACCACGGTCCCGTCGGCGGGCGCCCCCCAGCAGAGGAGCGTCGTCGTCTCCACGACTGACGGATCGTTCGATCCCGAGGCCGTCTACCAGGAGGCCGCACCCGGGGTCGTCACGATCCGCTCGATCTTCTCCGGCGGCGGGCTGCCCAGCGTGTTCGGCGGGGGCGGCCGCTCGGCCGCCCAGGGATCGGGGTTCGTGATCTCGGACGGCGGAGAGATCGCCACGAACGCTCACGTGGTCACCGACGGCGAGGGCGGCGGGGGGCCGATCCACGAGGCGAAGGAGGTCTACGTCCAGTTCGCGGACCGAAACCAGGTCGCGGCGCACATCGAGGGATTCGATCCCAACGCCGACGTCGCCCTGCTGAAGGTGGACCCGGCCGGGCTGGACCTGCACCCGCTGCGACTGGCGACCAACGAGGAGGTCAAGGTGGGGCAGCCGGTGGCGGCGATCGGCAGCCCGTTCGGCGAGGACCGATCGCTGTCCGTGGGAGTCGTCTCGGCCACCGACCGTTCGATCCAGTCGCTGACCAGGTTCCAGATCGAGGGAGCGATCCAAACGGACGCCTCGATCAACCCCGGCAACTCCGGTGGCCCGCTGCTCGACGCTGACGCCAACGTGATCGGGATCGACCAGCAGATCAACACCACCTCGGGCGGCAACGAGGGGGTTGGCTTCGCGGTGCCGATCACGCTCGCCGCGCGCTCGCTCGACGAGCTTCGGCGCGCCGGCTCCGTCGAGTACGCCTACATCGGCGTCTCGACCCAGTCGCTCTACCCGCAGCTGGCCGATCGGCTCGGGCTCTCTTCGGACGTGGGCGCCCTGGTGGCCAGGGTGGTGCCCGACGGCCCGGCCGATGCCGCGGGGCTTCAGGGCTCCGACCAGAAGATCCAGTTCCAGGGCCAGGAGGTGAGCGCCGGAGGAGATGTGATCGTCGCGGTCGGCGGTGACAAGATCGCCAGCGAGGCGGACCTCCCTCGGCTGATCTCCCGCTTCGACCCGGGCGAGACGGTCACCCTCGAGATCATTCGCGACGGCCAGACGCAGAGCATCGATGTGAAGCTCGGGCAGCGGCCGGCGGCGGGCGGCTAGCCGCCCGATGAGCCGTCCCGAATCGCTACGGGCTCTGGCTACGGAGCTGGGGGCCGCGCTTCGCGCCGAGGTTGCTCCCCATCTCGGCGGCCAGGCCGGGCGCGCTCACGCCGGCGCCGCTCCGGGGGGTGACGTCACCTTCGAGATCGACGAGCGCGCCGAGGCCCTGCTGGAGCGATTCCTGGCCGAACGGGCTCCGGAGGTCGCCTTCTACTCGGAGGATCGTGGCCTCGTTTCGCCGAGCGACCGGGCCGAGTGGGTGCTGGTAGTGGACCCGATCGACGGAACCAGGCCGGCGATGGCCGGGCTCGAGGCCGCGTGCGTCTCGGTGGCCGCTGCTCCGCTCGCCCCGGATTACCTGCCCGGCGACGGGGGCGGGTCGAATCCGGGCCCGACGATGGGTGACGTGCAGACGGCCTGCGTGGTCGAGATCAAGTCGGGGCGCACGTTCATCGCCGATCGAGGCAAGGGGCTCGACCCGGCGCCGGCGCTGTCCACCAACACCGACGTCTCGCGGATGTTCTGGGCCTATGGCCTGCGTGGCCGTCCAATGCGGGCGATCGCCGAGGCGGTGCGCGACCTGATCGACGCGTCGTCGGTCGGCGGGGGGACCTTCGATCTCGGCTCGGCGAGCTTCGACCTGACCCGGATCGCGACAGGCCAGCTCGATGCCTACGTCGAGCCCGGGCCGCGG
>JAHEXV010000068.1 GCA_023251935.1 bacterium | reverse complement strand
TCGTCTCGCGCACCTCCTCCTCTCCGAGCGGCTCTCCGTGGGCTTCGGCGGTGTCCTGCTTGTGAGGCGACCCGTAGCCGATGTGGCTGTCGACGATGATCAGCGTCGATCGGTCCTTCTCCTCCTTGAACTCCTCGAAGGCCCGGGTGAGCAGCTCGAGGTCGTTCGCGTCGCCGACCCTGGTCACGTTCCACCGGTAGCCCATGAAGCGCGCCGCGACGTCGTCGGTGTAAGTGATCTCGGTCTGGCCGTCGATCGAGATGTGGTTGTTGTCGTAGATCCAGCAGAGGTTGTCGAGGCGCTGATGGCCCCCGATCGAGCCCGCCTCGTTGGAGACGCCCTCCATCAGGCAGCCGTCGCCGCAGATCGCGTAGACGTCGAAGTCGAACACGTCGGCCCCGAACTGGGCGGCCAGCCACTTGCCGGCGATCGCCATGCCGGTGCTGGTCGCGATCCCCTGGCCGAGCGGTCCGGTGGTCGTCTCGACCCCCGAGGTCAGGTGGTACTCGGGATGCCCGGCGGCGTGCGAGTCGAGCTGGCGAAACGACTTGATGTCGTCAAGGCTGACCGAGGGCTCGCCGAGCGTCTCGTAGTCGGGGTCGACGGCCCGCACCTGAGCCAGGTGCAGGAGCGAATAGAGCAGCATCGACGCGTGTCCGGCCGAGAGCACGAACCGGTCGCGGTTGGGCCAGATCGGGTCCGCGGGATCGAAGCGCAGGAAGCGCTGCCACAGCGTGTAGGCGACCGGGGCCATCGCCATCGGTGTGCCGGGATGGCCCGAGTTGGCCTTCTGGATGGCGTCGATCGAGAGGGTCCGGATCGTGTTGATGCACAGCGTGTCGACGTCCGTTGCGGTGGGCTGTGCGATCGTCGCCATCTCGGGCGATCCTAGTAAACGGGCAACGGGGAGTCTGGGCAAGCGCGTAGATTTCCCGCGGTGCCGCCGGAGCGCGACACGGAGCGAGAGAAGCGAGCCGCCGCCGAGGCCTCGGCGTTGCTGGTCGAGGACGGGATGACGGTCGGGTTGGGGACCGGCTCCACGGTCGCCTTCCTGCTCGCCCCGCTCGCCGCTCGCGGGCTGTCGATTCGCTGCGTTGCGACCTCGCCGGCGACCGAGCGCGCGGCGCGGGAGCTGGGGCTGCGGGTCGAGTCGTTCGACGACCTGGACCGGCTCGATATCGCGATCGACGGCGCCGACCAGGTGGCGGCGGACGGTTGGCTCGTCAAGGGCGGCGGCGGGGCCCACGTCCGGGAGAAGATCGTCGCCGCGGCGGCCGACCGGTTCGTGGTCATAGTCGACTCGGGGAAACCGGTCGCCAAGCTGTCTCCCCCGGTGTCGCTGGAGCTGTCGTCGTTCGGACTGCCATCGACGCTGCGCGCGCTGGCCGACGTCGAGCTGCGTGACGCCCCCCCGAGCCCCGATGGCGGGGTGATCGCTGACTACCTGGCGCCGTTCACAGCCCCCGAGGCCCTCGCCGCCCGGCTGGCGGCGGCGCCGGGCGTGGTCGGGCACGGGCTGTTCCCCCCGGAGATGGTCGGCGAGGTGCTGGTCGGACGCGGCTCGGAGGCCCAGGCGCTCGAGCTGACGGGGTAGCGTGACCGCGCTCGAGGGCTGGCGGCTCTGGTGGACGAAGCGGCGCTGGTATGAGCGCAACCGGCGCCTGGCGCGACGCTGGCGAATCAACCGCCATATGGCCCGCGCCGGGGCCTTCATCCGGTTCCCGGTCGAGGGGGAGGTGCTCGAGGCTCTGGACGAGGGGCGCCTGGCGATCGGACCCAACACCCTGCTCGAGCCGGGCTGCTGGCTGACCCTTTCGCCGCAGGCGCGGATCGAGATCGGCGGGGGCTGCTTCCTGAACCGGAACGTGATGCTCGCGGCGCTCGATCGGATTGAGATCGGCGACCACGTCATGTTCGCCAACGGGTGCTTCGTCGGCGACGCCGACCATCGGTTCGACGATCCCGATCTGCCGATCACCTGGCAGGGGTTCTCCTCCAAGGGCCCGGTCCGGATCGGCTCCAACTGCTGGTTCGGCGTCAACTGCGTGGTGACCAGCGGAGTCGAGATCGGCGAGCGCTGCGTGATCGGCGCCAACTCGGTGGTCACCGAGGACCTGCCGCCGGGCGTGATCGCGGCGGGAATCCCGGCCAGGGTGATCCGGGAGATCGAGTTCAAGGGCGGCGATGGGGCGGGGTAGGGCCGGATTCATCGCTATCGCGCTGGTCCTCCTTGTCGGGGCAGCGACTGGGTGCGGGGGAGGGACCACCGGCACCACGGCGAGCTCGACGACCACCTCGACCGCCGTAGCGTCTGGGTCGGCAACGACCAGCACCCAGGCCGGCGTTCGGAGCGGGGAGGGACCCCCGAATGCGCTCGGCTCCCCCGCGGCGGTGCGCGCTGTGGTTGAGACCGTCCTCACCTCGACTGACCCTGCTGACGCCTGCGGTAGGTACGTGACGCGGCACTACCTGTGGGTTGCCTACGGCGGCAAGCAAGCGTGCGTTCGAGCTCAGCGGCCCGGGATCGCCGCCACGTCGCTGAGCTCGTTCCGGATCGAGCGGAGGAACGGGCCGGGGACGGTAGTGCGCGCCTCGACCATACTGCGTGGGGGTCCGTACGACGGCAGCAAGGTGGAGGTGGGCCTGGTCTTCGACGCCGGCCACTATCGTGTCGACGCGCTGGGGGCGAACGTCCCGGTCGGCCCGTGACGGCGGGCCTTTCGGGGCGTCAAGACCCCGGCGCGCCGATCTCGGATGGGCAGGTTTCTTGCGGTATGCGGCAAGAACCCGCCCCCTAGCGCCGACGGCCGAGTTGCGCTCACATGGCCGACGCAACTCGGCCGTCGATGACATCGGGAGTCTTTAAGCTCGGCGCGGGGTCATGGCCGCCGGAATCCAGATCGGGTCGACTTTCGCCGGCTACAGCATCGAGGGAGTGCTGGGCCGCGGGGGGATGGGCGTCGTCTACCTGGCCGAGCAGCCCGAGCTGGGGCGCAAGGTGGCGATCAAGGTGATCGCCCCCGCGCTGGCCAGCGACCCCGACTACCTGCGGCGCTTCAAGCACGAGTCGCGGCTGGCGGCGGCGATCGAGCACCCGAACGCGATCCCGATCTACGAGGCGGGGGTGGCGGAGGGGGAGATCCCCTACCTGGTGATGCGCCATGTGGACGGCGTCGACCTCGCGACGCTGATCCGTCGCGAGGGAAAGCTCGACGGCGCCCGCGCGGCCAGGATCGTCGAGCAGGTCTCGGGCGCCCTCGACGAGGCCCATGGCCGGGGTCTCGTCCACCGGGACGTCAAGCCCGGCAACGTGATCGTCGAGAAGCGGCGCGACAGCGAACAGGCGTACCTCACCGACTTCGGCCTCACCAAGCAGATGGACGCGACCAGCGGGGTGACGGCGACCGGCCGCTGGGTGGGGACGATCGACTACGCCTCGCCCGAGCAGATCAGGGGACAGCACGTCGACGCGAGGTCCGACGTCTACGCGCTCGGCTGCGTTTTGTTCGTGGCCCTGACCGGACAGCTCCCGTTCGAGCGCGAGGCCGACGTGGCGAAGCTCTATGCCCACATCAACGACCCGGCCCCCGCCCCCAGCAGCGTCGCCCAGGGCGTCTCGCCACAGCTCGACGCGGTGGTCGGCCGAGCCCTGGAGAAGGAGCCGGATCGGCGCTACCCCTCGGCGGGCGACCTCGGCCGGGCGGCGCTCGCGTCCTTAACCGGGTCGGCGATCGGCGAGCCGGAGCGGACCGTCGCCACCGGGGAGGCGGCGCCCGTCCCCGCCGCCCCCGCCGACACCCCCACCGTCCCCTCGGAGGGCCCCGCCGAGACGGCGCCGGCCACGGCGCCGTTCGAGCCGCCCGCGGAGGCGACTCCCGGTGGAGCCGCGACGCCGCCCGTCCCTCCGATCGAGATCTCCACCGAGGCCGCCGCGCCGCCTACGGGCGCTCCCACACCCGCCTCGACCGGGGCGACCAAGGAGACCCTGCCGCCGGCCGAGGCGCCGGCGCCGACGGAGCCGACCCCGCCGCCCGGGTCCCCGCGCCGGGGGGCGGCCGAGCGCGGGGGGCGAGGCCGATGGGTGGCCGGGATCGCCGGATTCGTCGTGGTCGCCGGCCTGGTGGCGCTCGGCGTTACGCAGCTCGGGGGAAATGGCGACACCGGGAACAGCGGAGGAGGGACCGGCGGCGCAGGTAAGGGCGGCGGCTCCAAGGCGAGCGGGATCCAGTTTGAGAAGTTCACGGGAGCGAAGAACTTCACGGTCGACGCGCCGTCCGGCTGGACCCCGTCCACTGGGCTGATCGAGCAACCGCTCGAGGGTGGGGTCCTGAAGACCGAGCTCGTGCGCCCGGATGGCAATGGCAACGTGCAGATCATCCAGGAGCCCGAGAGGCCACTTGATGAGGTTGCCAGCGAGGCCCTGCGCCTTCGTCGCCAGGACGCTGCACGGGGTGGCTTCGAGTTCAATGAGCTGATTGATGAGCCGGTCAAGCTCGGTGACCGCCAGACGGTTCTGTTCGGCTACCAGTGGACAGAGGGAGCGATCGGCCCGGCGACCGTCTTCAACTACGCGTTCATCGACGCCGGCTTTGGATGGCGAACGCGAGCGGCGGTGAAGGGGACGAACTCCGAGAGCACAACGCAGGCCAAGGAGATCGCGACCAGGATGGCCAGCACCCTGAAGGCCCGCTGATCGCGGCAAAGCGACGGGGCCCCGCAGGGCCCCGTCGCCACTCGACTGGCTTCTCGTCTGACCTCTACTTGTAGACGGCCTCGAGGAGGAGCCAGCAACCGTCCGTGTAGTCGAGGGTCTGGAACGGACCGCCGACCGACAGGGCGGGCTGGAAGAGGAACTGGTTGGGGCCGCCGGAGCTGCACCGCAACATGCTCGTCTTCCTCGACTTGATCGCCAGGTACTCGCCCTTGTCGACCGGGACGTTGACGTGGAACGACTCGACCTTGTAGGGCTCGTCGAAGCTGGCGCCCTGGCCCTGGTAGTGGAGCTTCGGGCCCTGCTCGACGATCTTCGCCTTGTCCTTGTTCGGCTTCGCCTTCGCCAGCTGGAGCCGGAACTGTCCGGGGCCGCCGGCGATCAGCTTCACCTTGCTGATCACGCCGTCCTTCGGCGCCTGCTCGTGGCCGGCGTTGTTGTACGCGTCCATCGAGACGCGGGTGCACGGCTCGGCCGGCTGGCCGAAGACGCACTTCTGCGCCGGAAGCGAGTTCGAGGGCTGGATCGTGCTGTTCAACTTGGCGCCGAACGTCGCCGCCATGCCCGTGGCGGGGGCCACCATCAGGGCCACCGCGCCGAGGGCGAGGACGAGACCGATCCGCCTCATGTGCCCGCCATTGGTGCTGGTCGTGTTGCTGTGGGTCATCGGGTTCTCCTTTCGTCGCTTTCAATCCCCGACACCCCAAGTTTCGGGTCGACGGGGCGCCGCGACCAGGGGGCCAAGGTCTGGATCTCGCGCGCTCGCGGGGTGGCCCGAATCACCCCTGGGGGTGAGAGGCGACGGCCGGCCGCTACAGGTCCCGGTCGGTGATCAGGCCGGTCTGGAGGGCCCGCTCGACCAGCGCCAGGCGCTTGCGGTTCTGGGGCAGCTCCTGAACGCCGAACTTCTCGAACAGGGCCCGCATGTGCGTCTTCACCGCGTCGACGCTGAGATGAAGCTCCGCGGCGACCTGCTGGTTGGTCGGCGGGGCCGCGAATGCGGTCCCCTCCTTGAACGGGCGGCAGAGCTCGACCAGCACCCGGCGCTGGGCAGGCGAGACGTCGGCGGCGGTCAGGGCGTCGCTGGCGATCACCGTCGAGCCGGCCTCGGCCGCCGCCGGGGCCCTGTAGAGGACCACGGTGCGGCCGAAGCGAAGCATGTCCCCGTCCCGCAGGTGCTGGCGGCCGCTGACCCGCTCGCCGTTCACGTAGGAGCCGTTTCGCGACAGCCCCTCGTCGACCAGCGTGCACTCGTCGCGCACGATCTCGAGCTGGGCGTGAAGCGCCGAGACCTCCTCGTCCCAGGACAGCCGCACGTCGGCCGAGGGGCTGCGACCTACCCAGAGCTCCGCCGAGCCCGCGCCGAGCCCGATCAGGCGCTGCTCACCGTCCTCGTCGCGGTAGACGAGGAACGGGCTGCCCGCCCGCTCGGCCTCGATCTGGGCCTTCAGCTCGGGCGCCGTGAACGCATGCGGGCCGGGCTCACCGGAGGCCATCAGCTGACGATCTGGACCACCACCGCGCGCTCACGGGGGTGATCGTCGAAGTCGATCAGGACGAGCTGCTGCCAGGTGCCAAGCGCGAGCCGGCCCCCCTCGACGGGGACGGCCTCGGATGGCCCGACGATCGAGGCGCGCTGATGGGCATGGGAGTTGGTGTCGTGGTTGAGCCGGTTGTGCTCGTAGGGCCCCTCGGCGGGGATCAGGCGATCGAGCAGCGCCCTCAGGTCGTGGACCCCGCCCGGCTCGTACTCCATCGTCGTGATCGCCGCCGTCGAGCCGCGCACGAACGCGGTCGCCTGCCCCTCGGCCGCGCCCGACTCGGCGACCGCGGCCCGAACGCGATCGGTGATGTCGACGATCTCGGAGTCGCCCCCGGTCGAGAGGCGGAACTCAGACGTTCGAACAGGCACCCGCGCAACGTAACAAGAGCGGCTTCGTCGCTACCAGTCCCAGGGCGCCGAGGCGAGGCTCTCGGAGTCGAGGTGGCGCTTCAGCTCGTCGATCTCGGCGGGATCGGCCGAGTAGACGTGATCGGCGTCCGGGAAGCGACGCGCTCGCACCTCGGTCGCGTAGGCGCGAACGCCGTCGACCATCCGGTCGTGGATCTCGGCGTAGCGCTTCACGAACCGCGGGCTGTGCGGGCCGGTGGTGATCCCCAGCAGGTCGTGGAAGACGAGCACCTGCCCGTCGGTCCCGAGCCCGGCTCCGATCCCGATCACCGGCACCTCGATTCGGGGCAACAGGGCGTCGGTGACCGCTGCCGGCACCGCCTCGACGACGATCGCGAAGCACCCCGCCGCCTGCAGCGCGAGTGCGTCGCGGGCGATCTGCACCGCCGACTCCGCGGTGCGCCCCTGCGTCTTGAAGCCCCCCAGGGCAGTCGCGCTCTGTGGCGTCAGGCCGACGTGCCCCATGACGGGGATCCCCGAGCTGACGATCGCCCGAGCCCGCTCCACCGATGGCCCGCCGCGCTCCAGCTTCACGGCGTCGCATCCGGCCTCCCGGACGAACCGCTGGGCGTTGTCGATCGCGTGCTCGTTGGAGCGCTCATAGGAACCGAAGGGCAGGTCGCCGATCAGCAGCGGCGTGCGGAGGCCGCGGCGAACCGCGGCCGCCATCGTCACCATCTCGTCCATGCCGACCGGCGTCGTCGCGTCATAGCCGAGCACCACCATCGCCGCGGTGTCGCCGACCAGCACCACATCGACGCCGGCCTCCTCGGCCACGTGGGCTGAGGGGAAGTCGTACGCGGTGACCATCACGATCGGCTCACCCTCGGCCTTCATCTTGGCGAGGGCCGGAATCGTCACCCGGGGGCGATCGGCCCCGCCTCGTCCCGATGGCGATGCCGCGGTCATGACAGGACCCCGCTGGTTGTCGTCCCTGGGCCGAGGGCGCCCGGCACATCATCGGCGAGGCCGGCTCCATCCGCACCTCTCAGCAACACCTCTGGATTGGAGTCGATGCCGATCGTGCGGTTGCGATCGTCCACGTGAACCACGATCGGCGAGTAGGTATCCAGGTCGCGGTAGTCGTAGTCGCCGTAGGAGCAGATGATCACCTTGTCGCCCTCGTCGACCAGCCGCGCGGCCGCCCCGTTCACCTGAACCGTGCCGGACTCCACCGGGGCCTCGATCGCGTAGGTGACCATCCGGGCTCCGTTCTCGATGTCCCACAGGTGCACCTGTTCGTTGGGGAGGAGATCGGCCTGGCGCATCAGCTCGGCGTCGATCGTCACGCTGCCGACGTAGTCCACGTCGCAGGAGGTCACGGTCGCCCGGTGGATCTTCGACTTCAACATCTGCCGCTGCATATGCGTCTCATCCTCCGATCACGAGGTTGTCGATCAGGCGGGCTTCTCCGAAGCGCGCCGCGACGGCCACCAGGATCGGCCGTCCGTTGAAGCTGTTGGCGGGAGCCAGGCTCTCGGCGTCGCGCGCCTCCAGGTACTCGGGCTTGACCCCGGCGCGCTCGAGCTCCGCGCCGGCGGCGGCAAGCGCCGCCTCGACCCGCGTCTCGCCACCGTCGACGGCCTCCTGCGCGGCGCGCAGGGCGCGGCTCAGCGAGGCGGCCCTGCGGCGCTCTTCCGCGCCCAGGTAGGCGTTGCGGGAGCTCATCGCGAGCCCGTCCGGCTCGCGAACCGTGGGCAGGACCTCGATCCTGACCGGGAAGTCGAGGTCGTGGACCATGCGCCGGACCACGATCGCCTGCTGGGCGTCCTTCTGGCCGAAGAAGGCGACATCCGGCGCGACCGAGTTGAGCAGCTTGGCGACCAGGGTGGCAACCCCGCGGAAATGGGCCGGCCCGCGCTGGTCGGGGGCGCCCTCGAGCACGCCGGTCAGGTCGCCGGCGACCTCGACCGAGGTCGAGAAGCCGTCGGAGTAGACATCCTCGACCGCCGGGGCGTAGAGGACGTCGACGCCGGCCCGCTCCGCGACCTCGGCGTCGCGGCGCTCGTCGCGGGGATAGGCGTCGAGGTCCTCGCCGGGCCCGAACTGGGCCGGGTTGACGAACAGGCTTATCACGACCACGTCGCAGCGGCCGAGCGCGGCGCGAACCAGCGCCAGATGGCCGTCGTGCAGGGACCCCATGGTCGGCACCAGCCCGATCGAGCGGCCGTCCCGGCGGGCGGGACGGAGCGCCTCCCGAAGCCGGGACTTCGTGCGGACGATCCTCACGCCGCGACCTCCGGGGGCAACGACTGACCCCGCGGCTCGAGCGCGGCCTCGTCGGGAAGATCCCGTTCCAGTTCCCGCATCGGAGATACCAGACGGCGTCGCATGTCGTGTCGGTGCCGGCTCCTGACCGGCCGGTCCACGCCCGGGTGGGTCGCGGCCAAGCAGAAGTATAGGTAGGGGGCAGACGATCGGCCGCGTCCGGCTGACCGCGCGGCTACCATCGGGCTCGTGCCCATCTACGAGTTCCTGTGCGAGCGCTGCGGAGGCCGCTTCGAGGAGCTCGTCGAGCCCGGGACCGAGACGGCCGCCTGTCGGAGCTGCGGTGCCGAGAGGACGCGGAGGGTCTACTCCGCCCAGCGCGCGCCGTTCAAGCTCGTCAAGACGGGCGGCGAGGTGCGAAAGCAGGAGCGGACGAACGCCGGGCTGCGCGAGCGGGCCAAGCAGCGCTTCAAGGCTCGGCGCCGAAGCGCTGGGAGATCGGGTGGCGGAGGGCCGTGAGCGAGCCCCGCGAACTGCGCCGGGAACGCCTCGTCGAGCTTTACCGGGAGGCGTCGGAGTGCACGAGGTGCCCGCTGTCGGAGACGCGCGCCAACGTCGTCTTCGGTGCCGGCAACGCCGACGCAGCGCTGATGTTCGTCGGCGAGGCGCCCGGCGCCGAGGAGGATCGCCAGGGCCTGCCGTTCGTGGGGCGGGCCGGCGGCCTGCTCACCGAGCTGCTCGCCGGGATCGGGATGGGGCGCGAGGACGTGTGGATCTGCAACGTGCTCAAGTGCCGCCCGCCGGGCAATCGCGACCCGCAGCCGATCGAGATCGAGTCGTGTGAGCCGTATCTGTTTCGCCAGGTGGAGCTGATCGAGCCCCGGGTCGTGGCGACGCTCGGCAACTTCGCCACCAAGCTGCTGAGCGGGAGCCGTGCAGGCATCACCCGGGTGCGGGGCGCGCCTCAGGTGCGCGAGATCGCCGGCCGAACGGTGTTCCTCCTGCCGCTGCTCCATCCGGCGGCGGCGCTGCGCACCCCTTCGCTGGTCGACACCCTGCGCGAGGACTTCGCCAAGCTTCCCGAGCTGATCGAGCGCCCCCTGCCGGAGGGCGCGGGAGCGCCCGCGGTCGTCGAGCTCGCCGTGACCGCGGGTGAAACGCCCGCGAATCAGCTCGACCTCTTCGGTTGACGCCCGAACGCAGCTCCTCCGCGGCCCAGACGGAGGCGATCGGGGCGCGGCTCGCCGCCGCCCTGCGGCGAGGCGACGTGGTGCTGGTCAGCGGCGAGCTGGGCGCCGGCAAGACGACCCTGATCCGGGGAGCGTGCCGGGGGCTTGGGGTGACCGACCCCGTGACCTCGCCCACCTTCACGATCGGGCGCCGGTATGAGGGCCGGGTGCCGGTCTCCCACCTGGACCTGTTCCGGCTCGAGGATCTCGGCGGCGAGGATCCGGGGTTGCTGGACGACTACCTGACGTCGGACGCGATCGCCTTCGTCGAGTGGCCTGGCGGGCCCGATCCGCTCGATCGCCCCGCCGCGCTTCGAGTCGAGCTCACCCATCAGGGCGGCGATCGCCGGTTGGTGACGGTGAGCGCGGCGACGCAGTGAGCGAAGCTGTTCGCGTGTGCCTGATCGCCACCACGAGGGCCGACCGGTGACCACGATCGTCGGTTGGGACACCGCCACCGACGACGTGGCCGTCGCCGCGACCAGGAATGGCGAGACGATCCTCGAGCGCCTGGTCGGAGCCGAGCCCGGCGAGCGCCCGCGGCATGCGACAGCGCTGCTCGCCGAGGTCGAGTCGGCAAGCGAGCGGGCTGGAGGTTGGCAGCGGGTGGACGCGATCGCGGTCGGGATCGGGCCCGGCTCGTTTACCGGCCTGCGGATTGGCTTGGCGACCGCGCGAGCGCTCGCCCAGGCGCTGGCCAAGCCCATCCGTCCGGTCGGCACCCTGGCGGCGCTCGGCCGGGGCGCGGATCAGCGGGCCGGCGGCCGGCAGGGGCTCGCGGTTCTCGACGCCCGCCGAGGGCAGGCCTTCGCCGCCCTCTACGAACCCGGTGGCGAGGTGGCCTGGCCGCCCTTTCTCGCCACCCCCGATCAGCTCGCCGAGCGCGTCGGCTCGCTGCCTCGGCCGCCCCTGGCCGCCGGATCGGGAGCTGTACGATTTCGGCGCCAGCTGGAGGCGGCGGGCGCCGAGGTTCCGCAAGAGCCGGACCCGGCGCATCGCGTCTCGGGGCGTCACCTTTGTCTGCTCGCTGAGGTCGGTACCCCGTCGCCCCCGGAGTCGATTCGACCGATCTATCTGAGACCACCGGACGCGGAGCTTTGGCTTGAGCGAGATGCAGGTTAGGCGACTGGTCTACAGCGACCTGCCGGCGGTGCTTGCGATCGAGCGCCGCGCCTTCGAGACGCCCTGGTCGCTGGCGATGTTCGTGCTCGAGCTCTCGAAGCCAGCGGGGATCTGCCTGGCGATCTCCGACCGCGACGGGCTGACCGGCTACCTGGTCTGCTCCCGCTACGCCGACGTCTGGCACCTGATGAACATCGCGGTGATGCCCGAGCAGCGCCGCCGAGGGATCGCTCGCTGCCTGCTCGAGCGCCTGTTCGACGAGGCCGGCCCGAACGCCCGTTACACGCTCGAGGTTCGGACCTCTAACCACGGAGCGATCGCGATGTACGAGCAGCTCGGCTTCCGCCGCGCCGGGCACCGTCGGCGCTACTACCACGACAACGGAGAGGACGCTCTGATCATGTGGCTCGAGGCGCCGCAGGCCGTCGAGGCTTGATCCTGGCGATCGAGACCTCGTGCGACGACACCTGTGCCGCGGTCACGGAGGGCGGCCGAATCCGCTCCAACGTGATCTCCTCGCAGGCTGCCGCGCATGCCCGCTTCGGCGGCGTCGTCCCCGAGGTTGCCTCGCGGCACCACCTCGAGCTGGTCAACCCAGTGATCGACGCGGCGATCGCCGAGGCCGGGGTCGAGCTCCGCGACCTCGACTCGCTGGCGGTCACTCGCGGCCCGGGACTGATCGGCGCGCTGCTGGTCGGCGTCGCGACCGCCAAGGCAATCGCGGCGGCGACCCGCAAGCCCCTCGCCGGGGTGGATCACCTGCATGGGCACGTGGCGGCGAACTTCCTCGAGCCGGATCCGCTCGAGCCGCCGTTTCTGTGTCTGATCGCGAGCGGGGGCCACACCCTTCTCGCCGCGGTTCGGGGGCGGGACGGCTTCGAGATCCTCGGGCAGACGCTGGACGATGCCGCCGGCGAGGCCTTGGACAAGGGCGCCCGCCTGCTGGAGCTCGGCTATCCGGGCGGACCGGCGATCGAGCGGTTGGCGGTCGAGGGCGACCCCGAGTCGTTCGCCTTCCCGGTCGGAATGACCCGCGACCCGGGCCTCGACTTCAGCTTCAGTGGGCTGAAGACCGCGCTCCTCTACGAGGTCCGCGATCTCGACGCGAGCGAGGTGGAGCGTCGCCGCGCCGACCTCGCCGCCAGCTACCAGGCGGCCGT
>JAHEXV010000067.1 GCA_023251935.1 bacterium | reverse complement strand
GCCGCGCGCCCGGCTCGCGTTCCACTCGGCAGCACCCCGCCGGCGACGGCGAGCCCGAAGGCGAGCCCGACCGGCCCCATGAACGGATCGACCCGTCGCCGCCGCAGGTGGCGGCGGGCGCCGGCCGCGACGACCCGGGGATGCCAGAACAGGCCGGTGTTCGCGGCGTCGTGATGAGCGACGAGGACCAGCGTCGCTCGCCTGCGCCCCGCAGCCTTCAGGCGCGCGATCACGTTGGCGCCCTCGCCGCCGGGAAGGATTCGCCGCAGCCAGCCGGCGACCCCGCTGACCTCGCGCTCGTAGGAGAGGAGCGCCGCGGCCGCGAGCGCGGCGCCGCGCACCCCGCCGAGCCGGCAGGCCGCGATCCCGGCCGCGTTGTGGAGCCCGTGCGCGAGCGCGTAGCTTCGCTGGTATCGGTAGCGCTGAAGCGCGACCTCCCCCACTCCGAGCTCCGCCAGCCGGCCCGCGAGCCAGGCCGCCGATTCCCGCTCGCCGGGGCGGGCCGACGAGCGCTCGATCGCCGCCAGCCCGGCGACGTCGCGTCGGATCGCCTCGAGGTCGGGGGCGTATCCGAGCGGATTCACTCGGCCAACTGCGCCAGCGCGGCGCGGGCGGCGGTCTCGCCGGAGCGCACCGCGCCGTCCATGTACCCGTTCCACGTCGTCGCGGTCTCGGCGCCCGCCCAGTGCAGGCGGCCGACCGGCTCGCGCAGCGCCGGTCCCAGCGACACCCAGCCCCCGGGCGGCATCAGGCAGCCGTAGCAGCCGCGGGTGTACTCCTCCTGCGCCCAGACGCGCTCGAGATAGGCGTCCGGGCTGGCGGCGAACGGCCCGAACAGCCGCTCGAAGCAGCCGACGACCGCCCGCCGGCGCGCCTCCGGGGTCCACTGCGCGAGCTCGCGCGCCTGGCGGCCCTCGAGGAACCCGAGCAGGACGCCGGGCGAGCCGTCGGGGGGCGAGTTGTCGAAGATCACCTTCACCGGGCCCTCGGCGCTGGTGGCCTGTCCGCTGAGCCCCTCGTCGCGCCAGAACGGGGCGTCGTAGACCGCCATGCACTTGATCACGCTTCCCTGCGCCATCCGCTGCGTGAGCTGGTCGCGCAGCGCCGGCATCGGCGGGTCGTACGCGATTCGCGCACACAGCGTCGGGGGGATCGCCACGATCGCCGCCCTGGCGCTCACCGCGCCGCGATCGCTGGACACGGTGACCGAGTCGTCGCGCTGCTCGATCCTGCGCACGGGCGCGTCCAGGGTGACCGCGTCCCCAAGCCGGGCGGCGAGGCGGAGCGCGAGCTCCTGGGAGCCGCCGACGAAGCGGTCCTGCTGGGCGCCACCCTCGGTGCCGACCAGGTCGTCGAAGCTGCCGGCGGCGCGCGTGTAGAAGAGCACGTGCAGAAGCGAGACGTCCGCCGGGTGCGCCGCCCAGACGGCCTCGACGGCGAGCTGCAACAGGGCCCGCGCCGCCCTGGTCGCCGTGTTGCGCCGGATCCAGGTCCACATCGTCTGTCCGTCCCACGCCTCGGCGCGGGGCGCGCGCCAGGGCGCCTCCGCGGGCACGCTGCGGGCCATCCGGTCGAGGCGGAACTGCGCTTGGCCGATGTCGACCAGCACCGCTGGGTTGATCTTCGGAATCGCGCCGCGATAGCGACGCAGGCCGCCGTCGATCTCGACCAGGTTGTCGCCCTGGGCATGGGTCGGGAAGGTCGCGACGCCGAGCTCGTCCGCCAGCGCCAGCGCCCGGTCCTGAGTCGGCCCCACCCACTGCCCGCCGACCTCGACCACCTTGCCGTCGCCGAGATCGGCGTTCAGCAGCCGCCCCCCGACCCGGTCGCGCGCTTCGAGCACGACCACGCTCCGCCCCGCCGCGATCAGGTCGCGGGCCGCGACCAGTCCGGCGAGCCCGGCGCCGATGACCACCACGTCGGCCTCAGGCGGGAGCTCCTGGGCCATCGTGCCCGCTTAGCCGGAGCTCGGGCTCCCGGCCCGGAGCGCGTCGGTGTAGGCGAGCGGATCGGCGAAGAAGCGCTGCGGGAGAACGCCCTGGTAGCGGATCGCATCCGACACCAGGGGCCAGCCGGCGTCCTCGGCGAGCTGATAGCTGCGAACCGCCTTCTCGATCCGCTCGTCGGTGTCGCCGAAGTCGTGAAAGCGGAACATCGTCAACCGGGGGAAATACCCGAAGCGGACGATGGGCCGCAGGACCAGGTTGGTGAGCACCGGACAGTCGAACTTCGACACCTGTTCCCTGACCTTCGGGCCGACGGTCATCTCCTGCTCGAACAGGAGCGCCTTCTCGAACACCCGCCCGCGCTCGGCGCGAGGCAGCGACCGGCCCTCGCGAGCGGCGCGATGGACGCGGTTGAGGGCATCGAGCAGCTCGGGCGGCAGCACCTCGCCCGCCCCCCGTGCCTCGCCGAAGCGCTTCGTGAACCAGTAGTTCGTGTAGGTGTCGACGAACACCGAGCGGTTCGCTTCCTTGAATCCCTGCGAGAACTCGAACAGCATGTAGGCGCGGCGGGCCCGTTCCTCGCGGTCGTAGAAGTAGCGGTAGGCGATCATCCGGCTGATCGCGCCGCGCCGCTCGTAGAAGCCGTAGGCCCACAGAGCACCGTGAAGCGCCACCTCCGGGAATGCGCGGTTGCGCTCCGAATCGACGAAGACCGAGTGCAGCAGGGCCACCCGCTGGGGCATGTCTCCCGGACCGCCGGCCAGCCGGATCGCCTCGCCCCGAATCCGGTGATAGGCGGCGCTCAGATCCGACACACCCGTGGCTTCCAGCGGATCAGCCGACCTGTCGCTCACCGTGGTTCCGGAGCATATTGCGCCTTCAGCACCCGCAGATGGAACTCCGCCATCTCGAGCAGATCGGCGACCTCGATGGCCTCGTCGGCGCCGTGGGGAGCGCTCCTGTAGGCCCCGGCGTCGCCGAACAGAACCGGCGCGAACCCGTAGGCGACGGTTCCCTGCTCCTTGCGCACCCAGTGCGAGTCGGTGAACCCGGCCCCGACGAGCGGGAGCAGCCGGGCGCCGGGGAGTCGGTCGGCCACGTACTCCTCCAGGAGGCGATAGAGCGGGGTGTCGATCGGGGACTCGGTGCCCCCCTCCAGGGGCTCCAGCAGGTCGAGCTCGTAGGCGAACTCGTCCCCGAGGGCGTCGTGGACGTGGCGGCGGATGTCCGAGGCCGTCTGGCCCGCGAGCGCCCGGCAGTCGCAGATCACGTCCGCGAACGGGGGGATCACGTTCGCCGGCTCGAAGGTCTCGAGTCCGGTCGGCGTGACCGTCATCCGCGTCATCAGGAGCAGCACCTCGGCCAGCGCGGGGTGCTGCCCGGCGGCCCAGGCGACGGCCTCGTCGTCGCTTCCCGAGGGCGCCCCGAGGACGCCGAGGGCGCGCGCGGTCGACGGCGCCAGGGTCGGGGGCGGCCGATGGCCGAGCAGCCGGTCGATCGCGGTCGCGGCGTGGCTCAGGGGATTGTCGGCGCCGGCGGGGACCGAGGCGTGGCCGGCGCGCCCGAAGACCCGAAGGCGCAGCGAGGTCACCTGCTTCTCGCCCACCGACACGGTCACCATCCGGCGGCCGTCGGCGAGCTCCAGGAGCAGTCCGCCTCCCTCGTTGAGGGCGAAGTCGCACCGCAGGTCGGAGCGCTCGCGGACCAGCCAGGACATCCCAACGTCGGCGGTGTTTCGCTCCTCGTCCGCCTCGGCGACCAGCACCACGTCTCCCTGGGGCCGCTCGCCGCTCCGGGCCAGCGCGGCCATCGCGACGGCGCGCGCCGCCAGCTCGCCCTTCATGTCAGCGGCGCCACGCCCGACCAGCTGCCTGCCCCGCAGGCGTCCCTCGAACGGGGGCACCGTCCAGTCCGCCGTCGGGGCGGGGACCACATCGGCGTGGCCCATCAGCATCAGCGACGGACCGCCTCCGCGGCCCTCGATCCGCGCGATCAGGTTGAGTCGCCGCTGGTCCGGGCCGACCAGCTCGCACTCGACTCCCGCCCCCCGTAGATAGCCGGCCAGGAGCTCGGCGACGGCCGTCTCGCCACCAGGGGGGTTGGAGCTGTCGACCCGGATCAGGGCCTGGGTCAGCCCGACGACCTCATCGCGCAGGGCACCCAACCCGTCAGAGCCCTGGCAGCCCGACCCGCGCCCCGGCCAGCCGGCGGACCGCCTCGATCGGAAACCCGTCCTGCATCGTGCCGTCGAGCCGCTCGGCCGGCCGGGCCGCCACCAGGCAGTTGTAGACCGCCTCCTGGGCCGCCTCGTAGGCAGCCGCGAAGTAGGGGTCCAGCCGCTCGCCCGCCAGAGCCCCGTCCCCCGAGGTGGCGAGCGCGACCCCGATCTCTCCGGATCCGTGGGAGCCGTAGGAGCCGACCCGAGCGAGCCCGAGCAGCGGGCGGAGCGCCAGGCGGCGCAGCGCCTGCGGGGTGAGCGGCGCGTCGGTGGTGCAGACCGCGATGCAGGAGCCACGGTCGGGGGCGCGGTCGGCGGTCGGGTCGAGCCGCGATCCGAGCAGGTCCAGGTACTCGCGGTCGCCGAAATTGCACAGCAGGAGCACGCCGACGTGGTGATCGCCGACCGACCGCGAGGCGGTGCCGATGCCGCCCGGAAAGTCGAAGCAGGTCATGCCGGTGCCCGCCCCCACGCTGCCCTCCTCGACCTCGGTTCCCAGATGTTCGAGCGCCGCCTCGACGTCGCCGGCGACGACAGTTCGCGAATCGGCCATCTCGCCGTCGTCGCACTCGCCGACCACTGGGATGACCACATCGTCCGGCCCCCTCCCGGACGCTTGGACGGCCGCCTGAAAGACGGTACCGACGGCGTGCGTCCCACACAGGTAGACGGGAGTCTCGATCGTCCCCCGCTCCTCGATCTCGAGCTTGCCGGTCAACTCACCCATCCCGTTGACCGTCGCCGCGCCGGCCGGCGCCGGCAGCGACGGCGGCGCCACCACCGTCACTCCGGTGCGCTGGCCGCTCGTCGCCTGGGCGTGACCGACAAGGACGCCGGGCACGTCGGTGATCGCGTTTCGCGGCCCGGGCTCGATCCGGCCGACCGACCCCACGACCTGGCGCCAGCGCCGATCCTCAGTCACCGCGGGCAGCCTGGACCTCCGTCGCCAGGGCCGGATCGTGGAGCAGGCAGGCGGCCAGCTGGCTTCCCCCGGTGGCGATCAGCGGCGGATCGACCCGATCGCAGGGCCCGAACCGCCGTGGACAGCGGGGATGGAAGCGGCAGCCGGAGGGGACGGCGGTGGCGTCCGGCAGCTCCCCGCTCAACAGCTCGCGCCTCCCCCCTCCGCCCGCCGAGGGCACCGGCACCGCCGTGACCAGCGCCTGGGTGTAGGGATGCTGCGGGCGCTCGATCACGTCGGGGGCGGATCCCTGCTCGACCACTCGACCCAGATACATGACCGCGATCCGGTCGCAGAGCGCCCAGGCGAGGCTGAGATCGTGGGTGATGAACACGAGCCCGAGGCCGCGGCGGCGCTTCAGCTCCCCGAGGACCGCGAGGATCTGCGTTCGCACCGAGGCGTCCAGCATCGAGACTGGCTCGTCGCAGATCAGCCCCTCTGGCTCGAGCACCAGCGCCGCCGCGATCGCCACCCGCTGGCGCTGTCCCCCCGAGAGCTGGTAGGGGTAGCGGCCTCCGAAGCGCTCGGGGTCGAGCCCGACGTCCTCGAGCGCCCGTCGCACCCGCGCCTCGTGCTCGCCACGAGGCACCCCCTGGACGATCAGCGGCTCGGTGACGATCGTGCCCACCCGCTGGCGCGGGTTCAGCGTCTGGTAGGGGTCCTGGAAGATCATCTGGACCCGCCGCCGGAGCTCGCCCAGGCTCGCCTTGCCGTTCACGGCGCGGCCCTCCAGCTCCACCGCCCCGGCGGCCGAGGGCACCAGGCCGAGCATCGCACGCGCCAGGGTCGACTTGCCGCTCCCGGACTCGCCGACCACGCCGAGCACCTCGCCGCGCCGCCACTCGAGCGACACCCCGTCCACCGCGCGGGCAACGCCGCGGCGGGCCCGGAACTGGACCTCGAGCTCGCGGACGTCCATCAGCGTTTCGTCGTTCATCAGCCGGCCTCCAAGCTGCCGGCCCCGGCGGCGGCCGGCCATTCGCTCCAGGGCGCGAAGTGGCACGCCGAGGCGTGCCCCGCCGACGTCTCGCGCAGCGCCGGATCGGAGAGGCAGCGGTCGGCGGCGTAGGGGCACCGCGGTCGGAATCGGCAGCCCTCGGGCATCTCGCCCGGATCGGGCGGGCCGCCCGGGATCGGGTCGCCGAGGGCCCGAGGCCCTCCGATCACCGGCAACGAGTCCAGCAGGCGCTTCGTGTAGGGGTGCTGCGGAGCCTCGAACACCGAGCTCACCGGCCCCGTCTCCACGATCCGCCCCGCGTACATGATCGCGATCCGGTCGCAGGTCTCGGCCAGCACGCCGAGATCGTGTGAGATCAGGATCAGCGCCAGCCCGAGCCGCTCGCGAAGGCTCTCGAGCAGCTGCAGGACCTGGGCCTGGATGGTGACGTCGAGCGCCGTCGTGGGCTCGTCGGCGATCACCAGCGACGGACGGCAGGCGAGCGCCAGGGCGATCATCATCCGCTGGCGCTGCCCTCCGGAGAGCTGGTGCGCGTAGCGGCGGCCGAGCGCCGGCGTCAGGCCGACGGTGGTCAGAAGCTCGTCGATCCGTGCCCGCACCTCCTTCGCGCCGGCGCTCTCGTGGAGGCGGATCGCCTCCGCGATCTGGGCATCGACGCGCTGCACGGGGTCGAGCGAGTTCATCGCCCCTTGGAAGACCAGCGACACGTGGCGCCAGCGCACCCGCCGCATGCCGGCCTCGGTTCGCCTCCCGACGTTGATCGGCTCCTCCACCCCCGGGGGGCGCAGGGTGACGGCGCCGGACTGCTTCAGGGCCGGGGGTAGGAGCTTCATCAGCGCCAGCGCGGTGGTCGTCTTGCCGCACCCGGACTCCCCGGCGAGCCCCATCGCCTCCCCGCGCTCGAGCGCGAGGTCGACGCCGTCGACGATCGGCTGGCCACGGTATTCGACCCGCAGGTCGCTGACCTTGAGCAGCGCGCTCATCCATGCTCCCGAAGGCGGGGGTTGACGTGTTCCTCGAACAGATAGCCGAGGATCGAGATCGCCAGCACGAGGACGGTGATGCAGAGCCCCGGGGGGATCACGTACCACCACGCCTGGGCGCTCGGGGCGCCGGACTCGAACGCGTTCTCGAGCATCGTCCCCCACGAGATCCGGGTCGGGTCGCCGAGGCCCAGGAACGACAGGGCGGCCTCCGAGAGGATCGCCACCGCCACGATCAGGACCGTGTTGGCGAAGATCAGCGGCAACGTGTTGGGGAGGATGTGCTTGCGGATGATGTAGCCGTCGCCGGCCCCCAGCGCTCGGGCCCGCTCGACGAAGGCGCGCTCGCGCAGGGTCAGCACCTGAGCGCGGACGATCCGCCCGGTGCCGGCCCACGAGGTGAGCCCGATGACCGCGATCAGGACGGTCAGCGACGGGTTCAGCAGCCTCGCCAGGACGATCATCAGCGGCAGCGTGGGGATGACCAGGAACCAGTTCTCGAGCGCGTCCAGGCCGCGGTCGGTCCAGCCGCCGAAGTAGCCCCCCACCAACCCGACGGTTGAGCCCAGCACCGCCGAGATCGCCGCCGCCGCCAGGCCGACCACGATCGAGACCCGCGCGCCGACCAGGACCTGGGAGAGGACGTCGGCGCCGCTCTCGGTCGTCCCCAGCAGGTGGTGGATGCTCGGGGGCGCCAGCACGTCGAGGCTCGACGCGTCGGGGGGGTAGGGGGCGATCGCCTTCCCGAACAGGGCCATGAAGGCGAACAGGGCGACCACCGCGAGCCCGAAGCGCCCCCGCCAGGTTCCGAGCAGGAGCTCGCGGACGGTGCCCGGCTCGTCGCCGAACTCCGGTTGGGCGAGGACCTCGACGGCGGCTCCGGCCTGCTCGCCGCTCATGCGCTCATCGGGACTGCACCCGGGGGTCGAGGTAGAAGTAGAGGCAGTCGGCGAGCAGGTTGGCGAGGATCACCCCCGCCGAGAAGACCAGGAACGTCCCCTCGAGCACAGGGAAGTCCTTGTCGTTGATCGCCTGGAAGCTGAGCTCCCCGAGGCCCGGCCAGGAGAAGATCGTCTCGATCGTGATCGCGCCGCCGACCACGGCCCCGAACTGGATCGCCGACAGGGTGACCAGCGGCAGCAGCGCGTTCGGCACCGCGTGACGTCGCACCACGCGCTCCCAGGGGAGCCCGGTGGCCCGCTTGACGGTGATGAAGTCCTCGGTCAGCACGTCGACCATCGAGGAGCGCATGATCAGGAAGTACTGGCCGAGCAGCATCAGGGTCATCGCCGTGGCCGGCAGCACCAGGTGCTTGGCGACGTCCCAGGCGTTGGAGAAGAAGCCCGAGAACTGCACCCCGGGGGTCACCTGCAGACCCGAGGGAAAGATCGGTATCCAGACCGCGAAGACGAGGATCAGGATGATCCCGATCCAGTACTCGGGCGCCGCGTAGGTGAACAGGCTGAAGCCGAGCAGGCCGTCGTCGGTCCTCTTGCCGCGCCGCGTCGCGGCCACCACCCCCAGCCAGGAGCCGATCACCGTCGCCAGCAGGGTGCCCGTCCCGACCAGCAGCAGCGTCCACGGCAGCGCGTCCTTGATCTCGCTCCAGACCGGCTGGCGGCTTCGCTGGCTGAGCCCGAGGTCGAGGCGGCCGGTGTCACCCACGTAATCGACGAACTGACCCATCAGGGGCTTGTCGAGCCCGTAGTTGTGGCGCAGCTGCTGGAGCTCCTCCGGGGTCGCCTGCGGCAGCCGGGCGAGCTGGGTGGTCGGGTCGCCCATCACCCGGAACAGGAAGAAGTTGAACACCAGCACGAAGGCGAAGGTCAGCAGCGCCGCGGCCACCTTCCCCGCCAGCCAGCGTCCGCTCATCGGCGTCCCTTCATTCGTCGAGCTCCAGCGGCTCGCTGTCGCGGCGCCGCCGCGCCCGGATCACGAAGAACGCTCCAACACCGACGACGACCACCGCGACCACCGCGATCGCGATGCCCGAGCCGCCGCCGCCGCTCTCACCGCTCGAGCTGCCCGGCGCGATCGTCAGCAGCGGCTCGTAGGAGGTCTGGTCGCAGATCGCGTCGCCGGTCGAGTCCTCCGGACACGTCGGCTCGACGTTCGCGACCCGGTCGGTCCTGTAGGCCTCGAGGTTCGGGTCGTAGGTGATGACCAGGTACGGCAGGTCGTGCTGGGTGAGCGCGACCATCCGCTGGATGATCCCCTTGCGCTGGGCGGTGTCGAACGAGCCGGCCTGCTGCTTGAAGAGCCGGTCGTACGTGGGGTTGGAATAGTAGGAGTCCGACGAGCCGCCGATCTCGCCGGTGGTCAGGACGCTGAGCAGGAAGCTCGGATCGTACGGGTCTCCGCCCCAGCCCCAGATGAACGTGTCGTAGTCCGGCGCCGGCTTGCCGTTCACCTTCCGCACCGTGAGGTCGTACAGCTTGTCGGTGCTGACGACCTGGACGTCGTACTCGATCCCGACCGCCTTGGCCTGCTCGGCGACGAGCTTGGCCGCCTGAATGTCGTACGGCGACTCGGAGCGGACGTAGAGGTTGAACTTCAGCTCCTGCCCGCCCTTGGTCCGCGGGCTGTCTCCGTTGTCCTGCCACCCGGCGTCATCGAGGATCTGCTTCGCCTTCTCCGGGTCGTAGGGATAGTCGTCCGCTGGCACCTCGTAGAACGACTTGTAGAACGAGGGCAGCATCCCGTGGGCCTCGAACGAGGTGTCCCGGGCGGCGATCTGGTTGATCCGTTCGCGGTCGACCGCGTATGCCGTGGCCTGGCGGACCGCCAGGTCCTGGATCGCCGGGTTGTACTGGGCGTCCGGACAGATCTTCGTCGAGCAGCTGTTGAACGCCATCTGCGTGTAGGCCGGTGAGGAGGCCCGCAGCGTTTCGATGTTGGGCTGGTCACCGAGGCGCGCGAACCCGGCGGCGGATACCTCGGGCACCATGTCGACTTCCCCTACCTGGAGCGCGCGCTCCGCGGCGTCCTGGTTGCCGTAGCGGATGAACTGGATCTCGTCGAACTTCGGCTCCGGTCCGCGGAAGTTCGGGTTCTTCTCCATCTTCGTGATCCGGTTCGGCTCGAAGTCGGTGACGATGAACGGGCCGCTTCCGACCAGGGGCAGCTCCGGCTTGTAGGAGCCGGTCAGGTCGCCGACGGGCACCTTCCCCCAGACGTGCTTGGGGAGGATGTAGATGAACAGGCCGCCGACGATCCGCGCATCCGGCCGCTTCGTGTGGATCACGACCGTGTCGGCGTTGGGCGTCTCGATAGACGTGATGTTGTCCGTGTAGCTGGTGAACAGCGCGCCTTTGCTGCCGAGCACCTCGAGCGAGTACTTGACGTCTTCGGAGGTGATCGGCTGGCCGTCGGACCACTTCGCGTTCGGGTCGAGGTGGAAGGTCACCGTCTTCTTGTCATCCGAGATGTCCCAGCTCTCGGCGATGCCCGGGGTCGGGGAGAGGTCCTTGGGGCTGAAGTTGACGAGCAGATCCCAGTTGATCGCCCAGATCGAAAAGGCCTCCTCGTCCTGGCCGACGTAAGGGTTGATCGTCGACGGGTTCTGCGCCCAGCCGATCTTGAGGATGCTGTCGCCCTGCTTCGAGCCACTCGCGCCTCCCGCCGAGGCCACCCCCACCCCCAGCGCGACGGTCGCCACGAGCAAGCCGGTCACGGTCCACACCCTCTTCAGCCTCATCCTTACTCCCCTTCTGGTTGTTGGTCAGTCGCCGAGCTCACCGCCGCCTCGGTCACCTCGAGGGTCTTCGCGGCCCCGTCGAGGCGAGCCGTGACGCCGAGCGGCATCGTCGCCATGTGCTTGCCATGGCCGAGCGGCACGTTGGCGATCGCCGGGATCCCGAGCGGAGCGATCAGCTCGTCGAGCATCTCCTCGACCGACAGCGTCGACTCCGGTCCCTCGGGCACGGTCTGGTACTTCAAGTTGACGTTGGTCCCGAACACGAACCCGGCGGCGCCCTCGAGCTTGCCGGCCCGGATCAGGTGGTTGAGCGCCGTGTCGACCAGGTACGGCTCCGTATCGAGATCCTCGACCATCACGATGCAGCCGTCGGTCTCGACCTCGTACGGCGTCCCGATGCTGGCGCTGAGCAAGGTCAGGCAGCCGCCCACCAGCGGCGCCTCGGCCACTCCCTCGCCCACCGTGAGCACGTAGGGGTCCTCGGGGTCCTCGAACACCGGCCCGAGCGGCCGGGGCTCGAAGGCGCGGTGGAACCACGCCTTCGTCTCCTCGGTCAGCTCCTTCCTGCGGCGCGTGAAGCGCAGGAAGTTGGGGCCGTAGAAGGACACCCAGCCGGCGTGGGCCGCCAGCGCGAGGTGAAGGGCGGTGATGTCGCTGAACCCGCAGACGATTCGCGGCTCGCCCACCGCGCCCCAGTCGATCCGGTCGTGCAGGCGCGCCGCGCCGTAGCCGCCACACAGCGCGTGGACCATGTCGATCCCCGGCTCGCTGAGCGCCCATTGCAGGTCGGCGGCGCGCTCGGCGTCGGTGCCCGCAAGGTATCCGTGCACCTTGCGGTGGTTGGGTCCGAAGACCACCCGGTGGCCGCGGGCCTCGAAGTAGGCGGTGGCCTGCTCGATCTCGGAGCGGGTCTGCGGCGGGCTGGCGGGGGCGACGACCGCGATCGTCGCCCGCTCCGGAAGCGCCGGCGGCTTGACTCGCGCGGCCACTCCCCTACCCCTCCTGCGCCCCGACCGCGCCCCGCGAGACGCTCTCGATCGCCTCGGCGATCAGCTTCCCGGGCGCCTGCAGCGAGCCGAGCACCAGCTCGACGTGGAGCTCGGCCACCTGCTCGAGCGTCAACGGCCCGCGGGGATCGAACCAGAGCGCCACCCCGGTGCACTGGAGGAGGATCGCGTAGGTCGCCACGTGCGCGTCCGAGGCGCGCAGGGAGCCGTCCCGGATCCCGTCCCGGATCATCTCGCTGAACATCGCCTGGTAGCGGTCGCGGTTGGCGATAAGGGCACGACGCGGCCCCTCGGTCAGGGCCCGGATCTCGCTGTCGGTGACGAACGCCTCACGCCGGTGGATGCCGTGGAAGGTGACGTGCTCGCGCACCGCGGCGGCCAGTCGCATCGCCGGCCGGCGGTGCAGGCCGATGGCGGCGATCACCTTGTCGGTGAGGCGCTCCATGAAATCGTCCTGGAGGTGGACGAGGATCGCCTCCTTGTTCGCATACCAGTGATAGATCGCCGCCGGCTGAACTCCCGCCGCCGCTGCGATCGCCCGCATCGAGGTCGCGTGGTAGCCGAGCCGGGCGAAGAGCTCGGTCGCCGCCCGCTCGATCGCGTCCCGGGTCTCCGGACCCCGGCGGCTCGACGA
>JAHEXV010000097.1 GCA_023251935.1 bacterium | reverse complement strand
CGAAGGCGGCGACGGCGAGCGCCGCTGCGATCCCGAAGGCGAGCGCGGCCGCGCGCCTCGACGCGGACGGCGCCCAGGCGGCGAGACCGGCGCCGGTCGCGATCGGCACCAGGGCCGCCACCGTCGCCTCGAGCTCGTTGCCGATCCCAAAGAAGCGGATCCCGCCGCCGGGGTTCGGGCCGGTCAGCGACAGCTCGGTGAGGTGGGATCCGGCGATCACGTCGACCGCGTAGCCCGAGACCGAGACGGCGGCCGCGATCGCCAACGCGCCGAACGAGGGAACCAGGCGCAAGGTGAGGACGGCGAGGGCCGGTGAGCCGACCCCGGCGATCAGCCGCTCGGCGAGCTGGCTCGGCTCGAGAGCCGCGGTGAGCAGCAGCGATGCGGGGAGGTAGGCGATCGCAACCGCCAGCACCGGCAGGGCGGCGCGAAGACCGCGTCGCCCAAAGGCGATCCCGGCCAGCGCGGACAGCGCGAGCCAGATCATGATGCTGACGCCCACCACCGGGCCGCGGCGTGGGCCGATCGCCGCCAGTCGGTCTGCGAGTCGCTCCAGGGACCCCGGATCCAACTCGCCCTCGCCGCGGATCGGCTGACCGCTCATCTGGCTCGGCACCGGGAGGCCGAGGCGCGCCAGCACCGTCGGGGCGACGTCGGTCGACAGCACATACCCCCGCATCCGGGTCGAGTCCGAGGTCAGCGTCCCGGCCAGGCCCCTGCCGGCGGCCCCGATCGAGAGCGCTCGGTTGGGGGCCGGAGGAGGCCGCTCGATCGCGATCAGCAGGGCGTCGTCGTCGAGGGCGCCGGCCAGCCTCGCCAGGCGCCACAGGTCAGCCGCCACGACTTCCACCCGGGGGCATCCCCTTGCGGCGCAACCGGCGCTCCCCGGCACCCGTCCGCGCTCGTCGACGGCGATCGCGACCGCGGGGCCCGCGACCCGAGCTCGAAGGCGAGCGCCGGCGTCGCGAAGCACCGATCCGAGCAGTCCCGGGACGAGGTCGGCGGGCGGCGCCGCGGCGCGATCGCGGACCTGCGCCCAGATCCGCTCGGGGACTCGGGTCGGACGACCACCGCGGCCCCGGCGAGCGTGGAGGGGGGGCAGCGGCTGGTCGTAGAGCGCCGGCGGGATCCGCGCCCCCTGCCCGATGTCGAGGTAGGTCTGCGCCGCCGAGGGATCGCCGATCCCGGCGCTCATCAGCCCCACCGCCATGCCGTCGATCCCCGCCAGCTCCGCCGGCGTCGTGCCCCTGGGCATCATCGCGATGGTCACCCGCGGCGGGGGCCGCGACGGCGAAGCGCCCCTCGCCGGGCCCACAAGCGCAAGCAGGGCGACGGCTACCATCGCGGGGATGCCCAATCGCACGTTCGCCAAGTTCTCCTTCTTCAAGCTCGACCCCGCGTGGCTGCGCCGCGATCTCGGGAGGCGCGCGGAGGATAAACGGCAGCTCCTCGCCGCCCGCGAGGACTTCTCGAAGGGCCGGTCCCTGGGCGCCTGCTCGACCGTCGGCACCCGCTTCGCGGCCGTCCTCTCCTAAAGTCCCCGCCTCCATGAACGACCGATTGGGCACCGCGGAGAGCCCCCTCAGGGTGGCGATCGTCGGATCCGGGCCGGCGGGGTTCTACGCGGCCGATCACCTGCTGCGCACCGACCAGCTGTCGGTCGAGGTCGACGTGTTCGATCGCCTGCCGACCCCGTTCGGCCTCGTCCGGGCGGGGGTGGCTCCAGACCACCCGAAGATCAAATCGGTGATCCGAGTCTACGAGAAGACCGCGGCCCGCGAGGGGTTCCGATTCTTCGGCAACGTCCAGGTGGGCGACCAGTTGAGCGCCGCGGAGCTCGCCGAGCGCTACCACGCCGTCGTCTACGCCTACGGCGCCGCAACCGATCGTCACCTGGGGATCCCCGGTGAGGACCTCCCCGGATCGCATCCGGCGACCGCCTTCGTGGCCTGGTACAACGCCCACCCCGAGTTCGCCGACGCCGAGTTCGATCTCTCGTGTGAACGGGCGGTGGTGATCGGCAACGGCAACGTGGCCACCGATGTCGCCCGGATGCTCGCCCTGACCCGCGGGGAGCTCGAGGTGACCGATACGGCCGAGCACGCGATCGACCCGCTCGCCGACTGCGGCGTGCGGGAGATCGTCATCCTGGGCCGGCGCGGCCCCGTCCAGGCGGCGTTCACCAACCCCGAGCTCCGGGAGCTCGGCGAGATGAAGGACGCGGACGTCGACGTCGATCCCGTCGAGCTCGAGCTCGACGACCTCAGCCGGATCCATCTCGACTCCGAGGAGGCGGACATCACGACCCGCAAGAACGTCGAGATCCTGACCGAGTTCTCCGGTCGCCGGCCGGAGGGCAAGCGCAAGCGGATCTCGCTGCGCTTCCTGCGCTCCCCGATCGAGATCACGGGGAACGCCAGGGTCGAACGGGTGACCGTCGGGCGCAACGAGCTCTACCGAGACGGCTCGGGGGCGATCCGGGCACGCGACACCGGCGAGCGCGAGACGATCGAGTGCGGGCTCGTCCTGCGCTCGATCGGGTATGCCGGCCTGGGGCTGGACGGGGTCCCGTTCGACGAGCGCCGCGCGGTGATCCCGAACCGGGGCGGCAGGGTCACCGAGCTCGACGACGAGCGGCAGGTCGAGGGTCACTACGCGGTCGGCTGGATCAAGCGCGGCCCCTCCGGCGTCATCGGGACCAACAAGAAGGACGCCCAGGAGACCGTCGACAACCTGATCTCCGATGTCGAGGAGGGGCGGGTGCCTTCGCCGGGGCTGGCCGCCGACCGGTCGGCGATCGTCGAGCTGCTTACGGAGCGCGCCCCCGACTTCGTCAGCTACCAGGGGTGGGAGGCGATCGATCGCCGCGAACGCGAGCGGGGCGAGCCGCTGGGCCGCCCGCGGGTCAAGCTCGTGAGCATCGACGAGATGGTCGAGGCGGCCCGCGCCGGCGCCTCGGTGTCGGGCTGACGGGCACGCCTAGAATCGCGACATGAGCGATCGCGACGTCGAGCTTGGGTCGGGGCGTGGCTGACCTGGCCGAGATCGAGCGGATGATCGCCGCGGCCCTGCCGGGCGCAGAGGTCGAGGTGGTCGACGAGACGGGAGGCGGCGACCATTTGCGAGCGATCGTCCGGGCGCCGCAGTTCGAGGGCCGCAGCCGGATCGACCAACATCGGATGGTGCGGGCGGCGGTTCAGTCGCGGATGGACGACGGCTCGATCCACGCGCTCTCGATCACCGCCGAGCCGCTGTAGCCGCCGGCCGGACTCGCTAAGGTTGGGATATGCCTGCCAACCCGGAGTTGAAGCAGAAGGTCGAGGAGCTCCTGCGGGACAACAAGGTGCTCCTGTTCATGAAGGGAACGCCCGAGATGCCGCGCTGCGGCTTCTCGATGCGGCTCGTGGGGGTCCTCGAGCAGCTCGGCGTCGAGTACGGCGCGGTGGACGTCCTACCGCTGCTCGACCCGCTGCGCGAAGTGACCGGCGAGCTCGCCGACTGGAGGACCTTCCCCCAGCTCTACGTCAACGGCGGGCTGGTCGGCGGCTGCGACATCGTCGAGGAGATGCTCGAGACTGGCGAGCTGGCCGGGTTGCTCGAGGTCGAGCAACCCGAGGTGATCGCGGCGCCCGCGGCGCCCGAGCCGGCCGATCCGCAGCAGAGCCCACCTCTTAAGCTCGGCTGACCAGTTCCCTTGGCGCGGCGGCGCGTCAGGCGCCGGCGGTGGCCCGCTCGGCGGCGTCCTCGCGAACCTGGAACGAGGAGCCACAGCCGCAGGCGGCGACGACGTTCGGGTTGTTGACCACGAACCCGGCGCCCTGAAGGCCGTCGACGAAGTCGACCTCGGAGCCGAACACGAACTGCATGCTCACCTTGTCGACCACGACGGCGACGCCCTGGTGCTCGAACACGTGGTCGTCGTCCTTGGCCTGGTCCAGGGCGAGCGCGTACTGGAACCCGGAGCACCCGCCTCCCCGCACCGCCACCCGCAGCGCCTGCTCGGATGCGTTCTCGTTGGCGGCCAGCAGGTCCTTGATCTTGCCCGCCGCCTTGTCGGTGAGGTTGATTGCCCCCTCTGCGGTCTCCATCGCTTCAAATTGTATAGGCAAGATTGGTCAGCGCCGATGTTTCAAATGCCTTGCGGGCGCCTGCGGCGCCCTGACATGCCGGTTTCGGAGCTAAAGCTCCTCATATCTCGAATGCCTTGCG
>JAHEXV010000096.1 GCA_023251935.1 bacterium | reverse complement strand
CACGGCCGGGCGTAGCCCGGCTCGCTGCCCTCGTCTCCATCCCAGAGCAGCTGGGACAGCATCCGCAGCGCGGTGACGCCATCCGCGACGCAGTGGTGGACGCGGATCACGAGCGCCGTGCGTCCGCGGTCGTCGGGGCCGACGACGTCGACGCACCAGAGCGGCCTCGCGTGGTCGAGTCGCTCCGCCATCGCCCCGCCTACCAAGCGCATCAGGGCCGCCCGGTCGGTGAGCGGCTCCGACGCCGGGCGGACGTGATTGCGGACATCGAAGCTCTCGTCATCCACCCAGGCCGGGGTGGCGATCCCCAGGGGCGTCGGCGCCAGTCGCTGACGGGCCCGGGGAAGCCGGTCGAGTCGCGACTCGACGCGCTCCCTGAGGCGCTCCACCGACATCACCTCGCCATCGGAGCCCGGATCGACGATCGCCAGCTTCAGGGTGTGTCCGGCGATCGCCTCCGACTCGAGGCGCAGAATCCGGGTGTCCTCCCGGCTCAGCCGCTGCATCGCCCCGCGTTTATCGCAGACCGAGGCGGTCCGGCGCAACGTTGCGCCCGGTCGCGAAGGCGCCAGGAGGGATTCGCTGGATGGGGAGCGTGGGAGTGGTCGAGATCAGGGGCTAATCGACCAAGGGGGGGACAACGTCGTTCACGCCGACTCCGAGGAGCGGGCGGGTGCAGATCGCGACGCATATCGACGTCAACTCCACACCGGCGCCCCAAGCTCCGCGCGGACGACGTTTTCCCGGCGCTGGCCCGAGCGCGGGCGACCGTCTACTCGCCGCAAGCAGGCCGGGGCCCCTCCCGACGCTTGGGCTCTACCCAGCCGTTGGTCGCCTACTGGACCGTGATCTCCCCCTGCATGCCCATCTGCTTGTGGCTGTCAACCGGGCAGTAGAACTCGTACTTGCCGGGCTTCGACAGGTCCACGCTCAGCAGCCCCTTCTGTCCCGGCGAGAGGTCCGAGCCGAGCTTCTGGTCTCCGTTTGGCCCCTCGACCTCGAGGCTGTGGACCACCTGCCCGTCGTTCGAGACGTTGAAGGTGACCTGACCGGCCTTGACCGTCGGGTCCGACGGGTTCAGCTTGAACTCGGTCTCCCTCACGTCGACGCTGGAGCCCCCCCCGCCTCCCTGGGCCGCGGTGGTGGTCGAGCCCGCGGCGGTGCTGCTCGAGTTGTCGCTGCCGCCGCAGCCGGCCGCGAAGGCCGCGCTCGCGGCCACGGCGAACGCCGCTATCGCGAGTAGGGCGAGTCTCGGTCGCATCAGGTGTCTTCCTCCTTGTTCGTTGCTGGGCTGAGCGCGGCGTCCCTGGCCGCCGAACCGGCCGGCAGCGGCGCCACGAAGGTCTTGGGGCCGGCGCGGAGGCCGATCGCGGTCGCGTCCGCGGGCGTCAGCGCCGAGCTCAACTCGGCCTCGTCGCTCTCGCCGTCGTAGACGTAGCGGAACGAGCCGGCGGCAACCAGGGTGCCGTCCCGGCGGCGCAGCCACACCTCACAGAGGGTGCCCGGGCGGAAGCCGCGGACCCGGACGTTGACGGTGCTCCCCCAGGGCCGAGGTTCGAGGGTGGCGCGCGCCGAAGCGTCCCCCGGCAGCGCTCGGAATGCGACCGTCTCGGAGGGCGCCGCACTCGGGGACCCGGAGATGACCACGGCGACCAGCGCCGCGGCCGCGGCGGCAGCGCAGGCACCCCCGAGCCCCAGCCCCAGCCGCACGCGCCTGCGGCGCTTGTCGCGGCGTTCGGCCGCGATCCGCCGGGCGATGCGGTCGCCGAGGTACGGCGGCGGGGCGGGGGCGGGGGTGAGTCGCTCCGGATCCGCCCGGGAGAGCAGGGCGGCGACCGGCGCGAGGGCCTCTGCCTCGGCGCGGCAGTCAGGGCAGCCGTCGAGGTGGGCCTCGGTGCTCGCGCGTTGATCGTCATCCAGCTGCCCGAGGACGAGGGCGCCGATCCGCTCGCGCCACACGCGGCAGTCGTCAGCCTTCATAGCCCATCTCCTCGAGGGCGTTGCGAAGGGCCCGCAGCCCGTAGTAGACCCGGCTCTTGATCGTGCCCTCGGGCACCCCGAGCTCGCTCGCCACCTCGGCGTAGGGGCGCCCGCGCAGGTAGGTCTCGACCAGCACCCTGCGATGTTGGTCGCCGATCCGCCGCAGGGCCTCCTCCACCTGCCAGTTGAGCAGGATGTCCTCGAATGGCTCGTGGCCCTGGTCGGGCAGTTCGCCGCCGATCGCCGGGCGCGCGGCCCGCGCGCGGCCGAGGTCGATGATCACGTTGCGGAGGATCGCGAACAGCCAGGTGCGCAGCGATCCCAGCTCCGGATCGAAGCGGTCGGCCGCCCGCCACGCCCGCAGAAAGGTGTCCTGGACGGCTTCCTCGGCCATCCCGGGATCCTCCAGCGAGCGCAGCGCGAACCCGTACAGCTCGCCCGCGTGGGCCGCGTACGCCTCTCGTACGCCCGCCTCCCGGGTCAGGAATCCCTCAGCCATTGCGGCGATCTCGCTCTAGCGCTTCCACCACTGCCCGTAATACTGCTCCCCGCGACGCCGAGTTCAACTCCCCGGGGCGTCGCGGGGCGCGAGCCGGATCGCGAGCGGCTGATCCAGATGTCCCCCGCCGGCCGGCCGCGGGCGGCTAGCTCACCGGTTCGAGGGGGGCCGCCAGAGCAGCCTGGCGGTCGCTGAACGACCACGATGGCCCCGGGACTGCCCCGAGGCCAACGCCGTCGCTAGCCCGTTTCCTGAAGGAGCCGTTCTAGAGCTTGCCGATCTTGAAGATCTTGGTGCCGCAGTCCGGGCAGGTGCCCTGGATCGCGGGGCGACCGTTCTTCATGGTCACCTGCTGGGGATTCGTGATCTCCACCTTCTTGCGTTCCTTCACGCAGTAACCGGTTGGCATCCGAGGGTCTCCTTTCAGGAACCGCGTGTCTGTGATCGCGCCGCCGGGCGCTCGGCATTGACGCCTGAGCCAGGCGACGTTCGAGCGACGGTAGACGAACGGTCGGACGCGTGCGCGCAGCCATTGTGCGAATAGTCACGACATCGATCCGGCGAGGCGGCCCCCCGACGCAGGCCACCGGCGGGCGCCTACGGGCCTGTGCCTCCGGCGCCCGTGCCCGTGCCCGTCCCGGCGCTCGAGCCGGTGCCGGTGCCTCCGAATCCGGTGCTCGAGCCGGTGCCGGACGTGCTGCCGCCCGACACCTGGCTGCGGAGCTCCTTGATGTCGTCCTGGATCACCTGAAGCTCGCGCTTGGAGGTCGTTTGGTCGGTTGATAGCCGGTCGACCCTGCTCTCGAGGGCGGTGAGGCGCTGGTTGATCGAGCGGACGCCGCTCTGGGCCGCCTGCGCGGCGGACTGCTCCACGCCTGAGACCTGGTCGCGCACCGACTGGAGGTCGTCCTTGGTCGCCGCGTCCTGTTTCACCGAGAGCGCCAGGAAGAGCGCGATCGCCGCGGCCGCCACCGCGAGCACGGCGAGCGCGGCGCCGAGGTAGGTGCGGACGCCGAGCCTGCGGTCGACCTGGGCGAGCCAGGCGCGCAACCCGTCGATTCGCTGCATCGGATCGGGCGGCTGCGAGTTACCCCGTCCGGCGGCGTCGGTCTGCCCGGCCGCGGCGGGATCGGCGGGGGCCTGGCCACTCGCGGATGGGCTGCCGGTCACGGGCGGCTGGGCGCCGGCCGGCCGAGGGGCCGCCGATGGGCTGCTCGCCGCGGGCTGTCGGGTCGGATCGGATGAGCCCCCGGAGTCGGCCGGAGGGCGAGGCTTTCGAAATCGAACTCGCATGCGTCAGGCGTCGCTAGGAGCCGCTTCCCGACTCGGCGACCTCGCCGCGGCCGAGATCGAGCTCGAGGCCCGCGGCCACCCAGGCCAGAAGGCCGCCGTCCAGGTTGTAGGCGTCCCAGCCGGCCTGCCTGAAGGCCGCCGCCGCCAGGGCCGAGCGGCTTCCCGAGCGGCAGCAGAAGACGATCGGATGATCCCGGGCGATCGACTCCGCCTCGCCCTGCAGCTCGTTGATCTCGATCTGGCGAGCGCCCGCGATCCTCCCCGCCTCCCACTCGTCGGGACGGCGAACGTCGATCACCTCGCCGCCGGCCTCGATCAGCTCGGCGGCGCGCTCGGGGTCGATCCCGGTCTCGACTGCCGTGTCCTCGGCCACGGCTTCAGCTTAGTGCGCCCCCGGGCTCGGCTGCGCGCGCGGCCCCCGGGCTCCTATGCTCTGGGGCCCGACCTCGACCGAAGGGAGACCCGC